>DASTBX010000069.1:0-3600 GCA_035711645.1 Gaiellaceae bacterium
CCCGGCGCGGCGAGGCGGTCGAGGAAGGGCAGCGGCAGGAGGCCCATCATGGCGAAGCCGAGCACGACGACGACGAGCCCGGCGACCGCGAGCAGGAGCTCCCGGTTCTCGCCGACGAGCCCGCCCGCCGCGGCCGCCGCCGCGCCGAGGCCGACGAAGACCGCCGTGAACCCGGAGACGAACGGGATGCTGGCGAGAAAGACGCGCCGCCCACCACCGCCGACCTCCCCTCCCGAGACGACCGCCAGGTAGCCCGGCACGAGCGGCAGGACGCACGGCGTCGCGAACGAGACGAGACCGGCCAGGAACGCGAGCGGGATCTTGGCTTCCACCGTGCCTGCTCAGGCGTCGTAACGCGCGAGCTCTTCGTCGAGCCGCCGCTCCAGCTCGGGGTCGAGCGGCGGACGGCCGTTGCTGGACGGCTCGACCGGAGCCGGGTCCGCCCGCGTCCGGCTCCAGCGGCGCAGCGCGAGCCCGAGCGCGCCGGCGGCGAGCGCCGCGCCGACGAGCGGCAGGACCCAGGCGAGCAGGTTGAAGCCCTCGCGCGGCGGCGCGGCGAGCACGGCCTCGCCGAACTGGGCCACGAGCGCGTCCTTGATCTCCGACTTCGTGTCGCCGGCGGCGATGCGCTCGCGGATGAACGCGCGCATCCGGTCGGCCACGGGGGCGTCGGAGAGCTCCAGCGTCGTCTTGCACGTCGGGCACATGACCTCGCGCTCGAGCTCGGCAAGCGTCGGAGCCTGCTCGCTCGCGGCGGCGGCTCCGGCGAGCGCGAGGACGGACAGCAGGGCGATGAGGAGCGTGCGCGTCATCGCGTCGGCGTGTCGAGGGCGGCCTCGACGTTCCGCTCGAGCTGCTCGCGGTCGAACTCGCCGACGATGTGCTCGCCGACCAGGCGGCCGTCCCGCCCGACGAACCACGTCTCGGGGAAGCCCGTGTTCCCGAAGCGGCCGAGGCTCGCGCCGTTCCCGTCGTAGGCGATCGGATACGTGAGCCCGTAGCGCTCCACGAAGCGGCGCGCGTCCCCGCGCAGGTCCTGCGCGTCGATCCCGAGCACCACGAGCCCGTCCCCGCGGTAGCGCTCCCACGCCTCCTGGAGGAGTGGCGCCTCCGTCCGGCACGGGATGCACCACGATGCCCAGAAGTTGAGGACGACGGCCTTGCCGCGGTAGTCGCCGAGCCTGATCTCGCTCTCGCCGTCGAGCGACTCGAAGGTGAGCTCGGGCGCGGCGGGGCGCTCCCCCCGCTCGAGAGCCCCGGAGAGGCCGCGACCCTCCTCCTTCTCGGCCACCTGCCAGCCGAGGAGCACGACGAGGGAGGCGACCACGAGGACGGCCGCCGCCTGCAGAACGATCTTCACGCGGCTGGCCATCGACCGGGGTCCAGTCTAGCGCCGGCCCCGCCGCCGGCCGTCCCGCTCGGCTACGCCGCGCGGATGAAGACGGGCGTCCCGACGCTCACGCGCTCGAAGAGCCACTCCGCCTGCGAGATGAACATGCGGATGCAGCCGTGCGAGGCCGAGTAGCCGATCGAGGCGGCGTCGGGCGTGCCGTGGATCCCGACCGCGCCGACGTTGAGGCCCATCCACCGCGTCCCGAGCGGGTTGCCGGGCCCCGGCGGGATCGGCGACGCGCCCGCCGCCCAGCCGGCCGAGGGCGGGTACCACCACGGGTTGCGCTGCTTCGTCACGATCCGGAAGTTGCCGACCGGGGTCGGATACGCCGCCATCCCGGTGGCGACCCGGAAGTGCGCCCGGGCGCGCATCGGGCCCGCTCCGGCCGGCCGGTAGAGCGTCAGGAGCTTCGAGCCGCGACGGATGACCACCACGCGACCGAAGGTCGACGGCTTCACCTTTGCCCTGATCGTCCTCACGGGGAGGGCGCCGACGTCGCGTACGTGCCTGCGCAGGGCCCGCGCCAGCTCTCGCCGGGCAGGCAGCTGCCGCAGCGTCCGGCCCGGCCTGGCCCGCGTGAGCCGCGGACGCAGGTCGCGGAGCACGGCCCGCGTCGAGACGGCCGCCCTGTTGTACGTCCTGGCGAGCCGGCGGAGCCACCTCTGCAACGGCCGCGTACGGACGCGGACGTCGAGAGCGAGAGCGGTGTCCGGCGCCGCGAGGAGCGCCGCGTCGACGGCTCGACCGACCCGCGAGCGCGCTCGCAGCACGGCGGGCCGCACCGACCGCGGCTTGCCCTGGAGCGTGAAGGCGAGCGGCCGGTCGAAGAAGGCCTGGAGCGCCGCACCGGCCTCCGCGGCGGTCATTCCGGCGAGGTCGACGCCGGCGACCGTGACCCCCGCCTGGACGACCGGCTCCGGGTCGGGAGGCGGCGGCGGATCCTGCGCGCCCGCAGGCGCCGCCGCGACGAGGACGGCGACGAAGGCGGCGAGCGCGAGGCGTGCTGTCATGTGCGTGCGATGCTAATCGAGCCGGCGGCTGCGTTTCGACCCGCCGGGGAAGATTCTGCGCCGATGATCGTCTCCCTCCACGTCGCCTCGGGAGCCCTGGCGGGCATGCTCGCCGGCTCCCGCGGCCGCGCGCTCGCGCTCGGCCTCCTCGCCCACGCCGCCGGGGACGCGGTGCCGCACCAGGACGTCGCCTCGCGTTCCTTCGAGACGGTGAGCGGCATGGCCGGGCTCCTCCTGCTCGCCGCCGGACGAGGGCCGCTCGACCCCGTCGTCGTCGGCGCGGCGGCCGCCTCGGCCCCCGACCTCGAGCACGTCCTCCGGCTACCCCGTCCCGGAGGACGCAAGCTCTTTCCCAGTCACCGCGTGCCGGGCTGGCATCGCTCGGGGGGCCTTCCGGCGTCCGTGCAGGTACTCGCCGCGGGAGCGGTCTTGGGCGCGCTCGCCGCGGGGCCGCTCTACGGGCGCGTCGGCAGGTAGTCCTCGTCGAGCTCGCCGCCGCGCGCGACGTAGTCGATGATCATCTGGTCGGTGAGCCACTCGACCGGCGCCCGGTCGTCGGTCAGAGGCCGCTCGCCCCCCCGCACGGCGGCGAGGCCGTCCTGGAAGAGCGGCACGAGGACGCCGACCACCTCGGGCGCCCCCTCGACACGGGCGAGGAGCTCCTCGCGCTCCACCGGGCGGTCGAAGGCCAGCATGAGCTCGTTGAAGCGCAGGGGGCGCCAGCGCCAGGCCTGCGGGAACTCGGCCAGCACGGTGCTCCCGATCGCCTCCGAGAGCCGCTCGTCGTCGGGAACCCCGGCGACGTTGAGCGCGACGACGCCTCCCGGCCTCAGGTGCTCGCGCGCAGCGGCGAAGAACTCGCGGGTCGCGAGCTGGAACGGGATGTACGGCTGGTGGTAGGCGTCCACGACGATGACGTCGTAGGCGCCGTCGGTCAGCTCGAGATACGGCCGGCCGTCGGCCGTGATCACGTCGAGCCGCGGGTTGTCGTCGAGACCGCGGTAGCGGCGCGAGGCGTCGGTCACCTCGCCGTCGATCTCGACCCCGTCGATCGCGACGTCCGGATAGAGCTCGCCGTAAGCCCGCGCGACGGTGCCGCCGGCGTTCCCGATCACGAGCATCCGCTCGACCGGACGGTCGAGCAGAGGAGGCACGAGCAGGAACGTGTCCCAGACGCCGCCCGTGAGCACCGTGTCC
>DASTBX010000070.1:0-13037 GCA_035711645.1 Gaiellaceae bacterium
CAACGTCACGCGCCCGATCAACCACTGGTGCGCCGACGGCAGCGATCCCGACCCGCCCGGCGAGGGCGGCGTCTGCGACGACGGCACCCTGCCCGGCCCGGCGGTCGCCGAGAGCTGGGACGACTGGGGCCCGTTCTACACCCCGATGTACGCCCAGCACGTCGGCCTCGACGGCTCGACGGTCGAGATGTGCAACCAGACCGACGACGACTGCGGCGTTCCCGGCGACACGATCGACCAGGCGCTCGGCCGCCTGGGCGCCTACGAGACGCAGTACATCGTGACCACGTCGTCACTCGAGTACGTGGTCGCGAACCGCAACGAGATGCTCTACGACGAGGCGGAACGGTATCGCCGCGGCGTCGCGGGCGAGCCCCGCGTGGACTGCTGCCCGCCGCCGTTCCACATCGACAACAACTGGATGAAGGAGTTCCCGACCGCCTACGTGATCCCGCTCGGAGCAGGTCAGCGGTCCGACGCAGAGGCGAACAGGCTCGTCGGGTGGCTGCTCCGGAACGGCATCGAGGTGCACGAGCTAAAGCAGAACGCGAGCTTCGGAGGTCAAACGTTCGAGCGCGGTTCGTACGTCGTCTGGATGGACCAGGCTCATCGCGGCCTGGCCGACACGGCGCTCAACATCGGCGTCGACATCTCCGACCGGATCAGCATCCTCTACGCACCGCCGGCGGCGTGGAGCCACGGCTACCTGTGGGGCGCCGACATCGCGGAGATCCCGCTCGGTGCGGCGTTCGCGCCGAGGACGAACGAGATCTCAAAGCCGAGCCGCCTGGACGGCGGCGTCGAGCGAGGCCGCGCGGAAGCGTACGCTCTCGAGCTCGACTCGCCGACCGCCGTGCGGGTGCTCAACCGGGTCGTCGGCGAAGGCCTCACGGCCGAGATGGCGCTCGAGGCCTTCGAGGCGGCGCGGGGGGACACGCTCCCGGCCGGGACCATCCTCTTCGCGGCCGACCGGGCCACGAAGGCGACGCTCGGCGCGGTCGGCCGCGCAAACGGGATCACGTTCCGGCGCGTACGGGCCGCGGCGCTGCCCGACGCGACCGACCCCGTCGACCGCGTCCCGCGGATCCTCGCCCTCACCGGCGGTGTGAACCAGGACGTCTGGTCGCTCCGAAACCTCGAGTTCCCGGTGGACTTCATGTCGACGGGGGCGCTGAACTCGGCCCCGACCGATCCGCTGGTCAACTACGACATCGTCTGGAACACCGGCGGCTGGCCCAGCGCGGAAAACGCGACCGCACAGGCACGGCTGACGGCGTTCTTCGCGGCCGGCGGCGGGTACATCGGCTCCGGCGTGAACGGCGCCGCCTTCCTCGTGAGCGGGCTCCAGACGACCGGGCTCGTCGTCGACGACTCGGTGCCTCCCGGCGACGACAACGTCGGCGAGAGCGGGATCATCCGCTGGCTCAACGAGGGCTCCGACAGCCCAATCACGGGCGCCTACCCGGCGGAGGACACGGCGATCGTCGATCCGCCGATCTGGTTCTCCGCAGTGCCCGGGACGTTCACGGTGGACGCGCGGCTGCCACTGACGGACATCCTCCTCTCGGGCATGTGGCACAGCGACGAGCCGGACTCCGCGGGAGCTCCCGGATCGCCGTTCGTCGTCCACGGGCTGAACGACGCCGGCACGGCGCGGCTGGTCAACTTCGCGATGAATCCGCTCTACCGAGCGGATCCGGAGCGCGAGTGGCCGATGGTCGGCACGGCGGCATACTGGGCCGACCAGTAGCCGGCAGACCGATCTGACGACGCGAGGGGCGGGGAGCACTCCCCGCCCCTCGCGTGCGGCGGGCCTTGCGTAGACTCGGTCCGTGACCGAATTCGCGCCGGAGAGGCCGGGGCCGGCCGCGCCGCCGGACGGCCCGCTCGACGAGGTGCTCCGCCGCGTGAACCGGATCCGGGTCGCGCGAGGCGCCGATGCGCTCTACGAGCTGCCGGCCGCGTGCACGGCCTGGGACGGAGGCGGCTGCGTGCTCGAGCGGGCGTTCGAGGACCTCGGCGTGCTCGTCGTCGGCTACGGGCGCGCGTACGGCCGGGACGTCGAGTTCGAGCACGGGCTGGGCGGCTTCATCCGCGACTTCGACGCCGGCCGCTACCCCGAGCTCATCGCCGGTCGGTGACCCGGCTGCTCGTCGCGACGGGCGCAAGCCTGGTGCGGGCGACGGACGCCGAGGGGGAGCTGCTGCTCGAGCGCCCGGGCCTCCACGCGGTCGCCGTCGACGCGCGACGCCCGGAGCGGATCGCGGCCGGGTCGCGAGGCGCCGGCGTCTGGACGAGCGACGACGGCGGCGCGACGTGGGCCGACGCGGGCCTGCCCGCGCCCGACGTCTTCTCGGTCGCCTTCGGGCCGGACGGCGCCCTCTACGCCGGCTGCGAGCCGAGCGCGCTCTACGTCCGCCGCGAGAACGAGCCATGGCGGGAGCTGGCGGCCCTCCGCGAGCTGCCGTCGGCGCCGACCTGGAGCTTCCCGCCGCGGCCGTGGACCTCCCACGTCCGCTGGATCGCGCCGAGCCCGCACGAGGCGGGCCTCGTCCTCGTCGGCATCGAGCTCGGTGGCCTCATGCGCACGACCGACGGCGGCGAGACGTGGGCCGACCACCGGCCCGGAGCCCAGCCCGACGTCCACGCCCTCGCCTGGCATCCGACCGAGCCCGGGCGCGCGTACGAGGCCGCCGGGGGAGGCGCTGCATGGAGCCGGGACGGCGGCGAGACCTGGGAGCCGGCCGACGACGGCCGCGACCGCCACTACACGTGGGCGCTCGCCGTCGACCCGTCCGATCCGGACCGCTGGTACGTCTCGGCTGCCCCCGGTCCCTTCGAGGCGCACGGCGACCGGCCGGCGCGCGCCGGCCTCTGGCGCTGGAGCGCGGGCGGCCCGTGGGAGGAGCTCGACCTCGGCCTTCCCCGCCCGCTCGAGACGATGCCGTACGCGCTCGCGTGGGCCGACGGCCGCCTCGTCGCGGGCCTCCGCGACGGCCGCCTCCTCGAGAGCGACGACGCGGGCGAGACCTGGCGTTCGCTCGAGGTCGCCGGGCTGCACCGAGTGGTCGCGATGGCCGCGTAACCGGCGCGGAGAGGCGTCCCTCTGGTCCGGACCGCCTCTCCGCGCGCTGCCTCCGCGGCCTACGCCGCGCCCTGATCGGCGATCGCGAACGAGATCCGGTTCTGGTCGACCACCGCGTCGAGGACCTTGTCGTCGAGAAGCGTGGCCGCCTCGGGATCGAGGAACACCCGCGCGTCCTGCTCGTCGACGACCGCGTCCTCCTCCGCCGGCAGCGGAACGACGCTGAGGGCGAAGTTGACGTCCGCGCCCGTCCGCTCGGCGACCATCCTCAGACCGCCGGTCTCGGCGCTTCCCTCCGTCGAGGCGACGATGTGCTTCACGGCCTGAACCGCGTTGTCGGTGAGTGCGAGCAACGCGCTCACCTCCTTCCTTGGTTTAGGCGAAGCACCTCAGGCTAGCAACCGCCCCCGCCCACCCGGTCTCCGCCGCCGCGCCGGGCTACGCTGGCCGAGAACCGACGAAAGGAGGGCGGCGATGATCGGCTGGGTGGCCGACGTCGAGCGAGCGACGCTCGACAACGACACGTTTCGCACCGTGCTCTACACCGGGGAGCACACGCAGCTCACCGTCATGCGGCTCGGCCCCGGAGAGGACATCGGGCGCGAGATGCACCCCCACCTCGACCAGTTCCTGCGGCTCGAGCAGGGCAGCGCGCGCGTCGAGCTCGGCCGCGGCGAGGACGACATCGAGGAGACGCACGAGGTCGAGGACGACTGGGCGATCATCGTCCCGGCGGGGGTCTGGCACAACGTCGTCAACACCGGCCCGGGCGACGTGAAGCTGTACTCGCTCTACTCCCCGCCGGAGCACCCGGACGGCACGGTGCACCGGACGAAGGAGGACGCCGAGAAGGCCGAGCACGGCTAGGCGTACAATCCGACAGGCAGTGACGCAGGTCGCGGACGACCCCCTCGCAGCCGGTCGGGAGGCCGCGCAGAAGCACGCCTGGCGCGAGGCGTACGAGTTGCTCGGCAATGCCGACGCGGCCGGTCGGCTCGAGGCCGAGGACCTCCAGAACCTCGCCGAGGCCGCGTGGTGGACCGGCCGCCTGGACGAGGCGATCCGGCTGCGCGAGCGGGCCCATGCTGCCGCGCTCGAGGTCGGGGAGACGCAGCAGGCGGCGCTGCTCGCCATCACGGTCGCCATCGACCACGCGAATCGGGCCGCGATGTCGGTCGCGGGCGGATGGCTCGCGCGCGCCGAGCGATTGCTCGCGAACGAGGAGGAAGGTATCGCGCACGGGCACCTCGCGCTCGCGCATGGCATGTCCGCACTCGACATGGGCGAGCTGGACACCGCAAGCAGGGAGCTCGACCGGGCGCACGACATCGGCGCGCGCTTCGGCGACCGCAACCTCGAAGCTATGGCGCTGGTCTTCAAAGGCACCGTTCTCGTCTCGAAGGGCGAGGTGACCGAGGGGCTCGCCCTGCTGGACGAGGCGACGGCCGCCGCTGTGGGCGGGGAGCTCAGGCCACTCGCCACTGGACTCGTCTACTGCGTCACCATCCATTCCTGTCAGGCGCTCGGCGACTGCGGCCGGGCGGCCGAGTGGACGGACGTGGCGAACCGCTGGTGCGACCGTCTGGACGTAACGGGCTTCCCAGGCGCCTGCCGCATCCACCGCGCCGAGATCCTGCGCCTGCGCGGCGAATGGCCGCAAGCGGAAGAGCAGGCGGTGCAGGCGTGCGACGAGCTTCAGGAGTACAACCGCTTCGTGACGGCGGGCGGCTTCTACGAGATCGGCGAGATCCGGCGACGGCGCGGCGACTTCGCCGCCGCGGAGGAGTCCTACCGGAAGGCGAGCGAGCTCGGCCGCGACCCGCAGCCGGGGCTCGCACTCCTGCGGCTCGCGCAGGGCAAGCTCGACGCCGCCTCGACCGCGCTGAAGCGGGCGCTCGCGGACGAGGCGCTCGACCCGCTCGCCCGCACACGCCGTCTGCCCGCCGAGGTCGAGATCGCCCTGGCGACGGGAGAGATCCGGCGCGCCCGCATGGCGGCGGACGAGCTGGAGAAGATCGCCGACCGCTACCGCCTGGGCGAGCGCCGGTCGGCGTCGCTCGAGGGGAACGTCCAGCTCGCGCGCGGCAAGATCGGGCTCGCGGAGCACGACTGGGAGGGCGCCGAGACGGCGCTCCGGCTCGCGCGCGAGACGTGGGACAAGGTCGGGGCGCCCTACGAGACGGCGGAGGCACGGATGCTGCTGGGCCTGGTCTACCGCGGCCAGGGGGACGAGGACGGCGCGCGGGAGGAGCTCACGGCGGCCAAGGCCACGTTCGCGCGGCTCGGCGCAGCCCTCGACCTCCAGCGCGTCTCCGAGCTCCTCGGCGAGGCGCAGACGCGGCGCACGTTCATGTTCACCGACATTGTCGACTCGACGAAGCTCGTCGAGGTGCTCGGCGAGGAGAAGTGGCGCAAGCTCCTCACCTGGCACGACCGGAAGCTTCGCGAGCTGATCGAGCAGGCCGGCGGCGAGGTCATCAAGCAGACGGGCGACGGCTACTTCGCCGCATTCCTGAGCCCCGCGGCGGCGGTCGAGGCGGCGGCCGGGATCCAGCGCGCGCTCGACGAGCACGAGCCGCTCGCCCCCGACGTCCGCATCGGCATGCACACCGGCGGCGCGTTCCACAAGGAGGACGCCGACTACGCGGGCCAGGGCGTGCACATGGCGGCGCGCATCGGCGCGCTCGCCGGCGGCGGCGAGATCCTCGTCAGCCGGGACAGCCTCGACGGCGGCACGCGCTTCCCGCTCTCCGAGCCGCGCCTGGAGACGCTCAAGGGTTTCGACGAGCCGATCGAGCTGGTCGCCGTCGACTGGCGCTGACCGTCGGCGCACCGTATTCGAGCCTTTGGCGAGCAATGGCGGCGGGAGCGAAGGCGTGACGGAGCTCGAGCGAGGTCGCGCCGCGTACGGTCGCCGTAGCTGGAGGGACGCCCGCGAGTCGCTCTTACAGGCCGACCGCGCTGCTCCACTCGGGCCCGAGGACCTGGAGCTGCTCGCGACATCCGCCTACATGCTCGGCATGGACGACGAGTACCTCAGCTTCCTGGAGCGCGCTCATCACGGCTACCTGGCATCGGGCGCCTCCTCCCCTGCAGTCCGGTGCGCGTTCTGGGTAGGCATCACTCACGCCCTTCGTGGAGAGATGGGGCCGGCCGGCGGATGGCTCCGGCGTGCCCATGAGCTCGTCGGGGAGGAGGACTCGGTTGAGCGCGGCTACCTGCTGATACCGCTCGTCTTCCAGCACGAAGCCGCCGGGGATTTCACCGCCGCGGCGGAAGTCGCGTCCGAAGCGGCGGCCATGGCCAAGCGCTTTGACCACGCAGAGGGCTACGCGCTCACGCTTCAGGCGCAGGGATCCATGCTGATCAAAGCGGGCCGCGTCAAGGAGGGGCTCGCGCTTCTGGACGAGGCCATGGTGACGGTGGGTGGCGGGAAGCTCTCCCCGATCGCCACTGGGGTCGTCTACTGCGGCGTCATCCTCGCCTGCCAGGAGGTGTACGAGGTTCGCCGGGCGCAGGAGTGGACGGCTGTCCTGACGCGGTGGTGCGAGGAGCAGCGGGACCTCGTCGCCTTCACGGGTCGCTGCCTCGTCCACCGCGCCGAGATCATGCAGCTGCACGGCGACTGGCGCGACGCACTCGAGGAGGCGCGCCGGGCCGGCGAACGCCTCGCGCGGGGCTACAACCGGGCGGCGGCCGCCCAGGCTTTCTACCGGCAGGGAGAGCTCCTCCGCCTGCGCGGCGAGTTCGGAGAGGCCGAGCAGGCCTACCGGGAGGCGAGCCGGTTCGGCTGGGAGCCCCAGCCGGGCATGGCGCTCCTGCGGCAGGCCCAGGGGCAGGGAGCGGCGGCCGCAGCGACGATCCGGCGCGCGCTCGGCGAGGCCCGGCAGCCGTTGAGGCGCGCGAACCTCCTGCCCGCGTACGTCGAGATCATGGTGGCCGCAGGCGACCTCGAGGAGGCGCGTGCCGGCTGCGAGGAACTCGAGGAGATCGCCGGCCGCTATGAGAGCGCGTTGCTCGCCGCCCTGGTCGCGCAGGCGCGCGGAACCGCTGACCTCGCGGCGGGAGACCCCCGCTCGGCGCTGGCGTCGTTGCGCCGGGCCGCCGAGACGTGGCAGGAGCTCGGCGCGCCCTACGACGCGGCGCGAGCGCGCGCGCTCGTCGCCGAGGCATGCCGCGCGCTCGGCGACCGCGACGCGGGCGCGCTGGAGCTGGAGGCCGCGCGTGAGATCTTCGCCGAGCTCGGGGCGGCACCCGACCTGGCCCGGCTCAGCCCCTCCCGGCGGAGCACCGAGGCGGCCCACGGGCTGACGCCGCGCCAGGTCGAAGTACTTCGCCTCGTCTCCGCCGGCATGAGCAACAGGGAGATCGCCGAGTCGCTGGTCATCAGCGAGCACACGGTCGCGCGACACATCCAGAACATCTTCGCCACGCTCGGGGTGTCGTCCCGAACCGCGGCGAGCGCGTTCGCGTTCGAGCGCGACCTCGTCTGAAGGGAGCGCCGTGGTCAGAACCGACCACGGCGCTCCCGGCTCCAGGTTGGTGGTTTCGGGCGAAGCGGGACGGCGTTCAGCGACCTACCGTCGCCTGGGAGACCCAACGCAGGGAGGACGCGATGACCCGGACACAGAACGCCGAGCGCTTCGAGACCGTGATCGTCGGCGGCGGCCAGGCAGGCCTGGCCGTCGGATACCACCTGACGAGGCGAGGGCACTCGTGCGTGATCCTCGACGCAAACGACAGGATCGGAGACTCCTGGCGAAAACGATGGCCGTCGCTGCGCCTCTACTCGCCGGCGCGCCTGGACGGGCTGCCGGGCATGCGGTTTCCGGCCCGGCCGGGCTCGTTCCCGAGCGGATACGAGATGGCCGACTACCTCGAGGAGTACGCGACGCGCCTCGAGCTTCCGGTCCGAACCGGCGTCGCCGTGGACGGGCTGGAGCGGAACGGTGACGGATACGTCGTCACCGCCGGCGCGCGCCGAATCGAGGCCGACAACGTCGTCGTCGCAACCGGCGTCTTCCAGCACGAGCATCCGGTGATCCCCGCGTTCGCCGACCAGCTCGACAAGGCGATCACGCAGCTGCACTCCGCCGACTACCGCAGCCCCGCTCAGCTTCGGGAGGGACCGGTGCTGGTCGTCGGCGCCGCACACTCCGGCGGAGACATCGCCTACGAGGTCGCGCGGGCGGGCTACGCGACGACGCTCTCGGGGCCCGACACGGGGCAGATTCCGTTCGACATCGAGGGACGAGCCGGGCGGGTCGTGTTTCCGCTCCTTCGGTTCGTCGCCACGCGGGTGCTCACCGTCTCGACGCCGATGGGCCGCAAGGCGAAGCCCAAGATCCGCTCGCACGGCGGCCCGCTGCTGCGGGTGAAGAGGGCCGATCTCGAGGACGCCGGCGTCGAGCGCGTCCTCGAAAGGACCGTCGGCGTCGAGGACGGAAAGCCGGTGCTGGCGAACGGCCGTGTGGTCGACGCTGCGAACGTCATCTGGTGCACGGGCTTCCGCAACGACTACGGGTGGATCCGCCCGCCCCTGCCGGAGGATCCGGACGGATTCCCGGAGCAGGAGGGCGGCGCCGTCCCCTCCTCGCCCGGCCTCTACTTCGTCGGGCTGCCGTTCCTGCACTCCTTCGCCTCCATGCTCGTCGTGGGAGCGGGCAAGGACGGGAAGCGGGTCGCGAAGCACATCCTGAGGCGCTCGAGCAGCCGTCGGAGCCTGCGGCGTAGGAGCCCGGCGCGCACCCCGGCGGGACAGGAGGTCGCGGCGTGAGGGCGGGCTCCGACGAGGCTCCGCCCGGCGAGGGACGAGACGAAGGCTGGGACGAGACGGTGCTCGTCTGGAACGCGACGGTGGCCAGGATCACGGGGCCCACGACGACGCCGGAGTCGTCTGAGACTGCGACGGCGCCGCCGGGCGCGCCGGTAGGCGGCGGGACGACTAGCGGGCGCCGGCGCGCGCGCTCACGGTCCACGTGAAGCGTGTCGACGACGTCGGCCACGTCTACATCGCAGACGTCGGCAACCGGCGCGTCCGCAAGGTGAGTCCCTGAGGCTCTCGTCTCGACCGGCGAGCCCCCTCGGTGCGGGCTACGGTTCGCGCTGTGACCGACGAGCACGTGCTCGACTTCGACGGGCGCGCCATCACGGTGACGAGCCCGGCCAAGGTCTTCTTCCGGGAGCGCGGGGAGACGAAGCTCGACCTCGTGCGCTACTACCTCGCGGTCGCCGAGCCGTTCCTCCGCGCCTCCGGGGGGCGGCCTACCCTCATGCAGCGCTTCCCGAACGGCGCGGAGGGCACGTCGTTCTTCCAGAAGCGCGTCCCCGAAGGGGCGCCGGAGTGGCTGCAGACGACGATCGTCAGCACGCCGAACGGGACGACCTCCCGCGCGCTCGTGCTGGCCGACATGGCGCATGTGGCGTGGGCGGTGAACCTGGCCTGCCTCGGCTTCCACGTCTGGCCGCACCTTCACGACCGTCCGGACGTGGCGGACGAGCTGCGACTCGACCTCGACCCACAGCCGGGCGTCGGCTTCGACGAGGTTCGCGCTGCGGCCGCCGAGGTGCGGCGGCTGCTGGACGAGCTCGGGATCGTCGGCTACCCGAAGACGACGGGAAACCGCGGTCTCCACGTCTACGTGCGGCTCGAGCCGCGTTGGGACTCCTCTCAGGTGCGGGCCGCCGCCGTCGCGGTCGCGCGCGAGCTCGAGCGCCGCCGCCCCGTGCTCGTCACATCGGCGTGGTGGAAGGAGGAGCGCGGGCGCCGCGTCTTCGTCGACTACAACCAGAACGCGCCGCACAAGACCGTCTTCGGCGCCTGGTCCGTGCGCGCCCGTCCCGGCGCCCAAGTCTCCGCGCCCCTGACGTGGGACGAAATCGACACCCTCCACCCCGACGAGCTGACGATCGCGACCGTGCCCGAGCGGCTCGCGGCGCACGGCGACCCATGGGCGGCGATGAACGAGCAGCCCCAGTCGCTCGAGCCGCTACTAGCCCTCCACGAGCGCGACCGGGCCGCGGGCCTCCAGGACGCTCCCTGGCCACCCGTCTACCCGAAGCAGCCGGACGAGCCCCCGCGGGTCGCCCCCAGCCGCGCGCGCAAGGACGCGTGACGCCTCGCCCGGGTGTCGAAAACGCTTGCGCTCGCTCGTCGTATTGAATGCAGGAGGCGCGCGCAGGCTGCGCCGGAGAACGAACGGAAGGAGAAGGTCGATGCCAGGACAGATGGTGCACCTGGAGATCCCGGCCGGAGACACGGCGCGATCCCGTGAGTTCTGGGGCTCGCTCTTCGGCTGGGACTGGCAGACGTTCGAGGGGCCGACCGAGTACCACATGACCCGGCTCTCGGAGACGAGCGGCGCAGCGATCTACGCGCCCGACCCGCCGGACAAGCGCGGCACCCGCGTCTATCTCGACGTCGACGACATAAACGCCGGCGCAACCCGCGTCAATGAGCTCGGCGGCGAGGCGGGAGAGGCGCTGCCCGTCCCCGGCATGGGCTGGTTCTCGCTCTGCAAGGACACGGAGGGCAACGAGTTCGGACTCTGGCAGAACGATCCCGACGCGCCCCCGCCGAGCCAGTGAGCACGGACCCAGCGCACTCGATCTAGGCCGCTCGGCGCCGTTACGCAGTAGTCGCCACGAGGAGCAGCACGAGTGCGGCGACGACGAGGACGGGCACGATGAGCGCCGCGACGAGCGTGGCGACGAGGAACGGCACGCTGAAGAGCGGAAGCAGCGGCGCGTGGGGCGCGAGCAGGTCGCGGGCCGAGCGCGCGAGCGTCGCGAGGCGCCACGTGCTCCCCGGCAGGCGCCGCCAGGCCGGCCGCTCGCGCGCCTGCGCGTCCTGGACGAGCTCGCGGAGCTCCGCGGCGTGCCGGCGCGTGGCACCCGGGTAGCCGCGCAGCTTGTCGGGCAGCT
The DNA here is from genome assembly GCA_035711645.1 of Gaiellaceae bacterium. GTDB lineage: Bacteria > Actinomycetota > Thermoleophilia > Gaiellales > Gaiellaceae > JAIBJN01. The sequence goes on from DASTBX010000070.1 coordinate 11,009, forward strand.
CGACCACCTCGCCGAGGACGAGCGCGAACGCGAGCAGGACCGCCGGCGGGACGGCAAGCAGGATGCCCAGGACGACGAGCCCGGCCCAGCCCTCCCCGTCGCTCGGCGTCCAGCGAGCGAGGACGGCGAGGACGAGCCCCGCCGCCGCCCCGAGCCCGACGAGCCCGAGCGTGCGCACCCCACGGCCGACCGCGACCGCGAGCGGAAGGATCCCGCGGAGGACGCCCACGGGATCCCGGCTCACCGACGGCGCCTCTCGCTACGGCGGGCTTTCGCGACCGCGTCGCAGAGCCGCCGCTCGACGTCGAGCTCGGCCTCCACCGGGGCGACGACGAGCTCGTGGCCGACGTCCTCGACCCGGGCCCGGAGCGAGCGCGCGGCCGCGCGGGCTCGCCGTCGTGCGCCCACGCCGTTCACGACGCGCGCGAGAAATGCGAGCGCGATCCCCGCAAGCGCGCCGCCGGCGAGCAGCCAGGTCGGGATCGGGATGCCGTACGCCTCCGGAAGCGGTACGACCTCGTCCACGCGGAGGTAGCCCAGTACCGCGAGGACGAGCAGCCAGAGGCCGCCTGCGAGGACGGCGAGCGCGAGCGCCTTCTGCAGGAGTGACGCGAGGCTCCACCAGCGCGGGCGCGACACGTGGAGGTCGGCGCCGGAGACGGCGCGGTCGAGGCGATCCGCGACCTCCTCGTCGCGCGCAGTGGCGGCGTCGCGAACGAGCCTGGGCCACGGCTCCGGCAGACCCTCGGCGGCGCGGTCGGCCAGCCGCCGCGCCGCGGTCGCGACCTGGGCGGTCTGAACGTCGGTGGGCGGCGGGAGCGACGTGCGCACAGCCGGGCGGGGCGTCTCGGGCAGGCGGAGGCGCCGCAACGGGTCGGGGCGCAGGCGGCGCACCCAGCGGACGAACGGCCAGCCGGTCGCGAGAGCGCCGCGCCGCCGATGCGCGCCCTCGACCGCCCGGAGGACTGCCGGAACTCCGGCGGCGTCCTCGAGCGCGGCTGCCAGGCGACGGCGATCTTCGCGCCGGATCCCGGCCGCGCGGCCGCCGCCGCACGCAGCCCCGAGTGCCTCTGCGGCGTCGTCCACGTCGGCCGCGAGCCGGGCGACCGCCGCGTCGCGCGCCCGCACGCGCTCGGCGAGCAACCGCCGCAGCTCGTCCAGTCCCGCTCCGGTCTCAGCGGAGACGACGAGGAGCGGCGCGCCGCGGACACCGTCCTCGGCCAGGAGGCGCAGGACGTCGGCGCGCCAGGCGTCCACGTCCTCCGGGGAGAGGAGATCGGCCTGGTTCAGGACGACGGCCATCGCCTCGGCGTGCGAGGCGAGCGGGCGCAGGTACCGGTCGTGCAGCGCCGCATCGGCGTACTTCTGCGGCTCGACCACCCAGGCGACGAGGTCGGCGAGCCCGACGACGCGGTCGACCTCGACCCGGTGCAGGGCCTCGACCGAGTCGAAGTCGGGCAGGTCGAGAAGGACGAGCCCGTCGAGGCTCTCCGCCGCGAGCCGGTGGCGGCGCGGGATCTCGAGCCAGTCGAGCAGCGGGTCGGCGCCGTCCCCCCAGACGGCCGCCTGGCTCGCGGAGGTCGTCGGCCGCCGCCGGCCGACCGCCGCCAGCTCCTCCCCGGCGAGCGCGTTGAAGAGCCGCGACTTGCCGGCACCGGTCGGGCCGGCGAGCGCGACGACCGTGGACTCGAGCCCAAGGCCCAGCCGGTCCCCCGCCTGCGCGACGACCGCGCGGGCCCGCTCGACGGCGTCGTCGGGGAGCCGTCCCTTCGCGAGGTCGGCCGCCTCGCCGAGGACGGCGAGGCGCTCGTCGAGACTGCGCCTCATGCGGCCCGGCGGATCGCAGCCACCGCCTCGTGGAGCCGGGCGAAGCTCTCCGCCTCGGGCGCCGCCTCGTCGAGGAGCGCGTCGAAGCGCGCAGCGTCCTCACGCAGGAGACGCTCGATCCGCGCGAGGAGATCCTCGCGGGCGCGCGCGGCGAGCGTGCGCACCGCCTGGTCGCCGAAGATCGCCTCGAGCACCTTCTGGG
>DASTBX010000071.1:0-8333 GCA_035711645.1 Gaiellaceae bacterium
CTTGGGCGTCGTTGGGAGCGCAGCCCTCGTCGGTCTCGGCTGGGAAGAGGGCGATCCGATCGTGGGCCTTCTCATCACGCTCGTGATCCTCAAGGTCACCTGGGATGCCTGGCGCACCGTCCACGCGAGGTAGGAGGCAACTTTCTTTTTGGGGCGGCCCCCGGCCACGCACTGGGCGAGAGCGGGATGATGTTCGCTTCGAGGTGGAGCCGGCGTGAGGTGAAGCCGGTCGGCTAGCGGTTGTGGCTCACGACCTCGACGTTGTTCCCGTCGGGGTCGAGGACGTAGGCGCCGTAGTAGCCGTCGTGGTACTCGGGCCGCTCCCCCCGGAGCGCCGTTGTCCGCATAGCCCGCGCCGGTCGCCGCGCGGTGGAAGGTGTCGACGGTCGCGTTCTCGCGGGCGGGGAAGGCGACGTGCACGTTCTCCGTCGGCGTGCCGGCGACGACGGAGAACGAGCCGCTCGCGCCGGCGAGCTGCGCCCTCTCAGGGGCGTCGTGCTTCACCCGGAAGCCGGCGTGGGGCGCGATCGTCTCGTAGAAGCGCCTGGAGGCTGCGACGTCGGCGACCCGGATCCAGAGGTGGTCGACGACGCCGCCTGAGCGGAGAGCCCCGTGGTGCACCGCCTCGGCGCTGTTCCCGTCGGGGTCGAGCAGGAACGCACCGTAGTAGTCGTCCCTGTAGTGCGGCCGGGGGCCGGGCGCGCCGTCGTCGCGGTAGCCGGCGTCCGCGCCCACGCGCCAGAACTCGTCCCGCGTAGGCGCGCGACGGGGCGACGAACGCCACGTGGAGCCGTCGCGTCACCGGCTTCTCCTCGTTCGCGGCTGCGAGCGAGAAGTCGTCCCACTCGGCGTAGCGCTCGTCGCTCCACGTCTGCTCCATCCCGAGCGTCGCGAGCACCATCCCGTAGAACCGCTCCGAAGCCTCGCGGTCCGAGACGCGGATCGTGACGTGGTCGAACACGCCGCGAGTGCAGGCCGCCTCGAGGAGTAGGGTGAGCCTTCAGGTCGGCTCGACGGAAAGGACGCCCATGGCTCAGGAGATCTCGATCGCAGGAACCGGCTCGACTGCGAAGGTCCGCAACCCGATCGCGGTCGCGGTCCTCGTGGTCGTCACGCTCGGCATCTACCTCGTGGTCTGGTGGTACTTCATCAACCGCGAGCTGGCCGACTACGGCCGGGCGAAGGGCACGGACGAGCTCGGCGACAACCCGACGCTCTCGACGCTGGCCCTCTTTCCCGGCGCGCTCGTGATCGTGCCGGCGCTCTGGACGACCGTGACGACGTTCCAGCGCGTGCAGGCGGCCCAGCGCCTCACGGGCGAGTCGCCGATCAACGGCTGGCTCGGCCTCGTCCTCTACCTCGTCCTCTCGCCCGCGATGTACGCCTACATGCAGAGCGGTCTGAACGGCGTCTGGAAGGCCCAGAGCGCCGCGAGCGCCGAGCCGGTCCCGGCCGCCTAGAGCTCCTGCTGCTCGCGGCGGACGGCCGAGTCGAGGATCTCGCGAACCTCGGTCGGGCTGCGCAGCGCCTTGAACTCGAGCGCGCCGCCCTCCGAGCCGGCGGTGTCGATCGCGAGCGTCCCGACGCCGAAGAGGCGGTCGAAGACCGACTGGCGCAGCAGGAGGTCCTGGACGCGCTCGAGCCTGGCCGTCTGCTCGTTCACGGTGACGAGGCCGTGACGGACGAAGACGCGGCGGTTCGTGATCGTGTACCTCCAGCGGATCGTCTCGAGGAGGCCCCAGACGAGGGTTACCGCTGCGATCGCGAGCGTGAGGACGAGGGCGAGGACGACGTCCAGGCCGAGCAAGAGGCCGAGTACGAGGACGAGCACGGCGAGCAGGAGCCCGGGCGCGAAGATGGACACCCGGCCACGCCAGGAGGGCCGGCCGCTCCAGACGACGCGTTCCTCGTCCCTCGACACGCGCCGACCGTACCACGATGCGGCTACCCGCACGGGCAGACGCAGGGTGGCCGCCGCAGGCGAGCACAGGCTCGCCGCGAACAGCGAGATCAAGGTCGTCCACACCCGAACGAGCTCTTCAGGGAGAGCACCCCATCCGCCCGGCCTAGCGCTGTAGCGTTCCGGGTGTGCGGCTGACGCTCGTCCGGAACGCCACGCTCCTGCTCGAGATCCGCGGCCGCCGCCTCCTCGTCGAGCCGATGCTCGACGCGCAGGGCGCCCGGCCGCCGGTCGAGGACTCGCCCGATCCGCGCCGGAACCCGCTCGTTCCGCTGCCGTTCCCGGCGGAGGAGATCGTGGCCGGGCTCGACGCTGCGATCGTCACTCACCTCCACCGCGACCACTTCGACGAGACGGGCGCGCGTCTCCTGCCGCGCGACCTGCCGCTCTTCTGCCAGCCCGCGGACGAGGCGCGGCTGCTCGGGCTCGGCCTCGCCGCCCGCCCGGTCGAGGACGAGGTCGACTGGGAGGGGCTGCGGATCCACCGCACGGACGGCCGGCACGGGCACGGCGCCCTCGCCGACGAGCTGGGGCCGGTGAGCGGCTTCGTCCTCGACGGGCTCTACGTCGCCGGCGACACGGTGTGGTGCCCGGAGGTGGAGGAGGCGATCGAGCGCCACCGGCCGGCGGTCGCCGTCGTGAACGGGAGCGGCGCCTGCTTCACCTCGGGCGGGCCGCTCGTGATGACGAGCCCCGACGTGAGCGAGGTCGTCGCGCGGGTCACTACCGTCGTCGTCGTCCACCTCGAGGCGATCGACCACTGCCTGGAGACCCGTGCAGAGGTCCGGGCGGCGGTCCCGGCCGCGCTCGTACCTGAGGACGGCGAGACGCTGGAGGTCGGCTGATGGCCGAGACGCTCGTCTTCATCCCGGCCTGGAACGAGGAGGAGAACCTCCCGGCCGTCCTCGCCGAGCTCGCCGCCGGGCTGCCGGAGGCCGACGTCCTCGTCGTCGACGACGGGTCCACGGACGACACGGCGCGCGTGGCGCGCCGGCTCGGCGCGGCCGTCGAGCGCTTCGAGCGCAACCGGGGCCTCCCGTACGGCGTCGCGGCCGGCTACGCCTTCGCGGCCGCGAACGGCTACGCCTACTGCGGCCGGGTGGACGCCGACGGCCAGCACCCCGTCTCGGAGCTCGCCCGGTTGCTCGTCCTCGTGCGCTCGGGGGTCTGCGACGTGGCGGTGGGCTCGCGCTTCGTCTCGGGCGAGGGCTACGAGCCGTATCGCTACCGGCCCAGCCCGGCGCGCGGGCTGGGGACGTCGCTCCTGCGGCGTGGCATGAGGATCGCGCTCGGCCGGCCCTTCGCCGACGCGACGAGCGGTCTCTACGCGGTGAACGCGAAGGCGATGCCGGTGCTCTCCGAGCCGTACGGCACGGGGGCGCCGGAGGTCGAAGGGCTGCTCCGCCTGCGCGACGCCGGGCTCCGAGTCGAGGAGGTCCCGGTGGACATGCGCTCGCGGGCGGGAGGCGAGTCGAAGCTGGCCGGGAAGAAGGCGGCGCTGCTCGTCCTCACGGTCGTCGGGACGCTCCTCGCCTACCGGCGCGCCCGCCGCTCGTAGAACCCGCCTGCTCAACTGCCGGCTTCTGTTAGCCTCTTACATATGTCTTTCACAGATAAGCCGTGACGCGCCGCCACGGGCGGCGGGCCCGGACGCGCTCCTTCGTCCGTCCGGGGCACTGGCGGGTGCAGGCCCGCGTCGAGCGCTTCCTGGAGCCGGCGCTCCTGCTCCTCCTGCGCGAGCGGCCGATGCACGGCTACGAGCTGCTCGAGCGCCTGCCGGAGGTGGCCGGCGAGGACGCGCGGATCGACGTGGGCAACCTCTACCGCATCCTGCGCGCGCTCGAGGAAGACGGCATCGTCGCCTCGGAGTGGAGCGCAGATCTGCCCGGGCCCGCCAAGCGCACGTACGAGCTGACCGACGCGGGGAGCCGCCTGCTCGACCGCTGGGCCGACGCCTTGCGTCGGGCGCAGACGGTCGTCTCCGGCTTCCTCGCCCGCTACGAGCAGGGAGGGAGGTGAACGATGCACGGTCGTCATCGACGCGGACGGGGCCGCTGCGCCCCCGGCTTCGGAGGGCGCCGCTTCCCGAGCCGCGAGGAGTGGCTTCGCGCCCTCGAGGAATACCAGCGCGACCTCGAGCAGGAGGTCGCCGACGTCGCCGACGTGATCCGGCGGCTGAGGGAGACGCCGTCGGAGACCGCGACGGTCTGACCACTAGCCCGGCAGGAGGGTGCGCGCGCCGCCGAGGCGCTCCGCCGCCCAGGCGCGCCACTCCTCCGCCAGCTCCGGCACGTCGAGGAACTCGCCGCAGCGCGCGCGGTCGCCGTGGTAGATCCGCGCCACCTCCCCGACCGTGAGCCGGTGCTTCCCGGGCCGGTGGGCGATCTCGACGGCGTCGGCGCTCTCCAGCTCGCCCTCCGCGACGATGCGGAGGTAGGCGCCGGGCCGCCCGGCCGCGGCGAAGTGCACGGGAAAGTCGGGGTCGTCCATGCGTGCGCCGATCTTCCAGCACGGCGTCCGCGGTCCGGCTACCTCGAACGTGACCGTCCCGATCCTCCAGCGCTCGCCGACGACCGCCCCCGTCACGTCGACGCCGTCGAGCGTGAGGTTCTCGCCGAAGGAGGCGGGCTCCAACGGCCGCCCGAGCTCCTCGGCCCACCACTCGTAGTCCTCGCGCGCGTAGGCGTACACGGCCTTGTCCGGGCCGCCGTGGAAGCGGCGGTCGGCCTGGTCGTCTCCTACGACGTTGACGCCCGCGACGCGCGCGCGCCCGGCCACGGGCTCCTTCCAGATCGAGGTCGTGTCTCGCCTGCCCAGCCATTCGATCTCGCGCGGGAGGCCGACGTTGACGGAGAGGAGCGTGCCCGGCACGCGGAACACGTTACCCCCGGAACGGGCCTCCCCGACCGTCGCGCGCGCAGCTACGATCCGGTCGATGGACGGCCTCGGCCTCTACCTGCTCTTCCTCGTCCCGCCCCTCGTCGTCGGCCTGGCGGTGCAGTGGTGGCTGAAGCGGTCGTTCGCCGAGCAGTCCCACGTGCCCGTCCTGAACGGGATGACCGGGGGCGAGGTCGCGCGCGCCGTCCTCGACGCGAACGGCCTCCACGAGGTCCCGGTCAGCGAGTCGCCGGGCGGCCCGCTCTCGGATCACTACGACCCGCGCAAGCGCGCCGTCTACCTCTCTCATCCCGTCTTCTCCGAGAGGTCGGTGAGCGCCTCGGCCGTCGCGGCGCACGAGGTCGGCCACGCCATCCAGCACCAGGAGGCCTACTCGTTCTTCCGCGTCCGCTCGGCGATGTTCCCGGCGGTGGCGTTCTCCTCGAGTCTCTGGATGTGGCTGCTCCTGGCCGGGATCTTCCTGAACCTGGTCGGCCTCGCGCTCGTCGCTATCGCGCTCTACGCGGTGGCCGTCCTCTTCCACTTCGTGACGCTCCCGGTCGAGTTCGACGCTTCCCGGAGGGCCCGGGTCCAGCTCCAGAACCTCGGCCTCGTCACCGCGGGCGAGGGCGGGGGCGTCAAGAAGGTGCTGAACGCGGCCGCGCTCACGTACGTCGCCGGCGCCCTCGCCGCCCTGACGCAGCTCCTCTACTTCGCGCTCGTCTTCCTGGGCAACCGGGACTAGGCGGCCGCCTCCGCGCCGCGCGCGCGGAAGCGGTGGACGCCCCACGGGATCCACCAGAGGAGGAGCCCGACCGCGAGCGCCAGCGCCAGGTTGGCCTGGAAGCCGATCGCCCCGACGAGCAGGGCGAGCGCCCAGTCGCGCGCTCCGCGCAGGTCGCGGAGCAGGCCGATGTGGAGAAGGCCCGCGGCGGCGAGGAGCGCCGCGAGCAGCGGAAGCGGGAACGCGGCCAGAAGGGCGGCGAGGCCCGAGCCGAACGCGAGCGCGAGGACGACGAGCGCTGTGCCCATCGCGAGCGGGGCGCCGCCGGTGCGCGCCCCGAACGAGACGTGGGCCGTGAGGCCGCCCGCGCCGTGGCAGACGGGCATGCCGCCGATCGCGCCCGCGAGGAGGTTCGCGCTGCCGAACGTCGTCGCGAGCCGTCCCGGACGGGCCCGCTCTCCGAGCTCGCCGAAGTAGGAGCGGGCCGCGTCGGCGGTCGCGAGGCACGAGTTCGCGAAGGAGAGTGGGACCTGGGCGACGACGAGCACGGCGAACGCGGTCGCGAACGTCCCCGCGTCGAAGCTCGGGAGCGCGAGCTCGGACGGCCCGAGCGCCACGTCGCCGCCCGCGCGGGCGAGCATGAGCCCGACTCCGAACCCGACCAGCGCGAGCGAGATCGCGAAGCGGCGCAGGGCGAGCGCCGCGGCGAGAGTCAGTCCGGCAAGCACGACGCTCCAGCCCGGGCTCGCGGCGTAGGAGGCGAAGGCGGCGGGAGGGTCGGCGACCAGGTCCCACGCGATCCCGAGGAAGAGCAGGCCGACGGTGAGCTGGACGCCCCGGACGAGCGCTCGCGGAAAGGCCCGCGCGGCGAGGTCGACCAGCCCGAGGCGCCCCGCGACGAGGAAGATGGCCCCCATGAGCAGCGCCCCCGCGGCGACCTCGTCGGAGCCGAGCCCCTCCGCGATGGCGATCGCCCCGAATGCCTTCAGCGGCTGCACGGGGATCGGCAGCCGGTACACGGCGGCGGCGGCGAGGTAGAGGAGACCGGCCGGGAGGAGCACGGCCGTCGCCGACAGGCCGTTCGCGACGATGAGCGTGACGGCGATCGGGACGAGGACGCCGAGGTCGGCTACCGCTCCGGCGAGCTCGCGGCGATCGAATCGCACGGCCGTATCATGCCCGCGGCATGTTCTTCCGGCAGCTGCTGCACGAGGACCTCGGGTGCGCTTCCTACGTCGTCGCGGACGGCGGCGAGGCGGCCGTGATCGACCCCAAGTGGGAGATCGAGGAGTACCTCCAGCTCGCCGAGGAGCACGGCTTCGAGATCCGCCACGTCCTCGAGACCCACAACCACGCCGACCACCTCTCCGGCAAGGGGCGGCTCGCGAAGGCGACCGGCGCCACGATCCGGGTGCCGGAAGCTGCCGACGTCGAGTACCCGCACGAGCCGCTCGCCGACGGCGACTCGGTCACCGTCGGCGAGACGACGATCACCGCTCTCGCCACCCCCGGCCACCGGCCCGAGCACACGGCCTACCTCGTCTCCGACGGAAGCCGCGGCGAGGAGCCCTGGCTCGTCGTGACCGGCGACTCGCTCTTCGTGGGCGACGTCGCCCGGCCCGATCTGGCGGTCGAGGCGGAGGAGGGCGCGCACGGGCTCTACGGGTCGCTGCGGCGCCTTCTCGCGCTCGACGACTTTGCGGAGGTCTGGCCGGGGCACATCGGCGGGTCGCTCTGCGGCGGCGCGGGGATGAGCGAGAAGCCAGGCACGACGATCGGCTTCGAGCGCCGCTTCAACCGCCTGCTCCGGACGGAGGACGAGGGCGACTTCGTCCGCGCGCTCACCGGCACGCTCGCGCCGCAGCCGCCGAACTTCCGGCGCATCGTGGAGCTCAACCGCGGGCCGCTGATCACGGACCCGCAGCCGCTCGAGCCCCTCGCGCCGGCGGCAGTGGCCGAGCGGCTCGAGGCGGGCGCGACGCTCGTCGACGGCCGCGACACGCGCGAGTTCGACGCCGCCCACGTCCCCGGCTCCATCAACGTGACGATGGTGCGGGCCGCGGTCGGGACGCGCGCCGCGTGGGTGGTCGACCCGGAGAGCGAGGTCGTCGTCACCGCCGCGACGGACGACGAGGGCCGCCGGCTCGGGCGCCTGCTCGAGGCCGTCGGCTTCCGGCGGATCGCCGGCGTGCTCGCCGGGGGCATCGAGGCGTGGCGCGACGCGGGCCACCCGGTCGAGTCGACCCCGGCGATCGACATCGCCGAGCTCGCCGGCCGGCTCCGCGCCGGCGACGTGCGCCTCCTCGACGTTCGCGAGGACGACGAATGGGAGGAAGGGCATGTCGACGGCTCGCTCCATGTGCCCTACCACGAGCTGCGCGACGGCGTGCCCAACGAGCTGCGAAACGGCGGGCCCCCGCTGGCGGTCGCCTGCTCGGCCGGAAACCGGAGCTCGATCGCCGCGTCGCTCCTCCGCCGCGCGGGCGTGGACGACATCGTCCACGTCGCCGAGGGCGGCATCGCCGAGCTCGAGGACGAGGGCATCGAGCTCGTCCGCGGCTGAGGGGGAAACGGGGGCTCTTGCTAGACTCCGCCGCGCAGGGCGGCGTAGCTCAGCTGGTTAGAGCAGCGGAATCATAATCCGTGTGTCGTAGGTTCGAGTCCTACCGCCGCTACTACAAATTGCCTGCTAAGCGGCCAGTTCTGGCGTCCACGGAGACCGGTGGGTCGCCGGCAGCGACCTACGTCGACACGCGTGCCGCTACTGACTCG
>DASTBX010000072.1:0-8962 GCA_035711645.1 Gaiellaceae bacterium
GCGGGGCCTCACCGTCGGAAGCTCCGCGAAGAGATCGTCCAGGATCTTGTCGACTCCGAGCGCCTGGCGGCGTGCGGCCCGGTAGGCGCGGCCGAGCGCGTCGTTCCAGGGAGCGGGCGACTCGTCCTCGGCCCACTCGGAGATGAGGCTCTCGACCTTCTGCCCGCCCGCCGCGAAGACCGCGAGCTCGAAGGGCTCCTCACCGTCCTCGTCGAGGCTGCGGACGTTCACCGCGCCGCTCGAGCCGGACCACGAGAAGGACGTCGCCTCCTCTGCGGCCCAGGCCACCTGGCCGGTTTGAGTGCCCGCGCTGAGCCGCTCGCACAGCTCGATCAGCCGGTCGTACAGTCCGTCCATGCGCAGACCCTAGTTTCCCGGAGGCGCGGCGGTCAAACGTCCCGGCGCCGGAGAGGCTCTAGACTCGACGCTTCCGTCGTCAGCGAGGGAGGAGGCGCCCATGGCCAGGCCACGCCAGGCACCGAGGAAGCGACGCGCGAAAAAGCGGAAGCGGCAGCCGAAGCGGATCCTGAACGTCCGGCCGTCGCAGAGGACCGAGCAGGACTGGACCTTCGAGGTGGCGGCCGACGCCGATCTCGTCGCCGCCGCTCCTCCTGTCCCCTCCTCGAAGGACCTGCGCGCCGACTGGTGGAAGATCGCCGACCAGGGGACGACCGGGTCCTGCGTCGGCTGGGCGACGGCCGACTCCGTGCTCCGCTGGCACTTCGTCAAGGCCGGCCGGCTCGGGCAGACGACGTTGCTCTCGCCCCGCTTCATCTGGATGGCCTCGAAGGAGACGGACCAGTTCATCACGCGCCCGACGGCCTTCATCGAGACCGAGGGGACGAGCCTGAAAGCGGCGCTCGACGTTGCCCGCAAGTACGGCGTCGTCCGCGACACGACGCTCTCGTTCCGCTCCGGGAAGCTCTACCCGGGGCGGGCGACCACGTTCTACGCGATCGCCGCCCAGCGCAAGATTCTCGCGTACTTCAACCTGGGCAGGAATCTCACGAACTGGCGCACCTGGCTCGCCACGAAGGGCCCGATCCTCACCCGCCTGAACGTCGACGACACCTGGGACCTCGCGCCGGACACGGACGGCGAGCTCGAGGAGTACCTCCCGGAGACGGCCCGCGGCGGCCATGCGGTCGCCCTCGTCGGCTACCGGCCCGGCTCGTTCATCGTCCGCAACAGCTGGGGCACGGGCTGGGGCGACAAGGGCTTCGCCTACGCCTCGCTCGCCTACGCGCAGGCCGCCTTCACCGAGGCGTACGGCGTCGAGGTGTAACGAGTGCCTAGTACGGGAGCTGGACGTCGCTGACGTCCAGCCCCAGCGAGTTCGCCAGTCGCACCCCGTCGTCGAGGTCCTCGCGGAGCCGCTGGACGTCGCGCTCGTGCATGGCGCGCCCGATCCACGCGCGCGCCGGCGGCCGCCAGAGGGCGTGCTCGACGAAGATGGGCAGCATCCGGTTCGCCGCGTCCACGAGCTTCCGCTTCGTCTTCGGCGGCGCGGTCTCGAGGAGGACTCGCTCGTACGCCATCCCCGCGCCGTGGTGGATGCCGTCGTCGATCGTGAGGCGGTTGCAGAGGTCCTCGAGCACCGTCCCGCGCGAGGAGCGCGCGATGAGGCGGAAGCGCGGGATGATGAGCCGCTCGAAGAAGACCTGCATGAGGAAGACCTTCTCCTCGAGCAGCTCGAGGTCGTCGAGGAACATGCGCGCGAGCTCGTCGAGATGGGGATCGCGCTCGGCGGTGCCGCCGACTTCGTCGAGGAGCTTCAGCCACGCCTCGACGTGGCGCGCCTCGTCCTGCACCATCGTCGTGTAGTACATCTTCGCCTCGTGGTGCGGCGCGAGGTTGAGGAGCTGCGCCGCCATCTTCACGGCGAGGATGTCCGCCTGGTACTGCTGGGTGACCACGGAGCGCCAGATGTCGGTCCGGCGCGCCCGCTTCTGGGCGGAGCCGCGCGTCTCCGGGATCGGCGGCACGTTGTTCCACGGAAGATCCGCCGTCTGCCACTCGGCGCGCTTCGCCAGCGTGTAGTAGCGGAGGACTCCCTCGTGCCGCTCTCGCTCGGCGCCCGCCTCGTCCTGGAGCCGGTCGACGTTCATCGGCGCCAGCTTAGCGCGCGCCCGGGGCCCGGCCCCGCGAACCTTCGGCGGCCGCGGTCGTCCAAGGAGGCAGATGGACGGCGATCCTGCGGTCCGGCTTCTCTTCGCGGCCGACGGGCTCGCGCTCGGCGAGTTCCACTGCTGGCCCGACGACCCGCGCTGGTCGCGCGAGAACCGCGCCGAGGAGGGGTACTTCGTCGTCTTCCCCGGAACGAACGTCGTGATCGAGCACGCGGGCCGGCCCGTGGTGGCGACGCCCAACCACGTCATGTTCTACAACCCGGACCAGCCCTACCGCCGCAGGCTCCTGAACCCGCGCGGCGACCACTGCGCCTTCCTCCTCGTCGAGGAGCGGCGGCTCGCCGAGGTGGCGGGCGGAGAGGCCGGAAGCTTCCGCTTCCCCGTCAGCCACGGGCCGGTCGAGCCCCGGACTTACCTCCTGCACCGCCTCGTCGTACGCGCCGCTCCGTCGGCCGGCGACGGCCTGCTCGTCGAGGAGACCCTCTGCCGGCTCCTCCGCGAGGCCCTCACGGTCGGGCTGCGGCTCGCGGGGACGCCGGCGCCGAGGCGCCGCGCCGCCACGGACTGCTGCCACGCGGACCTGGTCGAGGCGACGAAGGAGCTCGTCGCGGGCCGGCTGGGCGACCGCCTGACGCTCGGCGAGATCGCCCGCTCCGTGCACAGCTCGCCCTTCCACCTGGCGCGGGTCTTCCGCGCCCGCACCGGCTTCACGATCCACGGCTACAGGAACCAGCTCCGGCTTCGCTCGGCTCTCGACGGGCTCTTCGAGGCCGACGCCGACCTGACCCTCCTCGCGCGCCGGCTCGGCTATTCGAGCCACAGCCACTTCACGGACAGCTTCCGCCGCGCCTTCGGCCGGACGCCGTCCTCCGTGCGCCGGGCGGGCCGCTCGGGAGGCGCGGCCGAACTGAGCAGGATCCTGGAAGCGCCGCTCGCCGCAGTCTCCTAGCGTCGCCGGAAACGGAAGGGGGAGCCCATGCGCTGGAAGGCATGGCTGCCCGCCGGAGCCGTCGCGGCGGTCGCCGCGCTCGCTCCCGGCGCGGCGGCGAACGCTGAGGACGACGGCTTCGTGGAGCCGGCGGGGGTGCTCTGGACGCTCTCCGGCGGATCGCCGGGGGCCGGCGCGTTCTACGGGTGGGCGATCAGCGAGCTGGCCGACGTGGACGGGGACGGTGCGAAGGAGGCGCTCGTCGGGGAGCCGTTCACGGCGACGGGGACCACCTGGGTGCACTCCGGACGGACGGGCTCGCTCCTCTACCGCCTCGACGGGGCCCCGGGCGACCAGCAGGGCTACGCGATGGCCGACGCGGGCGACACCGACGGCGACGGCGTCGCCGACATCGTCAGCGGCGCCCCCGGCGTCGGCCCGGGGCGCGCGTACCTCTACTCGGGCGCGACCGGGCGGCTCCTTCACGTGTTCTCGCGCGGGCGCCAGGGCGACTTCTTCGGAGCCGCGGTCGCCGGCGCGGGCGACGTGAACGGAGACGGTCGGGCCGACGTCCTCGTCGGGGCGCCCCTCAGCGACGCGGGCGGTCGGGACTCCGGCCGGGCGTACGTCTTCTCGGGCCGCACGCACGAGCTGATCCGCAAGCTCGACGCGGGCGGGGCCGGCGACCTCTTCGGCTCGGCGACGGACTGGAGCGCCGACCTGAACGGCGACCGCCGTCCGGAGTTGATCGTCGGCGCGCAGAATGCGGGGCCGGCCCAGGGCGGGGCGGCGTACGTCTTCTCCGGCCGGAACGGCAGGCCGCTCTTCACGATCCCTGCGCCGCCGAGCGGCGTCGAGCTGGGCTCGTTCTTCGTCGCGGGCGTCGGTGACGTGAACGGCGACGGCACCGGCGACGTCTACGCGGCCGACTACGCCGACTCCTCGCTCGGCACCGGGACCGGCCGGGCGGTCGTCCACTCGGGCGCCGACGGCTCGGAGCTCCACGAGTGGATCGGCTCGGCAGCCGGCGAAGGCCTGGGCCCGGGACGGGAAGCGGGCGACGTCGACGGCGACGGGCTGGTCGACCTCGCCGTCGGCTCCTACACGTCGAGCGACGGCGCGCCGCAGGCCGGCAAGGTGGAGATCTTCTCCGGAGCGGACGGCTCGCTCCTGCGCCGGCTCACGAGCACGACCCCGTTCGAGAACCTCGGCTTCGACGCCGTCGGGCTCGGCGATCTCGACGGGGACGGCGTCCCCGACCTGCTCGTCTCCGCGGCAAGCGGAGACCGGGTGTACGCAATCGCCGGAAAAGAGCGGTAGGAGGTGGGCGGGCGGCGGCCGCACGGCCGGGCCGCCGCCCGCGCCGCGTCGGGCCTCGAGGTCGAGCGTGTCCCTTACTCGCCCGGGACGGCGCCGGCCGCGTCGTCGGGGTGGGAGAGGCCCGTCCCGCGGCGCCCCTTCCTGCCCGCTTCGATGCGGGCGACGACGTTCTCCAGGCGTGCGAGGCGCCGGTCGACGGAGCGCCAGCCGGAGGTGACGAGCTCCGTCAGGAGCGCGACGTCCTCGAGGCGGTCGCGCCGCTCGCGCTCGACGTCCTCGCCCATCGTCTCCAGGCGCTCCAGCATGCGCTGGAAGAGGGCGCCGAGCTCGGCGACCTGCTGGGCCACGGGACGCACCTCCACGCGGAGGACGTCGTGGACGGCGGTCTCGACGCCCCCGGCGAGCGCCTCTCCCAGCTCGTGGCCGTGCTCGGCGAGCGCCGGGAGGACCTCCGGCGTGCGCGGATAGGGCGGCGGGCCGAGCTCCGCGATCGCGTCCCGGACGCGCCGCTCCACCTCCTCGTTGACGGGCTCCCCGTTGACGACGCGCAGGACGGTTTCCGCAGAGACCTCCGCGTGTGCCGCAAGCTCTAGGATTGTCGCCACAGGCCGCAAACGTACTCCGGTCAGGGACCGCGATCGACGGCCGTTCGGTGTGGCTCCGTCGTCCCGGGACGAGGCTCGTTCCCGGCAAGCTCTTCCTCCGCTCGCTGGACGAGCGAGACGGCGTCGTCGGCGTCGCCGAGCTCGGCGAGCGCGGTCCATGCCTGTGCTCGGGCGCCGCCCGCGAGCGTCGCCGTGACAGCGGGCTCGAGCCTCGCGGCGAGCCGCTCGGCGTCGGCGCGCGAGGCTTCGGGCAGGAGGGCGGCGAAGCGGCCGCCGCCCATGTGGAAGACGGCGTCCGGCGCCCGCACCGAGACGGCGAGGCGCTCCGCCGCCCAGCGCAGGAGGCCGTCGGCCGAGGCGGCGTCGATCCTGAGCAGGAGGAGCGTGAGACCGTGGCCGTAGCGGCGTGCGCGGGCGCACTCGCGCTCGAGCGAGCGCTCGAGCGAGCGCCGCCCGTGCAGGCCCGTGTCCGGGTCGACGTCGGCCTCGCGCCGCAGCTCCTCGACGCGCAGCGCGTTGGCGAGCGCGGGGCCGAGCGCGGCTGCGAGGCTCTCGAGCCGCTCGAGCTCGTCCTCGGTCGCCTCCCGCTCGAGCCGCCGCCAGAAGACGGCGAGCGTCCCGACGTGCGCGCCGTCCGGGTCGGCGAGCGCGAGCGCGAGCCCGCCGGTCAGCCGAAAGTCGTCGCGCGCCAGCTCCTCCTCCGTGTAGCGGTACGCGAGCGCGACGGCGCGCGCCTCGGCCCCTCCCGGAGGAAGCGCCGGCAGCTCGCGGGTCGCCTCCACGGCCGTGAGGCCGAACGCTGCCGCGAGCGGCTCGCCGTCCGGTCGGGGGAGGAGCAGCATGGCCGCCGCGGCGTCGGCGAGGTCGGCCGCGGCCTCGAGCGCCTGGCGGAGCAGGCCGTCGAGCGGGTCCGCGGCGCCGGCGCCAGCGAGGCGGCGCAGCCAGCGTAGCTCGGCCCGCGCCCGGGCCGCTTCGGCCCGGCAGCGGCGCAGCTCCTCGCGCAGCCGCTCGTCGTCGTCCTCGCCGGCCTGCCGCGCGCCGCTTCCCCGGCGCACGCGGTACGCCGCCGCGAGCGCCGTCAGCACGGCGAGCGTCGCGAGCGCCGTTGCGCCGATGGCAAGCCAGGTCGTGCTCTCCCAGACCCTCAAGAACCGCCCCTCCCCTTGGCCGCAATGAGTGGGCTATTCGGACTGTAGGGCGTTTCCGTCCGAATGGAAGAGCGGGCCGCGCAGGAGCACGGCGCCCGAGGCGTACCGGTAGCCGAGACGCTCGTTCAGCGTCCGGATCGGCGCGTTTCGCTCCTCGTTCCACGTCTCCAGGCGCTCGAAGCCCCGTTCCTTCGCCCAGGCGATTTGGGCCCGCTTCAGCGCTCCGGCGACGCCGCGCCCGCGCCACGTCCGCTTCACACCGGTGAGGTCGTGGACTGCGACGCCCGGCCTCGCCAGCGGGAGGTGGAACTTCGAGTATCCGATCACCTCGCCGCCGGCCAGGGCGAGGAAGACTCCCTCCGGGTCGTCGTTCGGCCCGCTCATGTCGTGCGCGAGCCACTCGTCGAAGGGCTCCATCTCGTCCTCGTGCCCCGGGATGTCGGGGTAGGCCTCGCGGGCCACCTCGTAGACCCCGCGGACGAGGTCCGGCCGCGCCGCGAGCGTCACGACCTCGACGCCCCCCGGCGCCGCGAGATCGGGCGCCTCGACCCGGCCGAGGTCGAGCGTCAGCCACGACTCGCGGCCGATCTCGGCGAAGCCGCGCCGGGCAGCCCAGGCGAGGCTGGCGCCGTCGTCCTCGTAGACCTCGCCCTCGAGCGCCGTCAGCCCCGCGGCGTCCGCCCGGGCGGAGATCTCGCTGAGCAGGGACGAGCCGATCGACCGCCCGCGTTCGTGCGGCAGGACGCCGACCCACGCGAGGACGGCCCCGCGCGAGCGCTGCTCCGGCTCGGGCGCGGCGAACGCGGCTCCGACCGGTCGGTCACCGTCGCGCGCGACGAGATGCGCGGAGCCGTCGAGGGCGGCGCGGTAGGCTTCGATCTCGCCGAGCGACAGGGCCGTGCGGGAAACCCGGTTGTGGACCTCGACCCAGGCGGTCAGGTCCTCCGGCTCCTCGACCCTGACAGCCTGCGTGCTCACCGCACGCGCGCCAGGTGGTGGATGAGGCGCTCGGTCCAGGACGGGCGCCGCGGGTCGAAGTGGCCGGTTGCGGCCCGTGCGTAGGGAGCGCCTACCCGCCGCGCGTACGCGGCGAATCCCTCGCCGTGGAGCGGTGCCCAGTCCTCTCGGTAGGGCACGGCGAGATGCCGGCCGGCAACTGTACGGGCCGAGACCAGGAAGGCGATGCCCATCCCGACCGAGACCTCGAGCAGCGGCCGGCGCTCCCGCGCCGCCTCGGCGCGGAGGCCGCGGTAGAGCGCGGCGAGCTCCTCCGGCCCGGGCAGACCGGAGACGTCCCCACGCAGCTCGGCCAGCGTGGCGCGCAGCTCCGCCACCTCCAGCGGCGGCAGGTCGATGAGTCGGGCGGTGCGGCCCGAGGCGTTCTCGAGCGTCTCGAGGAGCTCGTCCACGGAGCCGATCTCGCGTTCCTCTGCTAACACGTCGGCCCGCTTCAGCTCCGCCACGAGCTCCTCGAGGTACACCCGCGAGCCGCGAATGACGTCGGAGGCTGCGGCGAGAAGCCAGAGCGGCGAGAAGCCGAACGCGAGGATGGAGCCGAGCTCGACGACGTTGCCGGCCGCCTTCCGCTTCGCGATCTCGGTCGCGGCGACGGCCGGCGGCTCCGCGGGCGCGACGCCTCCGACCGCCTCGATCGCGATCCGCAGAGCGTTTTTCGCCGTCGCCTCGTAGAGGCGCGAGGCGCGCACGAAGCGGGGGAGGACGACCTGCGCGCTCTCGTGCAGGAGCCCGCCGAGGCCCGCAGCCGCCGCCCGCATCAGGCGCTCGGGAAGCGAGGCGGCGTAGGTGAGGCCCCGCTTCGCTACGGTGGCGCCATGACTCATGCGACGCTCCACACTACACACGGCCCCGTGGCGCTCGAGCTCTTCGACGAGGACGCTCCCCGCACCGTCGACAACTTCACGACGCTCGCGCGGGACGGCTTCTACGACGGCATCACCTTCCACCGCGTCATTCCCGACTTCATGGTCCAGGGCGGCTGCCCGCGCGGCGACGGCACCGGCGGCCCGGGCTACGAGTTCGAGGACGAGCCGAACGAGCACCGCATCGTTCGCGGCGCGCTCGCGATGGCGAACCGCGGGCCCGACACGAACGGGAGCCAGTTCTTCATCGTCACGACGGACTCGGCCCCGTGGCTCGACGGCAAGCACACCGTCTTCGGGCGTGTGACGGAAGGGATGGACGTCGTCGACGCCATCTCGGAGCTTCCGCGCGACGCCCGCGACCGGCCGCACGAGCGCGTCGCCATCGAGCGTGTCGAGCTAGCCGCGTAGCTCCGGGGCGGGAGCTTGCCTCCGCGCCTGCCGTGGAGGATGATCCGCGCCAAACGAAGCGCGGCAGGAGGTAGGCGTGCCGAAGCACTGGTGGCTGCTCGTAGGCGACAACCCCGATAAGAAGAAGCACGAGGAGAACCTGAGGAATGTGATCGAGCAGGCCGGCGGCGAGGTCCTCTTCATCGGCTTCGACCCGTCGAAGCGCAACCCGGACAAGCCGAACGCGGCGAGCAAGGACTGGTACGCCCTCGTGGATACGGAGGAGGTGCGGAAGCCCGACGACCTAGGCAAGGCCCTCCGTGCGCGGGGCGCGGCGAAGGTGCTGCTCTCGGTCGACGAGCCGGACGACTGGCCCGAGGCGAGCTAGGGCTTCGCCGCCAGCGCCTCGGCGGCGCGGCCCCAGGCAGCGGCGCCGGCCGGCTCCGCGAAGGCCGCGGCGGCAGTCAGCTCTGCCTCGGCCTCGGCACGCCGACCCGCTTCGAGAAGCGCCTCCGCGGCCTTGAGGCGCGCGAGCGCCTCGTCCGGCCGTGATCCGATCGCC
>DASTBX010000073.1:0-10658 GCA_035711645.1 Gaiellaceae bacterium
ACGCCGGGCCGGGGCTCGCGGAGAACATCATGTCCGGCCGGGTCGTCGTGAACGGCAACGCGAGCCAGTCGGCCGCCGCCACCGGCCGGGGCGGGCTGGTCGTCGTCCACGGGGACGCCGCGGCGCGCTGCGGGATCTCGATGAAAGGCGTCGACGTCGTCGTGCACGGCTCTGTCGGGCACCTGAGCGGCTTCATGGCGCAGACGGGCCGCCTCGTCGTCTGCGGGGACACGGGCGAGGCGCTCGGCGACTCGATCTACGAGGCGCGGATCTACGTCCGCGGTGAAGTCGCCGGCCTCGGGGCCGACTGCGTCGAGAAGGAGCTGCGCGAGGAGCACGCCGCCGAGCTTCGCGACCTGCTCGCGCGCGCCGGGATCGAGGACGCCGAGCCGGGAGACTTCCGCCGCTACGGCTCGGCACGGCAGCTCTACACCTTCAAGGTCGACAACGCCGGCTCCTACTAGTGCGCCCCTGGAACCTCCGCGAGTCGGCCCTCTTCGACCGCACGGTGATCGCCGAGATCCAGCGCGCCGCGCGCGAGGGGATCTACGACATCCGCGGCTTCGGGGCCAAGCGGGCGCTGCCCCACTTCGACGACCTGCTCCTGCTCGGCGCGAGCGTCTCGCGCTACCCGCTCGAGGGATACCGCGAGCGCTGCGACACGAACGTCACGCTCGGGACTCGCTTCGCGCGGAAGCCGCTCGAGCTCGCGATCCCGGTCACGATCGCCGGGATGAGCTTCGGCGCGCTCTCGGCTCCCGCGAAGGAGGCGCTCGGCCGTGGCGCGACCGAGGTCGGCACCTCGACGACGACCGGCGACGGCGGCATGACGCCGGAGGAGCGCGAGCACTCGAGGATCCTCGTCTACCAGCTCCTCCCCTCCCGCTACGGCATGAACCCGGACGACCTCCGCAAGGCCGACGCGATCGAGATCGTGGTCGGCCAGGGCGCCAAGCCGGGCGGCGGGGGCATGCTCCTCGGCCACAAGATCTCGGACCGCGTCGCCGAGATGCGCGACCTCCCGAAGGGGATCGACCAGCGCAGCGCCTCCCGCCACCCCGACTGGACGGGCCCCGACGACCTCGAGATCAAGATCGGCGAGCTGCGCGAGATCACCGACTGGGAGAAGCCGGTCTTCGTGAAGGTGGGCGCGACGCGGACGTACTACGACGTCCAGCTCGCCGTGAAGGCGGGCGCGGACGTGATCGTCGTCGACGGCATGCAGGGCGGGACGGCCGCCACCCAGGACGTCTTCATCGAGCACGTCGGCATCCCGACGTTACCCGCCGTCCGGCTCGCGGTCGACGCGCTCCAGGAGCTCGACATGCACCGCAAGGTGCAGCTGATCGTCTCGGGCGGGATCCGGACCGGCGCCGACGTCGCGAAGGCGCTTGCGCTCGGCGCCGACGCCGTCTCGATCGGGACTGCCGCGCTGATCGCGATGGGCGACAACAGCCCCGAGCTCGAGGAGGAGTACGGGAAGATCGGAAGCTCGGCCGGCTACTACGACGACTGGCAGGCCGGTCGCGACCCCGCCGGCATCTCCACCCAGGAAGACGAGCTCGCCGCCCGCTTCGACCCCGTGCTCGGCGGCCGGCGGATCGCCAACTACCTCCGGGTGCTGACGCTCGAGACGCAGACCCTCGCACGCGCCTGCGGGAAGTCCCACGTCCACAACCTGGAGCCGGAGGACCTCGTCGCGCTCACCGTGGAGGCGGCCGCCATGGCGCGCGTGCCGCTGGCGGGCACGGACTGGATCCCCGGCGCCAACGGGAGCTGATGGTCCTCTTCGACAACCCGGCCTCCGGCAACTGCTACAAGGTGCGCCTGCTGCTCGCCCAGCTCGGCGTCGACTACGAGCGGCGCGAGCTGGACGTCGTCGACCGCTCGAACCGCAGAGAGGTGCTCGGCGACCTCAACCCGGGCCTCCGGGTGCCGACCCTCGTCCTCGACGACGGGCGCGCGCTCGGCGAGTCCGGGGCCATCCTCTGGTTCTTCGGCGAGGGCACCCCCTACGTCCCGGACGACCCGTTCGACCGCGCGAAAGTGCTCCAGTGGATGTTCTTCGAGCAGTACAGCCACGAGCCGTACGTCGCCGTGCCGAGGTTCTGGCTGACGAAGGGAATCGAGATCGACCCGGACACGCTCGCCGAGCGCCAGCGGGTGGGCTACCTGGCCCTTGACGGGCTGGAGGGCCACCTGGCCGGTCACGAGTACCTCGTCGGCGAGCGCTACTCGATCGCCGACATCGCGCTCTACGCCTATACGCACGTCGCCGACGAGGGCGGCTTCGACCTGGCGCCCTATCCCGGGATCCGCGCCTGGCTCGAGCGTGTCGCGGCACAGCCGGGCCACGTCCCGATCGGCGCGTAGCCGGCGGGACGGCGGCGGCGCCGTATCCTGACGTCCCGTGGGGAGCCTGCTGTCGAAGCGCTTCGAGGAGCCCGACGAGCTGATCACGCTCCCGCTGCTCACGTCGCAGGTCGTCATCCTGGGCGAGGTCTACCTCGCGCGGAGCGTGCACGAGCCCGGTTGGCGCTGGTCCGAGCACGTGAAGCCCGTCGTGGGCACGCCGAGCTGCCAGCACCACCACCAGGGCGTCGTCGTCGGCGGCCAGATGGAGGTGGTGACGGACTCCGGCGCGCGGCGCCGGTTCGGCGCCGGCGAGGCGCTCGACGTCCCGCCGGGGCACGACGCCTGGGTCGTCGGCGACGAGCCGCTCGTCACGATCGAGTTCACCGGCGTGCGCGGCTGGGGCAAGCCGGCGGAGGCCGGCGAGCGCGTGGTGGCGACGCTCCTCGTCACCGACATCGTCGAGTCGACCGCGCTCGCCGCCGAGCTGGGAGACGCGGCCTGGAAAGAACGGCTGGCGCGGCACGGCGACCGGGTCCGTCTCCAGCTCGACCGCTTTCGGGGCTTCGAGGTGACGACCACGGGCGACGGCTTCCTCGCCATGTTCGACGGCGCCGCCCGGGCCGTCCGCTGCGCAGCCGCCGTCCGCGACGCGGCGCGCGAGGACGGGCTCCGCATCCGTGCCGGCGTCCACTCCGGCGAGATCGAGCGTCACGCCGACAACATCCGCGGCGTGGCAGTGCACGCGGTTGCACGCATCGCCGCGCTGGCGGAGCCTGGCGAGGTGCTCGTCTCCGCGTCGGCGGCGAGCCTCGTCGAAGGCTCTGACCTCGCACTCGAGGACGCCGGCGAGCACGAGCTCAAGGGGTTGCCCGGCCGCCGGCGCCTCCACAGGCTCGCCGAGTAACGGCGCGGGGCTTGACACGGCAGGACCGACGCAGTACGAATGCTTTGATCAAAGGTCAAGGATTGTCCGACCAGGCCGTCACCCCGCTCGAGGTCCCGTCCGTGGAGGACGCGGTCTACCGTGCGCTCCGCTCCGAGATCGGCCGACTCGAGATGGCGCCTGGCCAGCGGCTTCGCCTCGAGGCACTCGCCGGCCGCTTCCAGGTGAGCCTCACGCCGGTCCGGCACGCGCTCCGCCGGCTCGAGAGCGAGGGGCTCGTCGAGAGCCTGCCCCGGCGCGGCTCGAGCGTCGCTCCCCTCAGCGTCGAGGAGCTCGAGGAGATCCAGGCGCTCCGGCTCGGGCTCGAGACCTTCCTCGCCCGTCACGGCGCGGAAGCGTGCACCGCCGACGCGCTCGCCGAGATGGGCGCGGCCCGCCGGGAGATGGAGCGCGCCTTCCGGGCCGGCGACCTCGACGCCTACCTGTCGTCGTTCTGGTCGCTGCGCGACGCGTGCTACCGCTGCGCCGGGCGCCCGCGGCTCCTGCGGACGCTCGAGGACCAGCGCATCCGCGTCGAGCGTTATGTGCTCTATCTTTGCCGCGACCCCGAGGCGTTCGCCGACCTGCGGCGCGGCCCCGACACCCTGCTCGAGGCGTGCCGCGCCCGGGACGGCCAGGCAGCCGAGGCAGCGACCCGCGACGCGCTCGCCTGGGTGCTGGCCGAGCTCCAGCGCATGCTCGGCGACTCCGAGACCTCCAAGGTGCCGGCCTAGAGCACTGAATGTCGTTCCTGCTCCCGTGCCCCAACTGCGGACCGCGCCCGGTGGACGAGTTCTCGTGCGCCGGCGAGGTGACCGTCCGGCCGCAGGGGGCGCCGAGCCTGCGCGTGCTCACCTCCTACCTGTACTTCAAGCGCAACGTCGCCGGCGTGCAGCGCGAGTGGTGGTGCCACCGGCTCGGCTGCGAGGCGTGGTTCACCGCCGAGCGCGACACGCGCACGAACGAGGTTCTCTCGACTGCGGTGCCCGAGCCGGCGGGCACGGCCGCCCCTGACGATCCTCCCCTCCCGGACACGCCCGCGGCATGAGGCTCCCGCCGCAGCCCGGCGAGCGAATCGACCGCGACGCGGCGATCCCGTTCACGTTCCACGGGAGCCGCGTCACCGGCTTCCGGGGCGACACGATCGCCTCGGCGCTCTTCGGCGAGGGCCAGCGCGTCTTCTCGCGGAGCTTCAAGTACCACCGCGCCCGCGGGCTGCTCTGCTGCTCGGGGACGTGTCCGAACTGCATGATGCGCGTGGACGGCGTGCCCAACGTCCGCACGTGCGTGACGCCGCTCCACGAGGGTGCGAAGGTCGAGGCGCAGAACTTCTGGGGCTCCCTCGACCACGACCTCCTGACGCTCACCGACAAGGTCGGCGGGCCGTTCACGCCGGTCGGCTTCTACTACCGGACGATGATCCGGCCGCGGCGCGCCTGGCCGCTCTACGAGCGCTTCCTGCGCAGCGTCGCCGGCCTCGGCAAGGTGGAGAAGCACCGGGGGCGCACACGGCGCTACGACGTCGAGCGCCGGCGTGCCGACGTGCTCGTCGTCGGCGCGAGCGAGGCGGGCGTGGAGAGCGCGCGGGAGGCGGCGGGCCGCGAGGGCCGCGTCGTGCTCGTCGACAACGGTCTCGACCCGCTCCCGGAGCTCGAGGGCGTGGAGGCCGTTCGCGGCACGGCGATCGGCGTCTACGAAGGGGGGCTTGTCCCCGTCGATGCCGGCACGGTTCTCTACCGCTACCGCGCCGGCCGCGTGGTCGTCGCCGCAGGCGGGATCGAGCAGCCGCTCCTCTTCCCCGGCAACGACCTCGTCGGCGTCGTCCTCCCCGAAGCGGTGCGGCGGCTCGTCGGGCGCTGGTCGCTCCGGCCGGGGGTGCGGGCGGTCGTCGTCTCGGCCGACCAGCGAGGCCTGGAGACGGCGAGCCTGCTCGAGCGGGCGGGGACCGAGGTCGCCGGGGTCGTCGACCTCCGCGCGGCGCGCGTGCGCGAGATCGCGGCCCGTGGCCGCGGCGGCCGCCTCGCCTCCGTGGAGCTCGACGGGAAGAAGCTGGATTGCGACCTGCTCGTCATGTCCGGCGGCCGTCAGCCCGCTTACGCGCTCCTCGCCCACGCGGGCGCGAGCGTCGGATACGACCCCGGCCGCGGCATCTTCGTGCCCGCCGAGCTGCCCGCGGGCGTCGAGGCGGTCGGCGCAGCCGCAGGCGAGGTCGACGACGCAGCAGTTCCCGCGGCCACCTACGACGGCGCGGTCAAGAAGGGGAAGTGCTTCGTCTGCATCTGCGAGGACGTCACCGACAAGGACGTCAAGCGGGCCATCGCCGAGGGCTTCGACTCGATCGAGCTCGCCAAGCGCTACACGACCGTGACCATGGGCCCCTGCCAGGGGAAGCTCTGCCACCTGCCGTCCATCCGCCTCTACGCCCGCGAGAACGAGACCGACGAGGCGTCCATCGGGACGACGACGGCGCGGCCGCCCTGGCAGCCGGTCGAGCTCGGGCTCCTCGCGGGCCGGCCCCACGAGCCGGCGCAGCGCACGTCGATCCACCACCGCCACAAGGAGCTCGGCGCGAAGATGATGTGGACGGGCACCTGGCGGCGCCCGCACTCCTACGGCGATCCGAGCGGCGAGGCGAAGAACGTCCACGACGCGCTCGGCGTCATCGACGTCTCCACGCTGGGGAAGCTCGTCGTCCGGGGACCGGACGCCGCCGCCTTCCTCGAGCGGCTCTACCCGAACCGGTTCGGCGACATGAAGCCGGGACGGATCCGCTACGGCGTCCTCGGAAGCGACGCCGGGCGGATCATGGACGACGGGACGATCGCGCGGCTCGCCGAGGAGGACTACTACGTGACGACGACCTCCACCGGCGCCGGCGCGGTGCTCGAGTGGTTCGAGTGGTGGAACGCCGTGTGGGGCCTCGACGTCCGGATCGCAAACGTGACGGGCGCACTCGCGGCCGTGAACGTTGCGGGGCCGCACGCGCGGGAGCTGATGAGCCGGCTCGCCGACCTGGACGTCTCGAACGAGGCCTTCACGTACCTCGACGCGAAGCACGCGCACGTCGCCGGCGTCCCGAGCCTCGTCCTCCGCATCGGCTTCGTGGGCGAGCTCGGCTACGAGATCCACTTCCCCAGCCCCTACGGCGAGCACGTCTGGGACTCGATCCTCGACCACGGCGCCGACCTCGGCGCGCGTCCGTTCGGGCTGGAGCCGCAACGCATCCTGCGCCTCGAGAAGATGCACATACTCGTCGGCCAGGACACCGACTCCGAGTCGAACGTCTTCGAGGCCTCGATGCCGTGGATCGCGAAGATGGACAAGGACGACTTCGTCGGCAAGTGGTCGCTCGAGCGCGTGCAGGAACGCGGCTTCCGCGAGCAGCTCGTCGGCTTCGAGATGGCGAACGGCGTCGTCCCGCCGGAGGGCGGGCAGATAGTCGTCGGCGGCCGTCCCGGCGGGCGGGTGACGAGCTCCCGCTGGAGCGAGCACCTCGGCAAGGCGATCGGCATGGGCTGGGTCCCGCCCGAGCTCGCCGAGGACGGCGCTCAGATCGCCATCAAGGTGAACGGCTCCGTCGAACGGGCCCACGTCCGCCTGCGTCCCTTCTTCGACCCGGACGGGGAGCATCTCCGCACGTGACGCACCTGGACTTCCTCAGCCCCGACCTGGCCGCCCCCGAGGCGGTCTGGCGGTCGCCGCTCGAGCGCCCGCTCGCCCACGCGCCGGCCGGGATCGAGGACGTCTCGCGCACCGGCGTCCTCGACGTGCGAGGAGACGCGGACGGCCTCGACGCCGGAGCGGCGGAGATCGTGAGGCTGTCCGACGACCGGGCGCTCGTGCTCTGCGACTGGGAGCGGGTCGCGGAGGTCCGCGCCCGGCTGGGCGACCGGGCGACGCTCGACGTCTCGGCCGGCTGGGCGGGGATCCGGCTGCCCGGCGAGACGCTGCTGCGCCGCCTCACGGACCTCGACCTCGACGCGCTCCCGGCGGTCGGGCCCGTCGCCCACGTGCAGGCGCTCGTCCTTCGCGACGAGGACGGCGGGTTCCGCGTCTTCTTCGCCCAGGAGTACGGGGACTACCTGGCCGAGGTAGTGCTCGACGCCGCAGCGGGGCTGGAGGCGCCGTGAAGGACGTCTTCCGCATCCGCCGCATGTGGCGCCCGCGGGGCGAGCTCAAGGACCGCTACGACGTCGTCATCGTCGGCGGCGGCTCGCACGGCCTCGCGACCGCCTACTACCTGGCGAAGAACCACGGCATCACCGACGTGGCGATCCTCGAGAAGAGCTACATCGGCTCGGGGGCCGCCGGACGCAACACGACGATCATCCGCGCCAACTACCGCACGCCGGAGGGGGCCGAGTTCTACCGGCAGAGCGTGAAGCTCTACGAGGGCCTCGGCGCCGACCTCGACTTCAACCTCCTTTTCTCCCAGCAGGGGCACCTGACGCTCGCGCACTCCGACCGCGGGCTCATCACCGCCACGGAGCGCGCCGAGGTGAACCAGCTCCTCGGGATCGACTCGCGCGTCGTCGGGCCGGACGAGATCGCGCGGCTCTGCCCGGAGATGGACCTCTCGCAGGACGTCACCTGGCCCGTGATGGGGGCGCTCTACCACCCACCCGGAGGGATCATCCGCCACGACGCGGTCGTCTGGGGCTACGCGCGCGGCGCCGACCGGCACGGCGTCGAGATCCATCCGTACACCGAGGTGACCGGCGTCGAGCGCTCGAACGGGCGCGTCACCGGCGTGCAGACGACCCGGGGCCCGGTGCGGACGGACACGGTGGTGAGCGCGACGGCCGGCTGGTCGACGCTCGTCGCCGACCTCGCCGGCGTCCCGCTGCCGATCACGACGCACATCCTCCAGGCCTTCGTGACGGAGCCCGTGAAGCCGTTCCTCGACGTGATCATCGTCTCCTCGCAGATGCACGTCTACATCTCGCAGACCGACCGCGGCGAGTTCCTGATCGGCGCCGAGATCGAGCCGTACACGACGTACAGCTCGACGGGCACCTTCTCGTTCCTCGAGTACTCGGCGCGGCACACGCTCGAGCTCTTCCCGCAGCTCGAGCGCGTCAAGGTGCTACGCCAGTGGACGGGCCTCTGCGACCTCTCGCCGGACTACAGCCCCATTCTCGGGAAGACGGAGCTCGACGGCTTCCTCGTCTCCACGGGCTGGGGCACCTACGGCTTCAAGGCGGCGCCGATCGTCGGGACGACGCTTGCGGAGCTCGTCGCGACGGGCGAGACTCCCCGGCTGATCGCGCCGTTCGCGCTCGAGCGTTTCTACACGGACACCCTCGTCTCGGAGCTGGCCGCAGCGGCCGTCTCCCACTGACCCCGACCCAAGGAGCGACATGGCGACCCAGATGCCGAGCAGCCTCGAGATCGCGCAGGAGGCCGCCCTCCGCCCGATCGCCGAGATCGCCGAGGAGCTGGGCCTCGAGCCGGACGAGTACGACCTCTACGGCAGGTACAAGGCGAAGGTCGACCTCTCGGTCGTCGAGCGCCTGGCCGACCGGCCGGACGGCAAGCTCGTCTGCGTCACCGCGATCACGCCGACGAAGGCGGGCGAGGGCAAGACCACGACGTCCGTCTCGCTGACCCAGGGCCTCGGCCACATCGGCCGCAAGGTGGCCCTGTGCCTGCGCGAGGCCTCGCTCGGTCCGGTCTTCGGCATCAAGGGAGGCGCCGCGGGCGGCGGCTACGCGCAGGTCGTCCCCATGGAGGACCTGAACCTCCACTTCACCGGCGACATCCACGCGATCGGCGCGGCGAACAACCTCCTGGCGGCGATGCTCGAGGCGCACCTCCTGCACGGGAACGCGCTCGGGATCGACCCGCTGAGCGTCGGCTGGCGCCGCTGCGTCGACATCAACGACCGGTCGCTCCGCCAGATCGTGCTCGGACTCGGCGGGCGCGCGAACGGCTACCCGCGCGAGACCGGGTTCGACATCACGGCTGCATCCGAGGTGATGGCCATCCTCGCGGTCGCCCGCGACCTCCACGACCTGCGGCGGCGCCTGGGCGCGATCACCGTCGGCTACACGTGGGAGGGAGAGCCGGTCACCGCCGAGCAGCTGCACGCTGCGGGCGCGATGACGGTGCTCCTCAAGGACGCCATCAAGCCGAACCTCGTCCAGACGCTCGAGGGGCAGGCGGCGTTCGTCCACTGCGGCCCGTTCGCCAACATCGCGCACGGCAACAACTCGCTCGTCGCAGACCTCGTCGCGCTGAAGCTCGGCGACTACGTCGTGACCGAGAGCGGGTTCGGCTCGGACATGGGGATGGAGAAGTTCCTCGACATCGTCTGCCGGATCGGCGGCCTGCGCCCGAGCGCCGTCTGCCTGGTGGCGACCGTGCGGGCGCTCGAGCACCACGGCGGCGAGCCGGACGGCGGGCTCGCGGCGATCGAGCGCGGCGCGGAGAACCTCCGGCGTCACATCGGGATCGTGCGCGAGTTCGGCCTCAACGCCGTCGTCGCCGTCAACCGCTTCCCCGGGGACACCGACGAGGAGCTCGAGGCGATGCGCAAGCTCTCGCTCGAGTTCGGCGCGCACGCCGCCGAGGTGAACGAGGCGTTCGAGCGCGGCGGCGAGGGCGCGGCGGAGCTCGCCGAGGCGGTCGTCGACGCCGCCGAGCAAAACGACGAGTTCCAGTTCGTCTACCCGCTCGATGCGCCGATCGCCGAGAAGATCGAGGCGGTCTGCAAGCGCGTCTACGGCGCCGACGGCGTCGCGTTCCTGCCGGCCGCGGAGGAGAAGCTGCGGACGTTCACCGAGAAGGGCTACGACCGGCTGCCGGTCTGCATGGCGAAGACACACCTCTCGCTCTCGCACGACCCCGGCCTCCTCAACGCGCCGACCGGCTTCACCGTGACGGTCCGCGACATCCGCGCCTACACCGGCGCCGGCTGGCTCGTGCCCCTCCTCGGCGACATGCAGACGATGCCGGGCCTCGGCGTGAAGCCGGCCGCCTTCGACGTCGACATCGACGAGAACGGCCGTACTGTCGGGCTCTTCTAGCTCGCGCGACTCCGGTCACCCCCAGCGTTCGCAGGACCTCCGTACCCGCGCGAGCGCAAGGCGGGAAACTTGTGGGCGCAACACCCTGACGCGCGATCTCGATTAGACTCCCGCGCCGAGTCTAGGGAGGGGCTGCGCTAGGGGATTGTGCGGCGGCAGATTGACCGGGCACGTACGAGGGGCAGGTGGATAAGGCCACCGCGACGCAGCCGCGGGCCTCCGGCTGTCTGGAGCACGGGAAACCCAACTGTTCGCATGGGAGGTGCAAAGGCAGGATGAGACAATCGTTACGTGTACTAGCGGCGACAATCGTCGCCTTGGGAGTCGTCGCCGGCGTCGCAGGCGCGCAGGCG
>DASTBX010000074.1:0-24117 GCA_035711645.1 Gaiellaceae bacterium
GTGCCGCACGACAAGTTCGGCACGGCGATCGTCGTCCACGAGGGCGGCCGCGTCGACGTCGCCACCGCGCGCACCGAGTTCTACGACTACCCGGGCGCGCTGCCTGCGGTCGAGCAGGCGTCCATCCGCCAGGATCTGTACCGGCGCGACTTCACGATCAACGCCCTGGCCGTCTCCCTGAAGGGCGAGGACTTCGGGCGCGTGGTCGACTTCTTCGGCGGCCTCGGCGACCTCGAGGCGGGCGTCGTCCGCGTGCTCCACAACCTCTCCTTCATCGACGACCCGACGCGGCTCTTCCGGGCGCTCCGCTACGAGAACCGCTACGGGTTCCGCATGGACGCTCACACCTTCGGGCTGGCGCGTGCCTGCGTGGAGATGAACCTCGTCGGCGAGCTGTCGTCCGCGCGCCTCCGGGACGAGCTCCAGGCGCTCCTCTCCGAGGGCGAGATCGGCGACTCGCTCCGGCGCATGGCCGAGCTGCGCCTCGACCAGGCCGTCCATCCGCACCTGGCGGCCGGCGAGGAGGCGGTCGAGCTCGTGGCCGAGCTCGACGCCCTGCGCGAGCGTTACGCACCGGAGACGCCGGCTTGGCGGCCGCGCCTCGCGGCGCTCGCGAGCCGACTGACGCCGGACGAGCTCTACGACTGGTTCGAGCGGCTCAAGCTCCGGCGTCGCGACGCGCACCGGATCGCCGACGCCGTCACCGTCGCGCCGAGGCTGCGCGAGCTCGCCGCCGTGACGGAGGAGGCCGCGACGCTACGGGCGCTCGCCGAGCCGCACGACCCCGACGGCGTCCTCTTCGCTCTCGCCGGCGCCGAGGAGCCGGCCCGCTCCCGCCTCGTCCGCTACCTGGAGGAGCTGCGGAACGTGCACCTGGAGATCTCGGGCGGCGACCTCGCCGACCTGGGGCTGACCGAGTCGCCTCGCGTCGGCGCCGTGCTCGACGAGATCCTCCGCCGGAAGGTGAACGGCGAGCTCGACGGCCGTTCGGCCGAGCTCGCCGCGGCCCGGGAGCTGATCGGAGCCCGGTGAGGCTCTTCGAGGCGGACCTCGGCGCGCCGTATCGCGTCGCCTTCTCGACCCGTGAGGGCGGCGTGAGCGACGGCCCGTACGCCTCGCTCAACCTCGGGATCCTGACGGCGGACGAGCCGGAGAACGTCGTCGCGAACCGGAGGCGCCTGTCCGCAGAGGTGGGCGTCGACCCGGAGAGCGCGACGATGGCCTGGCAGGTGCACGGGCCGGACGTCCGGCGGGCCGACGGGCGGGGGATCGCCCGGCCCGGCACGCCGCTCGAGCGCTGCGACGGCCTCTGGACGGACGAGCCGGGACGCGGGCTCCTCCTCCTCACGGCCGATTGCGTGCCCGTGGCGCTCGCGCGGGCGAACGGGATACCGGGGCTCGCCGTGCTGCACGTGGGCTGGCGCGGACTGCTCGCGGGCATCGTCGCGGCCGGGGTGGAGGCGCTCGGCGGCGGATCGGTCGCGGCGGCGGTCGGCCCCGGGATCGGCCCTTGCCACTACGAGGTCGGCGACGAGGTCGCCGCGCCCTTCCGGGAACGCTTCGGCGACGACGTCGTGGTCGGCCGCAACCTCGACCTGCCCGAGGCGACCGAGCGGGCCCTCCGCGCCGCGGGCGCCCGGACCGTCGAGCGCGTCCCGCTGTGCACGTACTGCGAGCAGGAGCTCTTCTTTTCCCACCGTCGCGATCGCGGCGTCACCGGTCGGCAGGGAGTCCTTGCAGCTCTCCGTTGAGACGATTCGCGCGAACCACGCGCGGATCCGCGAGGAGGTCGGCCCCGCGGTCACGATCGTCGCGGCGACGAAGTACGTCTCCGTGGACGAGCTCGAGACGCTCGCCGTGGCGGGGGTCGAGGTCGTGGGGGAGAACCGGCTCCAGGATCTCGAGGCGAAGCACGCCCGCTACGGCGACCGCTTCCGCTGGCACTTCATCGGCCATCTCCAGTCGCGCAAGGCGAAGGACGTCTCGCGCCTCTGCGACCTCTGCCACTCGCTCGCGAGCCGCTCGGCCGCCCGGCGCCTCACGATCCCTGCCCTCGTCGAGGTGAACCTGGCGGGCGAGGAGACGAAGTCCGGCGTCGCGCCCGAGGAGCTCGACGCCTTCCTCGCGGCCGCCCGCGAGGCCGGCGTCGACGTGCGCGGGCTGATGACGATGCCGCCGCTCGCGGACGACCCGGAGGCCTCGCGCCCGTACTTCCGACGGCTGCGCGAGCTCGCCGCGGTGCACGGCCTCGCGGAGCTCTCGATGGGCACGTCCCAGGACTACCGCGTCGCGGCGGAGGAGGGAGCGACGCTCGTCCGGGTCGGCTCCGTTCTGCTCGGGCGCTAGTATCCCCCAGCGGCAATGGGACTCGCAGACGTCTGGAGTCGCGCGCTCGTCTACTTCGGCATCGTCGAGGAGGACGAGTACTGGGACGAAGAGGCATACGCCGCGGAGGAGGAGATGGGGCGCGCGTACGAGCGCGACCGCCAGAACGTGCGCCGCCTCAACCCTCGGGCCCGGCAGCGCGACGAGTTCGAGGACTGGTCGGAGCCGGACGCCCAGCCGGGCGCGCGCACGGCGGTCATGCGGCCTTCGGGAGGACGCCGGCCGCTCGAGGCGGTCGCGGCGGCGTCGGTGCGCGTCCACCTCGTCGTCCCCCAGAGCTTCGCCGAGGCGCAGTCGATCGCCGACAAGTTCAAGGACGCCGTTCCCGTGATCGTCAACCTCCAGGGCACGGACGCCGAGCTGTCCAAGCGCCTGATCGACTTCTCGAGCGGGCTCACGTACGCCCTCAACGGCAGCATGCAGCGGGTGGCCGACAAGGTCTTCCTGCTGACGCCGCGCAACGTCGAGGTCTCGGCCGAGGAACGCGCGCGGCTGATCGACCGAGGCTTCTTCAACCAGTCCTAGGCTGCCGGGCGTCTCGCCGGCCGCGCGGCGCTGTAGGTTTCCGCCGATGCCCTACGCGGATGCGATCTCGACGGTGCAGGACTTCGTCTACTACCTGTACCTCGTCTACCTGATCTGCATCATCGCGTACATCATCGCGAGCTGGATCCCGCTTCCCTACAACACGGTGCTGAACCGCGTGCAGCGGTTCCTCTACGACGTCGTCGACCCGTACCTCCGCCTCTTCCGGCGCTTCATCCCGCAGCTCAACCTCGGTGGCCTCGGCCTCGATCTCTCGCCGATCGTGGCGATCATCATGCTCACCGTCGTCTACCGCCTCGTCGACGCAGGACTCGACGCGCTCTGAGGGGAGGGGTCCGGCGGGCGGCGGCGAAGTCCGCTCTCCGGCATGTCGCTCACTCCCGTCGAGATCCGGCACGTCAAGCTCGGCCGTCGTCCGCTGGGCTACGAGCGGGCCGCGGTCGACCAGCTGCTCGAGGAGGTCGCCTCGAGCTTCGAGGGCGTCTGGCGCGAGCGAGCCGACCTGCGCGACGAGATCGAGCGTCTCGAGAGCGAGCTCCACCGGCAGCGCGAGATCGAGGAGGCGCTCCGGTCGACGCTCCTCTCGGCGGAGCGGATGGCCGACGAGCTGCGGGCCCGCGCACACCGCGAGGCCGACTTGATCGTCGAGGAGGCGCGCGCGAGGGCGCGCGAAGTCGCCGCCGCCGCGGAGTCGGAGCACGAACGGACGCGCTCCGAGATTCGGCGCTTGCAGGCGCTCGAGGCGGACGTCCGCGCGGAGTACCGTGCCTTCCTCTCGGCGGCGCTCGAGCGTCTCGAGGACGACGCGGCGGCCGGTCGCGACCAGCCGCGCCGGGGCCGAAACCAGGCCGCCTGAGGCCGCCGGGAGGCGCTCGGACCCGCCGATATACTCGGAGCGTGGACACCGAGCGCTTCCGCAAGCTCCTCCTCGACGAGCGTGCCCGCGTCTCAGCGACGATCGAGCACCTGCACGAGTCCAACTCCATATCTCTCGAGGAGGAGACCGAGGAGGAAACCTACGACAACCACCTTGCGGACTCGGCGACGGCGACCCTGAACCGCGAGATCGACTACACGCTGGAGGAGAGCTCCGAGAACCTGCTCGGCGCCGTCAACAGCGCGCTCGAGCGGATCGACGCCGGGACCTACGGGACCTGTGAGCGTTGCGGGAGGCAGATCGCCGAGGAGCGGCTCGAGGCCATCCCGTACGCGACGAGGTGCATCGACTGCCAGCGTCTCGCCGAGAGGGCCTAGTCAACCCGTCGGCGAGGCTGATCGACGTTCGCGTCGGGTCGGCCACGGACGGACGCGTGCCAATCTCCATGGTCGAGCGGTCGCTTTCGGCGACCCCGTTCCACTGGTTCGCCCTCCTCGCCGTGGGCTTCGCCGCGGTCATCGCCGACCAGGTGACGAAGCAGATCGTCGTCAGCCAGCTCGCCCTCGGCGACTCCGTCCACCTGGCGGGGCCGCTGGACATCCGGCACGTCACCAACCCGGGGATCGCCTTCGGGCTCTTCTCGAGCTGGGCGACGATCGTGACCGCGCTGACCGCCGTGGCGGTCCTCTGGATGCTTTTCTACTTCGCGCGCGCGGGGGCCCGCCACCCCGTCCTTCCGGTCGCGCTCGGGCTCCTGATCGGCGGGAGCTTCGCGAACCTGATCGACCGCCTGCGCCTCGGCCACGTGACCGACTTCATCGACCTCCGCTTCTGGCCGGCGTTCAACCTGGCCGACACGTTCATCGTGGTCGGCGTCGCCGTCCTCCTCGCCGCGCTCGTCTCCTCCGAGCGCCAGCCCCGGCTCCGCCGGACCGCGCCCAAGACCAGCGGATGAGGCTCGTCGTGCCGCCGGAGGCGGCCGGCGAGCGGCTCGACCGCTTTCTCGCGACCTGCGAGGGCGTGGGCTCGCGCGCGGCCGCCGAGCGGCTCCTCGAGGGCGAGGCGGTGCTCGTAGACGGGGCGGTCCGCGCCAAGAGCCACCGCCTCCGCGGAGGCGAGGACGTCCAGCTCGAGCTGCCCGAGCGGCCCGAGAGCACGCTCGAGCCCGAGCCGGTGGAGGGGCTCCGGATCGTCTGGGAGGACGAGCACCTGCTGGTCGTCGACAAACCGGCCGGCGTCGTCGTCCACCCGTCCGCCGGCCACGGGAGTGGGACGCTCGTCCACGGGCTCCTCGCCCACGCGATCCAAGGCGGCGGCGACGCGGAGCGCCCGGGCATCGTCCACCGTCTCGACCGGGACACCTCGGGCCTGCTCGTCGTCGCCCGCTCCGACGAGGCGCACCGCCGGCTCCAGCGGCTCCTGCGCAGCCGGGAGCTCGTGCGCGAGTACCTCGCGCTCGTCCGCGGCCGTCCCGGCTCACGTGCCGGCAGGATCGAGGCGCCGATCGGCCGGGACCGGCGCGACCCGACGCGGCACTCGCTCGATTCGGACACGCCGCGCGACGCCGTCACGGAGTTCGAGCTCCTGGAGCTCCTGCCCGCGCACGCGCTGCTCCGCGTGCGGCTCGCGACCGGGCGGACGCACCAGATCCGGGTCCACCTGGAGGCCGTCGACCTCCCCGTGGCGGGCGATCCCGTCTACGGCGTGGCGGACGACCTCGGCCTCGCGCGCCAGTTCCTGCACGCGGCGCGCCTCGCGTTTCCGCACCCGCTCACGGGAGAAGCGGTGGACGTGTCCTCGCCGCTCCCGCCCGATCTCGCCGCGGCGCTCGAGATCGCTCGAACGGGGGAGGCCGGCCCGGCGCCCCGTCGGTAGCGTCCGACGGGGGTCCCCATCTTCTCGGATCGTCTGCAGCGAGCTCGACCGAGGCGCTCGGCACTGGCCGTCGCGCTGCTCCTGGCCGGGCTCGTCGTCTCGACACCCGCCGGCGCCGGCCCGCGCGTCGTCGAACCGCGGGCACACGAGTTCGCGGATGTCCGCGCCCCGCAGGCCGCGCGGCCGCTCGCCCGCACCGGAGCCCAGGACGAGCTCCTCCGCTCCCTGGGCCCGCTCGGCGTCGTGGACGTCGACCCCGTCACGGGCACGCCCCGCGTCGTCGCGCGGCTCGACGGCTTTCTGACCGGCCCCTCCGAGCTCGCGCCCGCCGATGTCGTGCTCGCCTACGTCCGGGCGAGCGAGGGCGTCTTCGGGCTGGACGAGGACGACCTCGCCGGGCTCGAGCTCGTGCGCGAGGAGGTGGACGCCTTCGGCGTGCGGCATCTTCTCTGGGCCCAGACCGCCGGCGGGATCCCTGCCTTCGAGAACGACCTGCGCGCGAGCGTGACCGCGGACGGCCGGCTCGTGAACGTGATGGGCTCGCCCCTCCCCGACCTCGAGCTGCCCCCCGGAGGCGCCGCTCTCGACGCCGGCCGCGCCGTCGCGAGCGCCCTCGGCGCCGTCGGGCGCCCGGCGGTCCCGCCCCGCGCGGTGGCCGCCGCCCGTGGAGCAGCCCGCACGACGCGCTTCGCCGGCGGGCATCGTGCGGGCCTCGTGCTCGTGAACGGCGAGCGCGGCGTCCGCCTCGCCTGGCGCGTGACGGCGCATGCGGACTCGGACGAGGTCTACGACACGCTCGTCGACGCCTCGACCGGGGATGTCCTGCGGCGGGCGAACAAGGTCGAGCGCGTGGACGCGATGGGCGAGGCCCACGCCTACTACCCGGGCGCGGCCGCCGGCGGCACTCCGACGCTCGAGAACTGGACGGCCAAGGGCTGGCTCCCGGCGGACGCCACGACGCTGGCGGGCCCGAACGCGCTCGTCTACTCCGATCTCGACGACGACGACGCGGTCGACTCCGGCGAGCGCGCGACGGAGAGCGACTCGGCCTGGGACTACGCTCTCGCCACGTGGACGCACGACAGCGGCATGTGCCTGGGCGGTACGAGCCCGCTCTTCCGGAGCACGTGCACGTGGAAGTGGGACCAGCCGTCGAGCTGGAGCGCGAATTTGAAGCAGAACGCGGCGCAGGTCTTCTCCTTCGTGAACACGTTCCACGACCACCTGACGGGCGATCCGGACATCGCGTGGACGACGCGCGTCTTCGAGAACGGCGACCGGGTCGTCGCCCACTCGAGCGACGGCGCCGCGGCCGCCGGCGCATTTCCCGACGCCGACCACGTGAGCAACGCGAACATGCTCACGCTGCCCGAGGGCTCGTCGCCACGGATGCAGATGTACCTCTTCACGTCGTTCACGGGCGACTTCGCCACCGACCCGACCCCCGACGCGAACGGCGGCGACGACGCGGCGGTCGTCTACCACGAGTACGCCCACGGTCTCTCGAACCGGCTGATCACGTACGCGGACGGGTGGGGCGCCCTCGACGCCTTCCAGTCCGGGTCGATGGGCGAGGGCTGGAGCGACTTCTACGCGCTGGACTACCTCGTCGGCGAAGGGCTCGCTCCCGATACGGCGGCCTCGGGCGAGGTGACGCTCGACCGCTACCTCGGGAACGAGCGGCCGACAATCCGCACGGAGGGCCTCGACTGCCCCGTCGAGCCGGCGAGCGCCGACTGCCCGGGCGGCGACGACACGGGCGCAGAGGGGGGCTACACGCTCGGCGACATGGGCCGCATCTGCTGGTGCGGCGCCGAGGTGCACGCGGACGGCGAGATCTGGGCGCAGACCCTGTGGGACCTGCGGCAGGCGGCCGGCGTGCCCGACGCCCGCTTCCTCGTCACGGAGGCGATGCGCCTCTCCCCGCCGAACCCGTCGTTCCTCGACATGCGTAACGCGATCCTGCAAGCCAACGAGGTCGGTGTCGGGCTCGGCCGCAGCGACCTCGAGGCGGTCGTCTGGCAGGTCTTCGCCGGCCGCGGCATGGGCTACTTCGCCGCAGTCGAGGACGCGAACGACACGACTCCGGTGGAGAGCTTCGCGACTCCGCCCGACCCGGCCGGCTCCGTCGGCGCGCTGACCGGGACCGTGACCGACGCGGACACCGGCAAGCCGGTGGCCGGCGCGCGCGTCGAGTTCGCCGGGCTCGCCGAGCTGACGGCGACGACCGACGCGGCCGGGCACTACACCGTCCCGGCCGTCCCGGTGGGGACGTTCCCGCAGGTGACCGCCGGGAAGGCCGGCTTCGGGCGGGCCGTGCTCGAGGACGTCGTGATCGCCGACGGTGTCGACCTCGTGGCGGACTTCCAGCTGAGGCGCGACTGGGCGGCGTCCGTCGGCGGCGCGCGGATCTCGGCGTTCACGGGCCCCGACTACTCCTCGTACGGATGTGGGCCGGCTCAGGCGATCGACCAGTCGCTCGCCACCGGCTGGTCGACGAACGCCCCCTCGAACGGCGGCTCCAAGTCGCTCACGATCCGCCTCCCCGCCTACGTCGACGTCACCGGCTTCGCGGTCGATCCAGCGGCGGTCTGCGGCGACCCGTCGAGCGCCTCGCTCGACGACTACGCGATCGCCGTCTCGAAGAGCGGCGCCAGCGGCTCCTGGACGACCGTCAAGAGCGGCTCGTTCTCGCTCGCGCAGGGCGGCGGGCTCAACGCGGTCGCCGTCTCGCGGCGGCGCGGCGTCCGCTACGTGCGCCTCACGATGAAGACGAACCACGGCCACCCGGACTTCATGGACATGGCCGAGATCGAGGTGTACGGGACGCGAAGCCTTCTCTGCCTCGGGCAGCCGGCGACGAAGGTCGGGACGAACGGCGCCGACAGCCTCAGGGGCAGGACGGGCGGGGACGTGATCGTCGGCCTCGGAGGCAACGACACGATTCTCGGCCGGGGCGGCAACGACCGCATCTGCGGCGGTGACGGCAGGGACAGGCTCGTCGGCGGCGGCGGCGTCGACAGGTTCAGCGGCGGCGGCGGCAGGGACACGATCGACGCGCGCGACGGCCGCAGGGAGATCAGAATCGTCGGCGGCCCGGGCAGGGACCGCGGCCGCAAGGACGGCTCCGACCGCATGCGCTCCGTCGAGCGCCGCTTCTAGCGTGCGCTCGGCCGGCGCCGCAGACGGCTACCGGACGGCGCGGGCAGTCTTGTCGGCATAGAGGCGCTTGTCCGCGGCCGCGACGAGCTGCTCGGCGGTCGAGCACTCCTCGGGCAGGTGGGCGGCACCGGCGCTGACGGACAGCCCTGCGGGCAGCCGGTCGCCAAGCCGGGCGAGGAAACGCTCCACGTCGCGCGGGCCGGCCTCCAGGAGGAGCGCCGCGAACTCGTCGCCGCCGGTGCGGCCCGCGAAGTCGGTCTCGCGCGCCGTGGCGGCGAGCGCGACGGCGAATGCCCGCAGGAGGCGGTCTCCCTCCTGGTGTCCGTGGAGGTCGTTCGCCTCCTTGAAGCGGTCGAGGTCGAAGGCGACGAGCGCGAGCCGTCCGCGATAGCGCCGCGCGCGCGAGGCCTCGGCGGCGAGCTGCGCATGGAAGGCCCGGTGGTTGAGAAGTCCCGTGAGCGGGTCGCGCCGGGCGCGCTCGGAGAGCTCGCCCGTGACCCGCGCGACGTAGGAGACGAGGCACGCCTCGACGGCCGCTCGCGCCTCGCCCTCGCCGTGGCGCTCGAGCACGCGCCCGAGCACGAGGAGCTCCGCGGCGATCTCCTCCGGCGCGAGCCCCATGCTCTCCCGCTCGCGAGCGAAGTCGGCGGCGGGAGCCTCGGGCTCGTCGCCCTCGCCGAGGGCGGCGATGAAGGAGGGGAGCGAGCCGAGCTGCCCCAGGCGGCCGAGCCGTTCGAGGGAGGGGACCGCCCCCGAGGCGAGCGCCTCGTCCAAGCACTCGACGGCGAGGTCCCAGGCGGACGTCCGTACGACCCCGTGCACGCGTCCCAGCGTACGGACCGCGTCGGCTAGAATACGACGCGCTTTCCGCACCCGACCCGGCGGATCTCCCGGGTGGCGGTGCCGGGCGCTCTGCCCGGTTCCACCCGTCCCCGCCGGCCCGTACCGCAAGAGAACCGAGGAGGAATCCGTGTCCGTCGTCTCCATGCGAGAGCTTCTGGAGGCCGGAGTGCACTTCGGCCACCAGACCCGCCGCTGGAATCCAAAGATGCGCCGCTTCATCTTCACGGAGCGCGGCGGCATCTACATCATCGACCTCCAGCAGACCCTCGACCTCGTCGAGCAGGCTTACGCGTTCGCGCGCAACGTCGCCGAGCGCGGCGGCTCGATCCTGTTCGTCGGCACGAAGAAGCAGTGCCAGGACTCGGTGTCCGAGGAGGCCGCGCGGGTCGGCATGCCGTACGTGAACCACCGCTGGCTCGGCGGCCTCCTGACGAACTGGCGGACGATCCAGGAGCGGATCCAGCGCCTCCACGAGCTCCGGCGCCTCCGCGACGAGGGTCAGCTCGAGCTGCTCCCGCCGAAGGAGCGCATCTCCATGCTGGGCGAGGTCGAGAAGCTCGAGACGAACCTCGGCGGCGTCGCCGACATGAAGTCGCTCCCGGACGCGGTGTTCGTCCTCGACCTGCGCAAGGAACAGCTCGCCGTCCGCGAGGCCCGCCGGCTCGGCCTCCCGATCATCGCGCTCGTCGACACGAACTGCGATCCGGACGACGCCGACTACGTGATCCCGGGGAACGACGATGCGATCCGCTCGTGCAGCCTCGTAGTCAGGGTGATCGCCGACGCCATCGAGGCCGGCCGCACCAAGGTGACCGCCCAGGAGATGGCGCCGCCGGCGCGCGGGGAGGAGCCGGCGCCGGCAGAGCCGGAGGAGGCGTCCGCGGAAGCGGGCGAGCAGCCCGAGCCGGCCGCCGTGGCAACGGCCGCTCCGCCCGATGCCGAGGTCGAGGCTCCGGCGCCGGAGGCCGGAGGTGACGAGCGGTGACGGAGGTCCCCGCCTCGCTCGTCAAGGAGCTCCGCGACCTCACCGGCGCCGGGATGATGGACTGCAAGCGTGCGCTGGTCGAGACGGGCGGCGACCTCGAGGCCGCGCGCCGACTCCTCCGTGAGCAGGGCCTCGCCCAGGCTGGAAAGCGCGCCGGCCGCGCGACCTCCGAGGGCACGGTGCTCGCGCGGGTCGACGACTCCGCGGGGGCGATGGTCGCCGTGGGCTGCGAGACCGAGCCCGTCTCGAACAACGAGGAGTTTCTCGGCTTCGCACAGCACTTGCTCGACGTCGTCAGCACCGAAGGGCCGGCGGCCGCAGAGGCGCTCGAGGACGAGCGGGTCGAGCTCGTCGCCAAGCTCGGCGAGAACGTGGCGATCGTCGGGGCGGAGCGGTACCAGGTCGAGGACGGCGAGGTGGTCGCCTCGTACATCCATCCACCCGCCGCGAAGATCGGCGTCCTCGTCCAGGCGACGGCGAGCCCGGAGCTCGCCCGCCTCGTGGCGATGCACATCGCCGCCGCCCGCCCGACCTACGTCAGCCGCGCCGAGGTTCCCGAGGAGGAGGTCGCCGCCGAGCGGGCGGTGTACGAGCGGCTGCCGGAGGTGGAGTCGAAGCCCGAGGAGGTCCGCCCCAGGATCGTGGAGGGGATGCTGGCGAAGCGGTTCTTCGCCCAGAACGTCCTGCTCGACCAGGACTGGGTCCACG
Source organism: Gaiellaceae bacterium (assembly GCA_035711645.1). Classification (GTDB taxonomy): domain Bacteria; phylum Actinomycetota; class Thermoleophilia; order Gaiellales; family Gaiellaceae; genus JAIBJN01. The sequence continues at coordinate 11,382 of DASTBX010000074.1, forward strand.
ATCCCGGGCTGACGGTCGGGAACGCGCTCGCCGAGCACGGCGCCGAGGTCTCGGCGTTCGTCCGCTACGACGTCGGGCGCGAGTGAGCGCGCAGGCCGAGAGCGAGGTCGCCGGGGCGGCGGAGCCGGCCCCCGCGGCGTTCCACCGCGTCCTCCTGAAGCTCTCGGGCGAGGCCCTCATGGGCGACCAGCCCTACGGCATCGCGCCCGCCCGGGTCGACGAGCTGGCCCGGCAGGTCAAGGCCGTCCAGGATCGCGGCGTCGAGACGGCGCTCGTCGTCGGCGCCGGGAACATCTACCGCGGGATGCAGGCGGCCGCGGAGGGGATGGACCGGGCGACCGCCGACTATGCGGGCATGCTCGCGACCGTCCTCAACTGCCTCGCGCTCCAGGACGCGCTCGAGCGCCACGGCGCCGTCACCCGCATCCTCTCGGCGATCACGGTCAGCGAGGTGGCGGAGCCCTACATCCGCCGGCGGGCGATCCGGCACCTCGAGAAAGGGAGGGTGGTCATCTTCGCCGCCGGAACGGGCAATCCGTTCTTCACGACGGACACCGCCGCGGCGCTGCGTGCCCTCGAGGTCGGGGCCGACGCGATCCTCATGGGGAAGAACGCCGTCGACGGCGTCTACGACGGCGACCCCCGCGAGGATCCCGCCGCCCGCTTCCTGCCCGAGCTCACCCACCTGGAGGCGATCGAGCGCGGCCTCAAGGTGATGGACACGACGGCGCTCACGCTCTGCATGGACAACGGCCTGCCGATCTACGTCTTCGGCCTCGACGACGAGCGCGCCATCGAGCGCGTCGTCGCGGGCGAGCGCATCGGCACGATCATCTCGACGCCCCGGAGGAACGCATGATCGAGGACCTGCTCGACGACGCCAAGCGCCGCATGGACAAGTCGGTCGACGCGACCGCGCACGAGTTCAACACGGTCCGGACGGGCCGCGCATCAGCGGCGCTCCTCGACCGGGTGAAGGTGGACTACTACGGGACCGAGACGCCGCTCAACCAGCTCGCGACCATCAACGTGCCCGAGGCGCGGATGCTGACCGTCCAGCCCTACGACCCGGGGTCGATCAAGGCGATCGAGCGCGCCATCCAGGAGTCGGAGCTCGGACTGACGCCCTCGAACGACGGCAAGATCGTCCGCCTGCCGATCCCACAGCTCACCGAGGAGCGGCGCAAGGAGCTGGTCAAGGTCGTCCGCCAGCTCGCCGAGGACGGCCGGGTCGCCGTCCGGAACGTCCGCCGGGACGTCATGCACCACCTGAAGGAGCTCGTCCGCGACGGCGACGTCGGCGACGACGAGGAGCGGCGCGCCGAGGAGCGGGCGCAGAAGCTCACGGACGAGCACGTGGCGAAGATCGACGATCTCCTCAAGCGCAAGGAAGAGGAGATCATGGAAGTCTGAGGCAGCCCCGCGCTTCAGGCTACGGGTGTGAGCATCCTCACGAGACTGCGGTCGCTGCGGGGCCTGACGCCGGCCCGGGAGCGCGAGCTCCCGGACGTCGCGCGCTCGGTGGCGATCATCATGGACGGCAACGGGCGCTGGGCTCGCCGGCGCCGGCTTCCCGTCGCCGCGGGCCACCGCGCCGGGACGCGGGCGCTCCGGCGTACGGTGGAGGCGGCCATCGACCTCGGGGTCGAGTCGCTCTGCGTGTACGCCTTCTCGACGGAGAACTGGTCGCGGCCCTCCGCCGAGGTCGACGCGCTGATGGAGATCTTCGTCCAGACGATCGAGCGCGAGCTGCCGGAGCTCGCCCGCGAGGGCGTCCGCACCCGCTTCATCGGCCGCCGCGACCGGGCGACGCCCGAGCTGCGGGCGAAGTTCGAGCGGCTCGAGCACGAGACGGCGGCGAACGAGCGGCTCCAGCTCTGGATCGCCTTCGACTACGGCGGGCGCGCGGAGATCGTCGACGCCGCGCGCCGGCTCGTCGAGGAGGGAGTCGAGCCGCGCGACGTCGACGAGAACGCGCTGGCCGCCCGCCTGCACGCGCCCGACATGCCCGAGCCCGACCTCCTCATCCGCACCTCCGGCGAGCTGCGCATCTCGAACTTCCTCCTCTGGCAGCTCGCGTACACCGAGCTCGTCTTCGTCGAGACGCTCTGGCCCGACTTCGGAGAGCGCCAGCTCCGGGAGGCGCTCGCCGAGTATGCGAGCCGCCGCCGGCGCTTCGGCGGCCGTTAGGTGAGCTCGCTCCTCAGCCGGGTCGCCGTCGCCGCGGCCGGGCTGCCGATCGTGCTCTTCGCGGCCTACTACGGCGGCTGGGCGCTCGCGCTCCTCGCCGCGCTGGGGGCGGTCTTCGCCCTGCACGAGGTCTACCGCCTCGCCCGCTCCCTCCGCCCGCTCGTCCTCGCCGGCTACGGGGGCGCCGTGGCGGCCGTCCTCGGCGCGTCTCTCGGAGGAGCCGAATGGATGCTGGGCGGCTTCGTGCTCACGCTCCTCCTCGCGCTCGTCTTCGCGGCCGTCTCGGAGACGCGCCAGTCGACGACCGTGGCCGTCGCCGCGACGGTGCTCGGCACCGCGTGGGTCGGGCTGGGCCTCGGCCACCTCGTCCTCCTGCGCGACGTCGAGCCGGACGGCCGGCTCGCGATCCTCACGGTGCTCCTGGCCGTGTTCGTCTCCGACACGTTCGCCTACGCGGCGGGCCGGCTCGCCGGCCGGCACCGCATGGCGCCCGCCATCTCGCCCGGGAAGACGTGGGAGGGCTTCGTCACGGGCCTCGTCGCCGGCGTCATGACGGCGTGGTTCGCGACATACGACCAGGACGTCTTCGCCGACTCCTGGCGGCCGTTCGCCTTCGGCGCCGTCATCGTGCTCGCCGGCGTGGCGGGAGACCTCTTCGAGTCGATGGTGAAGCGCGACCTCGGCGCCAAGGACTCGGGCCGCGCCCTGCTCGGCCACGGCGGCGTCCTCGACAGGATCGACTCGCTGCTCTTCGCCGGGCCCGCCGCCTACTACGCCTTCGTCGTGCTCGCACAAGGCTCCTAGGCGGGTTTGGCGGAACGTCGGTGGCGGCCCCGGGCACGAGCGCCTGTTTCGCCAAGCCCTCCTAGACTTGGACTCGTGAGCACGCGCGTCGCCCTTCTCGGCGCGACCGGGTCGATCGGGCGCCAGGCGCTGGACGTCGTGGCCGCGAACCCGGAGCTCGAGCTGGTCGCAGCCGCCTCCGGCTCGCAGCCGCTCGACGGCGTCGCGCCGCTCACGCAGGTCGGCGGCGACCTGACCGAGCTTCTCGAGCGGGCCGAGCCGGACGTGGTGCTGAACGCGGTCGTCGGCTTCGCCGGGGTGCCGGCCACCTTCTGGGCGCTGGAGCGCGGGGTCGCCCTCGCGCTTGCGAACAAGGAGAGCCTCGTCGCGGGAGGCGACCTCGCTGTGGCGGCCCGGGAGCGTGGCGGCGGCCCCCTGCTTCCCGTCGACTCCGAGCACTCCGCCGCCTTCCAGCTCCTCGAGGGCCGGCGGCGGGAAACCGTTCACTCGCTCGTCCTCACCGCTTCGGGCGGTCCCTTCCGGGGCCGCGACCGCGTCGGCCTCGCGCACGTGAGCCCGGCGGAGGCGCTCGCCCACCCGACGTGGAGCATGGGGCCGAAGATCACCGTCGACTCGGCGACGCTCATGAACAAGGGGCTCGAGCTCATCGAGGCGCACTTCCTCTTCGGCCTCGGCTATCCGGAGATCGAGGTCGTCCTGCACCCGACGTCGGTCGTGCACGCGCTCGTGCGCCTCCGCGACGGCGCCGCGCTTGCCCACGTCGGCTACCCCGACATGCGGGTCCCCATCTCCTACGCGCTCACGTACCCGGAGCGGGCCGCGACGCCGGTCGAGCCGCTCGACCTCGCGTCCGGCCTCATCCTCGAGTTCCGCGCGCCCGACGTCGAGGCGTTCCCCTGCCTGGCCTTGGCCCGGGCCGCCGGCGAGGCGGGGGGAACGGCGCCGTGCGTCCTCAACGCCGCGAACGAGGTCGCCGTCGCCGCCTTCCTGGACGGAGGGCTGCCGTTCCTCGGCATCCCCGAGGTCGTCGAGCGCACGCTCGCGCAGGCCGACACGGGACCGGCGCGCGACCTCGACGAGCTCGTCGCAGTGGACGCCGAGGCGCGCCGGACCGCGTCGGCGCTCACCCGGCAACTGGTTCACTAGACGGCAGCAGATGAACCTCGCTGTCGCCATCGGAGGCCTCGCCTTCCTCATCCTCATCCACGAGGCGGGGCACTTCCTCGTCGCCCTGGCGGTGAAGATGCGGCCTCGCCGGTTCTACGTCTTCTTCCCGCCGGCGCTCGTGAAGTGGACGCGCAACGGGATCGAGTACGGCATCGGCTCGATTCCGCTCGGGGGCTACGTGAAGATCCCCGGGATGCACAAGCCGGCCGCGGGCGACCTCGACGCGCAGCTCGAGCCGGCCCGCCAGGAGGCGCCCGAGGTTGCGGCGGCCGCGGAGCCCGTCGAGCGTGCGCTCGCGGAGGAGCGGCTCGGCGATGCCCGCGCCGCGATGCCCGCCCTTCACGTAGCCGTCGAGGCGGCGGAGCTCTCGGAGCCCGCGCGACGTGCGGCCCTCCGCGGGATCGGAGACGTGGACGACGCCCTCTCACCCGAGGCGTACTGGCGCGCCCCGGCCTGGAAGCGGATCGCCGTGATCGCGGCCGGGCCGCTCACGAACCTCGTCTTCGCGGTCGCAGCGCTCGCCGTCGTCTTCATGCTCGGCGTCCCGACGAGTGCGACGCGCACCGTCGAGGAGGTCGCACCCGGCTCGCCGGCGGCCGCGATGGGGCTCCGGGCGGGCGATGCAATCCTCGCCGTCGACGGGGAGCGAAACGAGCCCGCCGAGCTGGCGGAGGCGATCCGCGAGAGCGGCGGCGAGCCGGTCACGCTGACGGTGGAGCGGGGCGGTGAGGAGCTCGAGCTCACCGGGACGCCGCGGCGCGACCCCCAGGACGACGTCTACCGGCTGGGGTTCGCGTTCGGGCTCGAGTTCGAGGACTACGGCCCGCTCGCCGCCACGGGCCGCGCCTTCGAGACGACTTGGGAGGTGACGAAGGCGATCGGCGCCTCGCTGGGGCGGATCGTGACCGGCTCGGGACGTGACGAGGTCGCGAGCGTCGTCGGCATCACGACCATCTCGAGCGAGTCGCTCGAGGCCGGCTTCCGCTACTACCTCCAGGTGCTCGCGTTCATCAGCCTCTCGCTGGCGCTCCTCAACCTGCTGCCGCTGCTGCCGCTCGACGGCGGCCACATCGCGTTCTCGATCGTGGAGCGCGTGCGCGGCCGCGCGATTCCGCGCGCCGCCTACGAGCGCGTCTCGGCGATCGGCATCGCCCTCGTCCTGCTCCTCTTCTTCATCGGCCTCTCGAACGACATCGACCGCATCCGCGGCGGCTGAGCGGCGGGGCTGCCGCGACGGCGCCGTTACACTTTCGCCCGATGGCGAGCGAGCGCCAGATCAGGGTCGGAGGCGTGCCGGTCGGCGGCGGCGCGCCCGTCGTCGTGCAGTCGATGACGCTCACGAAGACCCACGACGTCGACGCGACGATGGCGCAGATCGGCGCGCTCGTCTCGGCCGGCTGTGAGCTCGTCCGCGTCGCCGTCCCGAAGAACGAGGACGCCGAGGCGCTCAAGAAGCTCGTCTACCTCTCGCCGGTGCCGCTGATCGCCGACATTCACTTCAACGCCTCGCTCGCCCTGAAGGCGCTCGACGCCGGCGTCGCCGCCGTCCGCATCAACCCGGGCAACATCGGCGGCGCCGACAAGACGGCGATGGTCGTCAAGGCCGCGAAGGCGAAGGGCATCCCGATGCGGATCGGCGCAAACTCCGGGTCGCTTCCGAAGCACCTCGTCGAGCTGGCCCAGGAGGATACGGCGGCGGCCCTCGTCGAGGAGGCGCTCGAGCAGGTGCGCCTGCTCGAGAGCATGGACTTCTACGACTTCAAGATCTCGGTCAAGTCGAGCTCCGTGCCGACGATGATCCGCGCCTACCGGATGCTCGCCGAGCGCGTCCCGTACCCGCTCCACCTCGGCGTCACGGAGGCGGGCCCCCCGTCCACGGGCGCGATCAAGAGCGCCGTCGGCGTCGGCAGCCTCCTCATGGACGGCATCGGCGACACGATCCGCATCTCGCTCACCGCCGACCCGGTCGAGGAGGTGCGCGTCGCCTGGGAGATCCTGAAGGCGCTCGGCCTCCGCGAGCGCGGCCCGATCATGATCGCCTGCCCGTCCTGCGGGCGCGACAACGTGGGCGTCTGGAACCTCGCCGAAGCGGTCGAGGAGCGCCTGCGCGAGTACCCGCAGGCCTTCGAGGTCGCCGTCATGGGCTGCGCCGTGAACGGGCCCGGCGAGGCCGGCGACGCGGACTTCGGCATCGCCGGCGGCCGCGACACCGGCTTCATCTACGCCCACGGCCGCGTGCTCAGGAAGGTGGAGTCCGACGTGCTCGTCCGGGAGCTCTTCCACGAGATCGACGCCTGGATCGAGGGCGGCATGGTGCGGCCCAAGCGCCTCAAGCTCGCCAAGCCCGCGGCCCTGATGATGGCCGAGGCGGCCCAGCGCCCGTCCTAGCGAAGAGGGCGATGCGAGCCTCCCAGCTTTTCCTCCCGACCCTGCGCGAGGACCCCGGCGACGCCGAGGCGGTCAGCCACCGCCTGCTCGTGCGGGGCGGCTTCATCCGCCAGGTGGGCGCCGGCATCTGGACGTTTCTGCCTCTCGGCTGGCGCGTCCACGAGAACGTCGTGCAGATCGTCCGCGAGGAGATGAATGCCATCGGCGGCCAGGAGATGCTCATGCCCGTCCTCACTCCCGCGGAGCTGTGGCAGAAGACCGGGCGCTATGCGATCCCCGAGGTGTTCAAGCTCACCGACCGGGCCGGCCGGCCGCTCGTGCTGCCGCTGACGCACGAGGAGACCATTACGTTCCACGCCCGCGAGATCCGTTCCTACCGCGAACTGCCGCAGATCCTCTACCACTTCCAAACGAAGGACCGCGACGAGCCGCGGCCGCGCGGCGGCCTCCTGCGCGTTCGCGAGTTCATCATGAAGGACGCGTATTCGTTCGACCGCGACGAGGAGGGTCTGGAGGGCAGCTTCCGCCTCCACGAGGCCGCCTACCACCGGATCTTCGAGCGCTGCGGCCTCGAGTACTATGAGGTGCAGGCCGAGAGCGGGATGATGGGCGGCAGCGAGAGCGCCGACTTCCTCGCGCCGGCCGGGTCCGGCCAGAACACGCTCGTCACCTGCGAGCGCTGCGACTACGCGGCCGACCTCGAGATCGCCCGCGGCATCCCGAGAGCGCCGGAGCTGCCGCCGCGCCTCGACGCGCCCGAGGAGGTCTCCACGCCGGGCGTGACGACGATCGAGGCGCTCGCGGAGCTGCTCCGGATCGACTCGGCGGCGACCTCGAAGGCGATGCCGGTCGTAAAGGCCGACGGCACGCCGACGGTCGTGCTCGGGCTCGTGCGCGGCGACGACCGCCTCAACGAGAGCAAGCTCGCGGGCGTGCTCGGCGGCCCGTTCCGGCCGGCGACCGAGGCGGAGATCCGCGCCGCCTTCGGCGCGTCCGGCGGCTCGCTCGGCCCCGTCGGCGTCTCGCTCGAGGTGATCGCCGACGAGGCGCTCCGCGAGGGCCAGTACGTGGCCGGCGCCAACCGTGACGGCGTCCACCTGCGCGGCGTCGAGGCAGGGCGCGACTACGAGCCGCGCTTCGCCGATCTGCGCGAGGCGAGGGAGCACGACGCCTGCCCGCGCTGCGGCGGCGCCCTGCGCTTCCAGACGGCCATCGAGATCGGGCACATCTTCAAGCTCGGCACGTTCTACTCGGTGCCGCTCGAGGCGACGTTCCTCGACGAGAGCGGCAGCGAGCGGCCGCTCGTCATGGGAAGCTACGGGATCGGACCCGGACGGATCATGGCGGCGGCGGTCGAGCAGCGCCACGACGAGCACGGCATCGCCTGGCCGCGCGCGCTCGCGCCCTACGAGGTCGAGATCGTCGCCATCGGCGCGGCCGGGGCGGAGGCGACGGCGATCGCCGAGCGGCTGGGCGAGGACCTCGAGACAGCGGGCGTCTCGGTCCTCCTCGACGACCGCGACCTCCGGCCGGGAGAGAAGTTCGCCGACGCCGACCTGCTCGGCTGCCCGCTCCGCGTCACGGTGGGGAAGAAGACGCTCGAGGACGGTCGCGCCGACGTCCTCGTCCGCCGGGGCCGGAGCGAGCAGCGCGTCCCGGTCGGCGCCCTCGCCGCACACGTCCAGGAGGTGCTCTGATGGCGCGCAGGCGCCGTTTTTCCACGCAGCCCTTCGGAGAGACCGTCCAGGCGCTGATGGCCGAGCGCGGCGTCACGTACCGGGGCCTCGCCGCGAAGACGGGGCTCTCCGCCGGCTACCTCAACCACCTCGTGCACGGCAACCGGCCGGTGCCGTCCGACGACGTCATCGAGACGCTGGCCAAGGCGCTCAAGGTCGAGCCGGCGCACTTCCGCGAGTACCGGATCCGGACCATCACCGCCCGGCTCGAGCGCATGCCCGAGCTCGTCGACAGGCTCTACCGGCGACTCCAGGGTTGAGCCCGCGCCCCTCGACCTGCGATCGAGGGGCTAGGTCAGGAGCAGGAGGACGACGAGGCCCACGGCGAAGAGCGCCAGCGCGACCGAGCTGAGGAGCGGCCGGAGGAGCGAGGGTCGCGACCGCATGCGCGCCTCAGCGCTCGCGCCGCTCGGAGGAGAACCACTCGACGACGGCGACGAGCGTCCAGGCGAGCGCCATCGCGACCGCGATCGCGGGGACGGGGAGCTCGGCCTGCCAGACGATCACGGCGACGGCGACGATGAACGACGCTTCGACGACGAAGCGCTTCGTGCGGCCGAAGCGGGCCTGACGCGGCGCGGGGGCGGGCGCGGCCGTCCGCGGCGCGGCCTGGCCCGGACCCGGCGTGGGGCCGGCCGGGGGCATCGGGTGTGGCGCAGCCGTCGGCGCCGCGTGCTGAGCGGGCGCTGCCTGCGGCGGCAGCCAGATCTCCCGCTTCGAGAGCTCCTCGACCTGCTTGGACAGCTCGCTGACGCGCCGGCCGAGGTCGCCGGCCGCCGGCGCCGCCTGCGGCTCCTGCTCCTGCGGGCGCCCCTCGAGCTCCGCCAGGCGCACCCGCAGGTCGGCGAGCTCGTTGGTGAGACGCAGGCTCTCCGCCTGGACGGTGAGCGCGCGGTACTGAGCGATCTCCTGCGACTGGCGCTCGAAGCGGTCGAGAACCTCCCGGAAGAGGGTCGTCAGCATCTCCTCGGGACGCTCGATCTCGGCGAGCTCCCCGCCCGGCCCGGGGCGGGGGAGGGGCGGGGACGCGGGGGCGCTGCGCGGGGACCTTTCGGCACCCTCCTCGAGCAGCCCGGCACGGACGAGCTCGGAGCGGGGGATGCGCCGGCGGCCGTTGCGGACGACCGAGCGGAGGGAGCCGCGCTCCACCCGCCGCGCGATCGCCTTCCGGCTCACGCCGGTCAGCTCCGCCACCTCGGTGATCGTGTAGGTGCGCATCCGTCCCCTGGAAAGCCCGTGCCGGACGGTGGATTGTGCCGGATGGGCGGGGAACCGGCAAGGTTCCACCGTCCCCGGGGGCGCCCCAGAGGGGTCGTCAGGAGGGGGAACCGGGGTCGCAGCGGGTACCCCGCCGCCGCCGACGCCCCCGAGCGGTGGCTCGCCGGTCCCGAGGCCTTGAACCTTGTGTCCGACGGTACTAGGATCGACCGCAGGAGGTGGCCGGTCGGTCATGACGCTACGGATCGCGCTCACGGACGGCTTCTACGGCGACACGGTCGTGCTGAGCGTCGAAGGCGGCGGCCACTACCGCGGGGAGGGCCTGACGACGCGGACGCAGATCAGCCTCGCGGCCTCGACGGAGCTCGAGGCCCCCGAGGGGGCCGACGCGCTCGAGGTCGAGATCCCGACCAGGGGGATCAGCGAGCGCATCGAGCTCGGCGGGCACGAGAACGTCACGGTCGCCATCCGGGACGGGGAGCTGCAGGTCGGCTTTCCCGACCGGATGGGGTTCGCGTAGGGAGGAGGGAGCCGGCGCTCGAGAGCAGCGCGCAAAGAACGCCCCTGCGGCCGACGAACGGCAGGAGGCACTCATGATCGAAGAGCAAGGACAGGAACTACTCGACGCCGGAATGGAGGAGGCGGACGACGAGGCGCTCGCGGGCTCTGCTCCGGCGTATTTCATACCGCCGTTCGCATCACCGGCAAGCGGGCTCTACGCCCGCGACCTCGGCGGCGGGCACGGGAAGGCCTCGCTCGGGCCGGTGCCGGCCGGCATCCGGCCGATCCGACGGGAGGAGCTGCGGCTCGACGTCGACGGCCGCTATCCGCAGATGACGGCGAGCGGCACGATCGGCGGCTTCCTCGTCTCGCGCGTCCACTGGATCGCGGAGCTGACGAAGGAGGGCCCGAACCGCTGGAGCGGGCCGATCTGGTACAAGGACGGCGCAGTCGTCTCGTTCCCGTACACGCAGGTCGACGTCAAGGTGGCCCCGAGCATCTTCCCCGGCGCCCGCAAGGCGAAGGTCACCTTCTCGGGAGGCGGAGCGAAGAAGCGGAAGGTGCACTACCGGTTCCGCTCGCCGTACTTCCGCACCGTCGACTTCGAGTTCGACTGGGCAGAGGGAAAGGCGGCAAGCACGAGCATCGACACGTGCGCGCACCCCAACCGGCCGGCCATGCTTCCGTGCGAGACGCTGACGATCCAGACGGTCTTCCGCAGGGCCGGCTGCCGCGTGACGACGACGCCCGGCGGCGCAGTCTCCCTCGGCGAGGCCGGGCCGGACGCCGTCTGGTCGGACCTCGAGATGCACGACGCGATGCAGTCCTACTGGACGCACTTCGCCTCGAAGGCGCAGTGGGCGATGTGGGTCTTCTTCGCGGCGCTCCACGAGTCGGGAACCGGCCTCGGCGGAATCATGTTCGACGACATCGGCCCCAACCACCGGCAGGGGACCGCGCTGTTCGTCGACTCGTTCATCGCCGACCCGCCGCCCGGCGATCCCCACCCCGCCGCCTGGATCGAGCGCAATCGTTTCTGGACGGCCGTCCACGAGATGGGGCACGCGTTCAACCTCGCCCACTCGTTCCAGAAGTCGCTCGGGCCGCCCTTCGGGATCCCCTGGATCCCGCTCGCGGACGAGCCGGACGCGCGGAGCTTCATGAACTACCCGTTCCTGGTCGGCGACACCGCGTTCTTCGCCGACTTCGAGTTCCGCTTCTCGGACCAGGAGCTGCTCTTCATCCGCCACGCACCCGAGCGGTTCGTGCAGATGGGCAACGCCGCCTGGTTCGACCACCACGGGTTCGGCGAGGCGAACGTCTCGGACGAGCCCTCTCTGAAGCTCGAGGTGCGGGCGAACCGCGAGCGGGCGACGTTCGAGTTCATGGAGCCCGTCGTCCTCGAGCTGAAGCTGAAGAACGTGAGCCGGAACCCGGTCCTCGTCGAGGCCGACGTGCTCGACGCCGACTCGGTCACCTTCATCCTCAAGAAGGAGGGGAAGGAGGCCAGGCAGCTGATCCCGTTCCGGCAGAAGTGCGTGCAGCCGACGACGACGGCACTGGCTTCGGGCGAGTCGCTCTACGGCTACGTCCTCGCCTCGGTCGGCCTCAACGGCTGGGATCTCGCCGAGCCGGGCACGTACTGGATCCAGGCGGCGGCCCGCGTCGGCGAGGAGGACGTCGTCTCGGCGCCGTTCGCGGTCCGGATCGCGCCGCCGGCGTCGCGGGAGGAGGAGTTCGTCGCTGGCGACCTCTTCACCCAGGACGCTGGGCGCGTGCTCACCTTCGCCGGGAGCCGCGTCCTCGAGCGCGGCAACGCCATCCTTCACGAGGTGGTCGAGCGGCTTCCCGACCGCAGGATCGCGGTGCATGCGCGCTACGCGCTCGGGAACCCGATGACGCTCGAGTACAAGGAGGTCGTCGTGGCCGACGGCGAGCTCGCGGTGGACGTGAAGCCGCCGGAGATCGAGGAGGCGAAGGATCTCTACGCACCCGCCCTCCTCGAGCAGGGCGACGTCGCCGCCGACACGCTCGGTCACATCCGCTACCGCCGGGCGGTGGAGAGGATCGCGCTTCGCCTCGCGGCGGCAGGCGACACCGACGGGGCGACACAGAGCCTCGACGTCCTGCACGACGTGCTGGCGGAGAGGACCGTGAAGGACCGTCCCGTGAAGCCCGAGGTCCTCGCCGAGATCGATGCGCTCAAGGACGAGCTCTCGGCCGGCGTCAAGGCCAAGGCGAAGGCCAAGCCGAAAGCGAAGGCGAAGAGTTAGCGGAGACGCGCGAGGGCGGTCCCGGCTCGCGGCGCGCCGGGATCGCCTTCAGCGCCGGCGCTCTTCGAGCCAGCGCTCGAACTCCGCCCAGCCGCCCAGGTACGCGTCGATGTCCTCCAGCCCGCGGCGCACGTCGACGCGAAGGTCGATCGCGCAGCTCGGACAGAGCTCCTGGGCTCCTCGAGGCGTGGCGAGTCGACAGCGGGTGCACATGGTCGTCGGAACGGCTGGGCCTGATCTGAAGATACGGCTCGAAGGCGACGGCGCTCATCCCCCGACCGGTGGAACGGCCCCGCGCGGGCATGCGCTACGATCAGCCGCGCGGGGCGTGGCGCAGCCTGGTTAGCGCGCTAGTCTGGGGGACTAGAGGTCCCCGGTTCAAATCCGGGCGCCCCGACTGGGAACAAGCAGTTCCAGTCCTTTCCTGCTTGTGCCAAATCCGTAGCGGCTTCCGCTACG
>DASTBX010000075.1:0-15490 GCA_035711645.1 Gaiellaceae bacterium
TCCCAGACGACGTCGAGGCGCGGGACGCCGAGCAGCAGCAGGAGGCCCGCGAGCGGGAGAAGGAGGGCCGCCGCCCGCAGCGCGAGCCCGCTCTCGCTCACAGCACGGCGCGGAGCTCCCGCTCGTAGTCGGCTCCGCGAAAGTCGTTGAGCTCGTGCGGCGGCAGGAGGATCTCGCGGACGCCGCCGCCGTTCGCGACGTAGACGGCCGGATAGACCTCCCCCGCCGCGTTCATCTCGACGGCGACGGCCGTGGAGCGGCCGCCGGGGTCGTCGAGCCAGCCGGCCAGCGGGAGGATGTCGGTCGCGCCGCCCTCGGCGACCGCGCGGGCGAGATACGACTTCTGCGCCCAGAGCTCCGGCGCGCTCGAGACCTCCTCGAGGAGGTACTGGACGAGCCGGTCCGGCTCCACGCGCTCGCGGGGCGCCCGGACGCCGAGGTGGTTCGCGGCCAGGTGCGCGGCCATCACCCGCGCGTTGTAGCGGAATCCGTGCACGGCGGCGGAGGAGGCGCCGACGCCGTGCTTGCGAAGGCCCGCGGCCCCCTGGGTCGCGTTCCCGGCGAAGTAGATCCCGGAGCCGGGGGCGCTCTCCCAGAACGGCGTCAGAGCCGGGATGCGGCCCTGGGCGACGGTGCGGACGCCGAGCGCGGGGAGGTCGAGGAGCGGCGTGGAGAAGCCGGTCGCGGCGAGCACGTCGTCCACCTCGAGGTTGATCGGGCCGGGTCGCGTCGTCCCCTGCCCGACGACGCCCCACCGCTCGCCCCGGCGCTCGATTCGCTCCACGGCGAGGTCGAGCGCGAACGTCCCGCCGCCCAAGCCGTAGTCCTCGTACGGCTGCAGGTAGCGGACGCGCACGGTCGAGAGCGCGATCACCGAGGTCTGCACGGGCCGCGGCGAGCCGAGGATCACCTGCCGCGCCCACGGGAGGAGCCCGTCGGCGATCTCGAAACCCGAGTTGCGCTTGCCGACGACGAAGACGCGCCGCCCTCGGTAGTCGGGCGGGTCGCCGCATTCGACGTAGTGCGGCACCTGCTCGATCCCGGGGATCGGCGACTTCCACGGCGTCGTGACGCCGACCGCGAAGACGGCGGCGCGGCAGCGGTACTCCCCGTCCGACGTCGTGAGCACGAGGCGGCCGTCCTCGCCGCGCCGGGTCGCCTCCCACCGGCAGCCGTAGCGGACGCGGATGGGCACGCGGTTCGCGAACGCCGCCAGGCCCTGCTCCATCTCCGAGCGGGACGGCACCATGAACGTCCGGTCCATGAACCTGGGGACGAGCGCCTGGTGCTCGATCTCCTCGGCCAGGAGGCTGTTGTGGTCGAACCACTCGTAGGTGCGCGTTCCGCGCTCGGCGGGCGCGTCCGGCTTCGACCAGGAGAGCAGGCGCTGGAAGATCGGATAGAGGCGGAACATGCCGCCGGGCTCCTCGTCGGCCGAGACGACGGCGTGCTCGACGCCGAGGCGGGAGAGGCAGTAGCTCGTCTGCAGGCCGCCCGGCCCGCTCCCGACGACGACGACCGGGTAGTCCCCCGGCGGAAAGGGACGCTCGTCGGTGGCGGCCACTACTCCAGGAGGTCCCGGAGCCGGCGTGTCACGGTCTGCAGCATCCGGTACGTCACCTGCGGGTAGTGCAGGAGGAACGCCTCGAGCTGCGGCCCCGGGATCTCGAGGCAATGGAGCGGGGTGCGGGCGACGACGTCGGCGGTCGGCCTGCAGACGAGGAGCGTCGAGACTTCGCCGAAGAAGTCCCCGCGCCGCAGCCGCCGCGGCTCGCTCCCGTCCGGGATCTCGACGGCCGCCTCGCCGTCGAGGATGACGAAGAGGCCCCCGCCGGAGAGGCCGCGCCGGAGGACGCGCTCGCCCTCCGCGAAGCTGCGCTCCCACTCCGGGTCGGCGATCGCCTCGAGATCGGGGTCGCCGAGGTCGGCGAAGAGGGCCAGGCCGGCCAGGCTGCGGACGAGCTCGTCGCGGGCGTCGACGGACATGGTGACGAGGCTACAGGTCCAGATCCCGCGCCGCGAAGTGCACGGCCTCGGAGAAGGTCGGGAACGGCTGGATCGTGTCGCGGAGCACGTCGACGGGCACGGCGGCCCGCACGGCGAGCGTCAGCTGCCCGAGCCACTCGCCGGCCTCGGGGCCCACCGCGGTGGCGCCGACGAGCACACGCCGCTCCGGATCGGCGTAGAGCTTGAGCAGGCCCGGCCGCTTCGGCTTCTGGAAGGTCGCCGTCCGCGAGACCGACTCGATCTTCCAGGAGGAGGTGACGGCACCCTCGCCGGAGGTATCGCCGACGGACGCGACCTGGGGATCTGTGAAGATCGCCGCCGGGATGGCGCGGTAGTCGGCGCGGGCGTCGCCGCCGGCGACGTTCGCCGCCGCCACCCGCCCCTGGTACTTGCCCACGTGCGTGAAGAGGGCGACGCCGGTGACGTCCCCGGCTGCCCAGACGCCTTCGCCGGCGTTGAGACGCTCGTCCACGGCGATGCCCCGCCGCTCGATCGTGATCCCGAGCTGC
Source organism: Gaiellaceae bacterium (assembly GCA_035711645.1). Lineage (GTDB taxonomy): Bacteria > Actinomycetota > Thermoleophilia > Gaiellales > Gaiellaceae > JAIBJN01. The sequence continues at coordinate 2,517 of DASTBX010000075.1, forward strand.
TCGAAGCCGAAGCCGTCCACGTGCGGCCTGCGCCCCGTGGCCACGAGGAGCTGCTCGGCCTCGACGGGCGGCTCGCCCTCGAGCTCGAGCCGGAAGTGGGACCCGCCGCCCCCCTCGACCCGCGTTGCCCTTGCGCCGAGCCGGAGCTCGATCCCCTCCTCCCGGAAGGCCTCGGCCAGAATCTCCCCTGCCTGGGGGTCGTTTCGGGGCAGCAGGTGCGGGCCGTTCTGGACGAGCGTCACGCGCGCGCCGAGGCGCGCGTAGACCTGCGCCAGCTCGCACCCGACGGCGCCGCCGCCGACGACGGCGATGCTCTCCGGCACGGCGCTCGCGCTCGTCGCCTCCCGGCTGCCCCAGTGGGCGAGCTCGGCGAGCCCCTCGATGGGCGGCGCGGTCGGCAGCGAGCCCGTGGCGACCAGCAGATGGTCGTACGGAAGCTCGCGCCCGTCCACCCGGACGAGGCCGGGCTCGGCGACCATGCCGGTGCCGCGCACGAGCTCGGCGCCCTGCTTCGCCAGCCAGTCGGCCTGGCTCGTGTCGTCCTTCTCCGCGACCTCGTCGCGCCACTCGAAGACCCGCGCTGCGTCGACGGCGGACACCGCCTCGGCCGCGCCGGGCGCGAGCCTCGCGCGCGCGACCACCTCGAGCGGCCGGAGCAGCGTCTTCGAGGGGATGCAGGCCCAGTAGGAGCACTCCCCGCCGACGAGCTCGTGCTCGACCACGACGACCTGCGCGTCGGGCGCGAGGCGCCGCAGCGTCGCCACGAACGCCTCGCCGGTCGCGCCGGCGCCGAGGACGACCACCTTCAGCGGCACTAGCCCACCGGGAACGGGAGGAACGCGACCGCGTCGCGGGCGATGTCGATGAGCGGGTCGGCGACGAGCAGGCTGCCGACGGCGACGACGACGGACGCGGCGACGGAGGCGACGAGCAGCCGGTCCGGAGGCGGCGAGCCGCCCGCGGCGACCGCCAGCTCGCGCGGCTGCATGAACATCGCCCGGATGACGCCGACGTAGTAGTAGATGGAGATGGCCGTGAAGATTGCGCCGACGATGGCGAGCCACGTCCAGCCGCGCTCGATCACGGCCGCGAAGGCGTAGATCTTGCCGAGGAAGATGCCGGCCGGGGGCAGGCCGATGAAGCCGAACATGAAGAGCGCCATCGAGCCGCCCAGGAAAGGCCGCTCCCAGCCGAAGCCGGCGAGGTTCCCTAGCGTGACGGGCGCGGCCAGCTCACGCTCGCGGACGGCGACGACGGCGAACGCGCCGACGCTCATCGCCGAGTAGGCGATCAGGTAGTAGAGGAGCGCGCGGCCGCCGAGCTCGTTCCCCGCGGCGATCGGCATGAGCAGGAAGCCGGCGTGGGAGATGCTCGAGTAGGCGAGCATCCGCTTGACGCTCACCTGCACGAGCGCGGCGAGGTTCCCCCAGGCGAGCGAGGCGCAGACGATCACGGCGAGGGCGACCGTCCAGAGCTCCTCCTCCCCCGGAAACGCGGTCACGAGCACGCGTAGGGTCACGACCAGCGCGGCCACCTTCGTCGCCGCCGCCATGAAGCCCGTGACGGGCGTCGGGGCGCCCTCGTAGACGTCCGGCGTCCACATGTGGAAGGGAGCGGCGGAGGCCTTGAAGCCGAGGCCGACGAGCACCATCGCGAGGCCGGCGACGAGGAAGAGCCGCTCGCCCTCGGCCGTTCCCGCCGCGATCTCCTCGAAGCCGATCGCTCCCGTCGCGCCGTAGACGAGCGCGCTCCCGAAGAGGAGGATCGCCGACCCGAAGCTGCCCACGATCAGGTACTTCAGCCCCGCCTCGAGGCCCGGCAGCCGCTCGACCGCGATTGCCGTCAGGACGTAGAGGCAGATCGAGAACCACTCGAGGCCCAGGAAGAGCGTCATGAGGTTGTTGGCGGCGACGAAGAACGCCATGCCGCTCGCGGCGGTGAGGAGGAGCGCCCAGTACTCGCCGGCGCGCTCCACCCGGTCGGGCTCGCGGTAGGAGACGCCGACGGTGAGGAGGCCGGCGCCCATGACGAGCACCTGCGCGAGCTCGGCCAGCCGGTCGCGCCGGATCGCATCCGAGACGATGCCGCGGCCGGTCTCGTCGGCGGCGAAGAGCGCGACCGCGGCGGCGCCCGCGGCGACGAAGCACACGGCCGCGACGGCCGCGCCGAAGCCGCGGCGCACCCCCGGCGGGAGGAAGAGACTGGCGAGCAGGACGACGCTCGCGCCGCCCAGCGTGATCAGCACGGGCGAGAGCGCTGCCCAGTCGATCGTCGGCGCGGTGAACTCGTCCATCAGAAGAGCGCGCCGGAGAGGCGGTCGGTGATCGCGGCCGGCCAGAACGAGAGCGCGAGCAGGGCGACGACGAGGGGTGCGATCACGCCGACCTCGGCGGGGCGGAGGTCGAGCGCCTCGGCGGGCACGGCGCTGCCGACGTTCTCGTGCAGGACGGCGGACACGAGGCGCAGCATGTACATGGCGGCGAGGACGATCGCGATCGCCCCGACGACAGCCCAGCCCCAGCCGACGGCGAAGGCGCCGTTCAGGACGAGGAACTCGGCCGCGAACGCGCTCGACCCGGGCACCGCAAGCGCTATCACCCCGGTCGTGATGAGGACCGTCGCGAGGACCGGGCGCCCCCGCGCCATGCCGCCGAGAAGCACGAGCTGCCCCGTGCTCGCCCGCCGCTCGATCGCCCCAGCGAGCAGGAAGAGCGCCGCGGAGATGAGCCCGTGGTTCACCATCTGGAGGAGCGCGCCCGTGTAGCCGGAGGTGTTCGCGGCGAAGAGCCCGATCAGGATCAGGTTCATCTGCGCGAGGCTCGAGTAAGCGACCACGCCGCGGACGTCCGGTGCGCGGAAGGCGAGCAGCGAGCCGTAGACGAGCCCGATGGACGCGAGCACGAGCGCCGGCACGCGCCAGTCCTCGGCCGGCCCCGGGTAGAAGGGGATCGCGATCGCCAGGAAGCCGTACGCAGCGGTCTTCGAGATGACGCCTGAGAGCACGGCGGCCACCTCCGGCGGCGACTCCCGGTAGGCGTCGGGCAGCCAGCCGTGGAAGGGGAAGAGCGGCGCCTTGACCGCGAAGGCGGCCGCGAAGCCGAGGAAGATCCACGTGCTCGACCCCCGGCCGGCCGCCGACGTCATGTCGAACGTGCCCGCCTGGAGGCCGGCCGCGATGATGGCCACGAGCATGAGCAGCGAGCCCGCCATCGTGTAGACGACGAACTTGACGGTCGCCCCGAGCCGCCCCGGCCCGCCCCAGACGCCGATCAGGACGTAGAGCGGGATCAGCATGGCCTCCCAGAAGACGTAGAAGAGGACGAGGTCCTGGGCGGCGAAGACGCCGACCGTCGCGCCCTCGAGGAAGAGGAGCAGGCTCAGGTAGACGCCCGCCCGCTCGCGACCGACCCAGAAGCCGTAACCGACGGCGGCCGCCGTGGCGACGGCGGTGAGGCCGACGAGCCAGAGCGAGTAGTCGTGCAGGCCGACCCGGTAGGCGACGTCGAGGTCGGCGAACCAGACCCGGTCGGCTCCGGCCTGCGGCCCGGGGGAGCCGAAGTCGAAGTTGAGCGCCGTCCCGATCCAGAAGGCGAGCTCCGCGAGGGCGACGAGGAGCGCGAAGCCGCCGGCGGCCCGCGGCGTCAGCCACGGCGCGAACCAGAGCACCACGGCGCCGGCGACGGGGAGGAGGATGAGGACCGTGGTCTCCATGCGCTACGCCACTAGGAGGAAGACGACGGCGAGGACGGCGAGGCCCATGGCGAGCGCGAGCACGTAGGCGCGGACACCGCCCGTCTGAGTGGCGGCGACCCGGTCGGAGACGTCGCGGACGCCCGTGGCGAGGCCCCCGAGCGAGCGGAGGACGAGCGGCTCCTCGATCCAGCGTCCGAGCCAGAGCGCCAGCCGTGAGGACGGAGCGTAGAACGCAGCGTCGTAGGCCTCGTCGAAGTAGAGCTTGTGCTCGAGCGTCCGCGCCGCCCACGGGTAGCGGCGCCGGATCGCGGCGGGCCGCTCGCCGGGGCGTCGGTAGAGCACCCACGCGAGCGCGATCCCGCCCAGCGCGGCGGCGAGCGAGGCGAGGATCGAGAAGGTCGCGGTGATCCCCGTCGCCTCCTCGGCGGACTCGACGACGGGCTCGAGCCACGTGTCCACGGCGTGCCAGACGCCCGGGATCTGGAGGAGGCCGCCGACGACCGAGAGCACGGCCAGGACGGCGACCGGCCACATCATCGCGAGCGGTCCCTCGAACCGCTCGCGGTGCAGGTGCTCGCGGGCGAACGGGGAGATCTCGCCGAAGAAGACGACGAAGAGGAGCCGGAAGGTGTAGAGCGCGGTCAGGAAGGCGCCGCCGATTCCCGCCGCCCAGAGGATCCAGCCGAGCGTGCCCGCGTTCGCGGCGCTCGAGAGGATCGCGTCCTTCGAGAAGAAGCCGGCGAAGGGAGGGATCGCGGCGAGCGCCAACGAGCCGACGAGGAAGGCGCGGAAGGTCCACGGCAGCTCGCGAGCGAGGCCGCCCATGCGGCGGATGTCCTGCTCGTCGGCGAGGGCGTGGATGACGACGCCGGCGGCCATGAAGAGGAGCGCCTTGAAGAAGGCGTGCGTCATCAGGTGGAAGAGCCCGGCGCCGTAGGCGCCGAGGCCGACGCCGACGAACATGTAGCCGATCTGGCTCATGGTCGAGTACGCGATGACGCGCTTGATGTCGGTCTGCACGAGCGCGACGAGCCCCGCGACGAGGAGCGTCACGGCACCGAGGATCCCGGCGAGCTCCTGCACGTCCACGGCGAGCTCGAAGAGCGGGCTCGTGCGCGCGATCAGGTAGACGCCTGCGGTCACCATCGTCGCCGCGTGGATGAGGGCGCTGACCGGCGTCGGGCCCTCCATCGCGTCCGGGAGCCAGGTGTGGAGCGGCACCTGCGCCGACTTGGCCAGGGCGCCGCCGAGGAGGCCGAGCGCCACGAGCACCGCGACCGTGCTCCCCTCGCCGAGCGCCTCGGGCGCGTCCGCGAAGACCGTCTCGAAGTCGAGGGCTCCCACCCGCTGGATGACCAGGAAGAGCGCGAGCGCGAAGGTCGCGTCCCCGATCGCGTTCATGACGAACGCCTTCTTGCCGGCCGCCACCGCCTCGCGCCGCGCGTGCCAGAAGTTGATCAGCAGGTACGAGGAGAGGCCGACCATGCCCCAGCCGGCCAGAAGGAGGAGCAGGTTCCCGGACTGGACGAGGAGGAGCATCGAGAAGACGAAGAGCGCCTTGTAGGCGTGATAGCGGCGTTCCTCCGCGTCGCCGTGCATGTAGCCGACGGCGTAGGAGAGGATCAGGAAGCCGACCCCGGAGACGACGAGCATCATGAAGACGGAGAGCGGGTCGATCAGGATCTCGACGCCGATCTCGAGGTCGCCGGCGGAGAGCCACGTCCAGAGCGTTGAGAGCTCCGAGCGGTCGTCGTGCTCCCTCCCGAGGAGCACGACGAAGACGACGAGGGAGCAGAGGAACGAGACGCCTGTCGAGGCGGCGGCGAGGACGCCGGCGGCGAAGCGGTCGATGCGCTCGCCGGCGAGCGCGATCGCGACGACGGCCGCGGCCGGGGAGAAGAGCGCCGTCCAGGCGAGCGCTTCCATCAGCCGCGGAGCGTGGTGAGGCGGTCGACGTCCAGGTCGGCCCGCTGGCGGGAGACGGCGACGATGAGCCCCAGCCCGAGCACCGCCTCGGCGGCGGCGACCACCATCACCGTGAGGGCGAAGATCTGGCCGTCACCGTCTCCGAGGCGGCGGGCGAAAGCGATCAGCGCGAGATTGCCCGCGTTCAGCATGATCTCGAGCGCCAGCAGGATGATGAGCGGGCTGCGGCGGAGGAGCACGCCGAGCGCGCCGGTGGCGAAGAGGACGACCGAGAGGACGAGGTAGGCGGCGACGCCCGGCCCGAGCATCAGCGCTCGCCCCGCTCCCGCGCCCTCGGCATGGCGCCCCCGAGGATGACTCCGCCGACGGCGGCGACGAGGAGGACGATGGACGTCACCTCGAAGGCGAGCAGGTGGTCGGAGAGGAAGAGGTTCCCGATCTGGCCTGGGGAGCCGAACGCTTCCCCGACCTCGGCCGTGTCGCTGAGCCGCTCGTCGGCCTTGAGCGCGATCACGACGACGACCTCGACGGCGATCGCGCCCGCCGCGACGACCGCGGCGACGGCCTGGAGCGTGGGTCCGCCCGCCCAGGCCGTGTCGGCCTGCCCGCCGAGATAGGCGATCACGAACAGGAACATCACGACGACGGCGCCCGCGTAGACGAGCACCTGGGCCGCCGCGACGAACTCGGCCTCCAGGAGGAGGTAGAGGACGGCGAGCGAGGCGAGATTCCCGATCAGCGCGAGCGCGCTGTAGAAGGGGTTGGAGAAGAGGACGACGGCGAGCCCGGAGGAGAGGAGCGCGAGGGCCGCGGCGACCCAGACCAGCCAGACGAGGAACTCTTCCACGGTGGCGCTAGCTCTCTGCCTTCCAGACGGGCGTCGGCGTGTCGTACGTCTCGCGGTCGGCGACCGGCATCCGCTTCACGGGCGCCGCGAGGAGCATGTCCTTCGTGTAGATGAGGTCGTCCCGGGAGTACTCGGAGAGCTCGTACTCGGCCTCGAGCGTGATCGCGTCGAAGGGGCAGGCGAGCTCGCAGTAGCCGCAGAAGATGCAGCGGGAGAGGTTGATCTCGTAGATGCGCGCGTAGCGCTCGCCGGGCGAGACGCGGTTCTCCGGCGTGTTCTCGGCCGCCACGACCCGGATGCAGTCGGCCGGGCACGCAGCCGCACAGAGCGAGCAGCCGACGCACTTCTCGAGGCCGTTCTCGTGGCGCCAGAGCCGGTGGCGCCCCCGGAAGCGCGGGTAGACCGGCCGCTTGTACTCGGGGTACTGCTGCGTGATCGGCTTCCGGAACATCTGCCGGAACGTGACGGCGAACCCCTTGAAGCTGTCGAAGGGCTGCGGGCTCATGCGTAGACCACGACGACGGCGGTGACGACGGCGTTGAGCGTGGCGACCGGCAGGAGCACCTTCCAGCCCACCTGCATGAGCTGGTCGTAGCGGAGGCGCGGCAGCGTCGCGCGGAGCCACATGAAGAGGAAGACGACGAGCAGCAGCTTGACGAGGAACCAGAGCGGCCCGGGCAGCACCGGCCCGCTCCAGCCGCCGAAGAACAGCGTCACGGCGAGCCCGGAGAGCGTGATCACGTTGATGTACTCGGCCATCGCGAAGAGCGCGTAACGCATGCCGCTGTACTCGGTCTGGTAGCCGGCGACCAGCTCCGTCTCGGCTTCTGGCAGGTCGAAGGGCGGCCGGTTCGTCTCCGCGACGCCGGCCACGAGGAAGACGATCAGCCCGACCGCCTGGGGCCCGACGAACCAGATCGTCTCCTGCTGGCGGGCGACGATCTCCGTGAGCGAGAGCGTCTCCGCCATGAGGACGACGCCGAGCACCGAGAGGGCGAGCGAGACCTCGTAGGAGACGAGCTGCGCGGCCGTCCGCATCGAGCCGAGGAGCGAGTACTTGGAGCTGCTCGCCCACCCGCCGACGAGGAACGCGTAGATGCCGACCGCGCCGAGCGCGAAGAGGAGGAGCAGGCCGATCGAGACGTCGACGACCCGCCCGCTGACGTCGTAGCTCCCGATCTGCCAGCCCGCGCCGAACGGGATGACGGCGAAGGCGGCGAGCGCCGTGAAGGCGGCGACGACCGGCGCCGCGAAGTAGAGGAGACTGATCGAGGTCGTCGGCGAAAAGCTCTCCTTGCGGATGAACTTGACGAGGTCGGCGATCGGCTGGAGGAGACCGTAGGGGCCGGCGCGGTTGGGGCCGTAGCGGAGTTGCATGCGCCCGAGCGCCTTGCGCTCCAGCCACGTCGCCCAGGCGAAGCCGAGCAGCACGAGGTTGACGACGACGAACGCCTTGATGACGTGGATCCACCAGGGCTCGTTCAGCGTCTCAGGCATCGGCCTTCGCCACCTGGACGCGGTCCTCGAAGCCCTCGGCGTGCTCGTCGGCGATTCTGACGACGCCGGTCCTGAGCCTGCGGTTGAGGCGGGCGCGAAGCTCCCTGGACGTCCCGTTGGAGCTCACCGCGACCGTCTCGCCGGCCGCGATGCCGCGCGTCTGCGCGTCGTCCCAGGCGAGCTCGACCTCCGGCGCGGGGCGCTGGAAGGCGAGCTGGGGGACGCGCTCGACCGCGGCCCCGCTGAAGAGCGGCCGGAAGCGGACGAGCTCGAGCCCGGGCCCGGCCGACTTCCCGGCGGACACCTGCGGGTCGGGCTGCGACCAGGCGAACTCGTCGGCCGGTGGCAGCTCGGCCTGCTCGGCGGTGCCCGGCGCCGCCCAGGGGGCGATGTCGAGGCCGAGGCGCTCGCCGAGGCGGGAGAGCCATTCGAGCTCGTCCGGGCCCGGCGGCGCGACGGCGCGCCGGACGCGCTGGGGGCGGCCCTCGAGGTTGACGAAGGTGCCGTCCCGCTCGAGGTAGCTCGTCCCCGGGAGGACGACGTGCGACCAGGCGGTCACCTCGCTCTGGAACATCGCCGTCGTGAGGACGAAGCGTGCGCGTCCGGCGAGCTCGCGAACCCGCGGGTCGGACGCCGCCTCGTCCCCGGAGACGACGAGCGCGCCGATCTCGCCCTCCTCGGCGGGCTTCGCGTCGCCTTCGCCGGCCGCGTGCCAGGCGGCCGCGACGCCGCGGCCGTTCGGGGCGCGCGGGAGCACGTAGACGGCCACGTCGGCGCCGCCGCCCTCGTGCAGCTCGTTGGCGAGCGCGCCCACGTGGCGGCCGCCGGTCTCGTCGTCCTGCGACCACACGAGCGCCACCCTCTTCGCTTCCCGCAGCCTCTCGGACGTGGCGCGCAGCTCCTTCGGGACGCGCTTGCCGCCCTCGCGCAGGGAGGCGCAGACCTGCGCGGCCGTGCCCGGCGCCACGGGGACGCTGCCGCCCGGGTTCAGGGTGACCACCTCGGAGCCGGCTCGGCGCGCGGAGCGCAGCCAGAGGTCGACGATCGGCGCCCGCTCGACGACCGGGTCGTCGCCGACCACGAGGCAGACCTCGGCGTCGCGGATCGCGGAGAGGGGCGCCCGGAAGGCGTCGAGCCCGGGGTCCCAGTCGTCGGGCAAGAGGGCGCTGTGCGAGCCGAGCGCCTTGCGGGCGACGCGCGCCAGCGCCGCGGCCTGCTCGACCGTCTCCGCCCCGGAGAACGCGACCACGACCGAGCCCTCCGCCGCCCGCAGGCCCTCCGCCGCCGCGTCGAGCGCGTCGTCCTCGGAGACCTCCTCGAACCCCCGCCGCCGCACGCGCAGGAGCGGCGTCCGGATCCGGTCCGGGGCGCGCACGTGCTCGTGCGCGAAGCGCCCTTTGTCGCAGAGCCAGCCCTCGTGGACGTCGGGGTGGTTCCGGGAGAGGATGCGCGCTACCTTCCCCTCGCGCGTCGTCGCCCAGACGTTGCAGCCGACAGGGCAGAGCCCGCAGACGGTGGGAACGTTCTGGATCTCCCACGGCCGGGCCCGGAAACGGTAGGTCGTCGAAGTGAGCGCGCCGACGGGGCAGAGCTCGAGCACGTTCCCCGAGAAGTGGGCGCGGTAGGGCTCGTCCTGGAAGGTCGCGATGACCGACTGGGCGCCCCGGTTCACGGCCACGAGCTGGCCGTCCTCGGCCACGGTCTCGGAGAAGCGTGTGCAGCGGTAGCAGAGGATGCAGCGCTCGCGGTCGAGGGCGATCAGCGGTGAGATCGGGATCGGCTTGTCGAACGTCCGCTTGGGGAACTGCATGCGCGTCGAGCCGGGGCCGAAGCGAAACGTGAGGTCCTGGAGCGGGCACTCGCCGCCCTTGTCGCAGTCCGGGCAGTCGAGCGGATGGTTGAGGAGGATGAACTCGAGGATGGCGTCCTGGCCCTCGGCGGCCTTCTCGCTCGTGCGCGCCGTCCTGAGGACGAGCCCGTCCTGGGCGGTGAGCGTGCAGGCGGCCTGGAGCTTCGGGAGCCCCTCCACCTCGCAAAGGCACATGCGGCAGGCACCGACGGGCGGCCCCAGGCGGGGCTCGTAGCAGAAGACCGGGATCTCGATCCCGGCGGCGAGCGCGGTCTCGACCATCCCCTGGCCCTTGGGGACCTGGAGCTCCTGATCGTCGACCGTGACGGTGACGAGCTCGGGCGCGCTCATGCGTGGGTGGGGACCTCGATCTGGCCGCGCATGTGGGCATGGTGCTGGTCGACGGGGGCGACGACGCCGTCGAGGGACGACTCGCCCCCGAACGGGCACCCGCCCTCGTCGATGTGCCGCTGGTGCTCGTCCCGGAACTTCGCCACGTAGCTGGCGATGGGCATGGCGGCCGCGTCGCCGAGCGGGCAGAGGCAGTTCCCGAGGATGCGATCGCAGACGTCGAGGAGGACGTCGAGCTCGCCCTGCGTCGCCTCGCCGTCCTCGATCTTGCGCAGGAGCTGCACCATCCACCGCGTGCCCTCGCGGCACGGGGTGCACTTGCCGCAGGACTCGTGCATGTAGAACTGCGCGACGCGCAGACCGAGCTGCACGGTGCAGCAGCGGTCGTCGATGACGATGACGGCGCCCGACCCGAGCATCGTGCCCGCTTCGGCCATGGCGTCGAAGTCGAGCGGCGTGTCGACCTCGGCCGCGGTCAGGATCGGAACCGAGGAGCCGCCCGGGATGATCGCCTTCAGCTCGCGGCCGTCCGGGATGCCGCCGCCGATGTCGTAGATGAGCTCGCGGAGCGTCGTCCCCAGCTCGAGCTCGTAGTTCCCGCCGCGCACGACGTTGCCCGACAGGGAGAAGACGCGCGTCCCGGCGGAGTTCTCGACCCCGATCCGCGCGTACGCCTCGCCGCCCATCTCCACGATCTTCGGGACGGTGGCGAGCGTCTCGACGTTGTTGATCAGCGTCGGCGAGGCGTAGAGACCGGAAACGGCCGGGAACGGCGGCTTCGTACGCGGCTGCCCGCGACTTCCCTCGAGCGACTCGAGAAGGCCCGTCTCCTCGCCGCAGATGTACGCGCCGGCGCCGCGGTGTACGACGATCGTGAGGCCCCAGCCGGAGCCGAGCACGTCGGGCCCGACGTAGCCGGCCTCGCGCGCTTCCTCGAGCGCGGCGACGAGCACCTCGTACTCGGTCAGGTACTCGCCCCGCACGTAGACGAACGCCTGGCTCGCGCCGATCGTGTAGCCCGCGATCACGATGCCCTCGACGAAGGTGTGCGGGACGCGCAGCATCAGCTCGCGGTCCTTGAACGTGCCGGGCTCCGACTCGTCGGCGTTCACGACGAGGTAGATCGGCTTCGTCGTCTCGTCCGGCTTCGGCAGGAAGCTCGCCTTCCGCCCCATCGGGAAGCCGGCCCCTCCCCGCCCGCGGACGTTGGCGGCGAGCAGCTCGTCGAGGACCGCCTGGCGCTCCATGCCGAGCGCCTTGCGCAGGGACGCGTAGCCTCCGACGGCCTCGTATTCCGCGAGCTGCGTGAGGTCGCGCGCGTCCGCGTGCTCGAGGAGGAGCGCCCTAAGCCCCATGGCGGAGTTCCCTGACGATGCCGGGCACGTCCTCGGGACGCACCGGCTCGCGGTAGCGGTGGTCGACGGCGACGACCGTGCCCCAGCCGCAGCCCCCGTAGCACTCGACGGTGCGCAGCGTCACCTCGCCGTCCGGCGTCGTCTCGCCCGCGTGGACGCCGAGCTCGCGCTCGAAGGTTTCCAGAATCTGCTGGGCGCCTACCAGCGCGCAGGAGACGTTCGTGCAGACCTCGACCATGTGACGTCCGACCGGCTCCAGATGGAACATGTCGTAGAAGCTCGCGACCGCGTGGCAGTACGCCGGCGTCACCTCGAGCGCCTCGGCGACCTCGCGGAAGGCCTCGGGCGGGAGCCAGCCCCCGTGCTCGGCCTGGGCGAGACGAAGGGCGGGCAGGATCGCCGAGCGGCGCTCGGGGTACTCGGCCGCGACCGCCTGGATGCGGTCGTAGAGCGTCGCGGGGGCGGCGCTCACCGGTCCACCTCTCCCATGACCGTGTCGAGCGAGCCCACGATGGCGATCAGGTCGGCGACGAGCGCGTCGCTCATGCAGGTCGCCGTCGCCTCGAGGGCGACGAACGAGGGCGCCCGAAACTTCACCCGCCAGGGCTTCGGGCCGCCGTCGGAGACGAGGTAGCAGCCGAGCTCGCCGCGCGGCGACTCGACCGCGACGTAGACCTCGCCCTCCGGGACGCGGTAGCCCTCGGTCACGAGCTTGAAGTGGTGGATGAGGCTCTCCATCGACGTGTGCAGCTCGTGGCGCGGCGGCAGGACGATCTTGCGGTCGTCCACGATCCACGGCCCTTCCGGCATGCCGTCGAGCGCCTGCTGGACGATGCGCGTCGACTGGCGCATCTCGTCCATGTGGACGCGGTAGCGGTCGTAGACGTCTCCGTTCGGGTAGACGGGCACCTCGAAGTCGACCTGGTCGTAGGGCAGGTAGGGCTGCGTCCTGCGCAAGTCCCAGTCGACGCCCGAGGCGCGCAGGACGGGCCCCGACTGCCCGAGGGCGATCGCGTCCGCCGCGGAGAGGAGCCCGACGCCCTGCGTCCGCTCGAGCCAGATCGCCTGGCCGGAGAGGAGCGCCTCGTACTCGTCGACCCGCTGCTGCATCGTGTCCGCGAAGGCGCGGCACTCGGCGTCGAAGCCGCTCGGCACGTCCTCGGCGAGCCCGCCCGCCTGGAAGTAACGCGTGTGCATGCGAACGCCCCCCACGAGCTCGAAGAGGTCGAGAACGGCGTCGCGCTCGCGGAAGCAGTACCAGAACATCGACATCGCGCCGAGCTCGAGCGCCGCCGTGCCGAGCCAGACGAGATGCGAGTGGATGCGGTTCAGCTCGCAGAGGAGCATGCGCATCCACTGCGCCTTCGGGGGCGCCTCGATGCCGAGCAGCTTCTCGATCGCGAGGACGAAGACGAGCTCGTTGTTCTGGAAGGACACGTAGTCGATCCGCTCGGGA
>DASTBX010000076.1:0-4130 GCA_035711645.1 Gaiellaceae bacterium
CAGCGAGAGCCGGAGGAGGGACTCGAACCCACGACCTACCGCTTACAAGGCGGTTGCTCTACCAGCTGAGCTACTCCGGCGCGCAGACAATCGTAGCGAGGGCTAATCCAGAACCTGGCGGCCCTGCTGGTGCTGGAGCACCTTGCGCTTCACGCGCTGGAGCGCGTTGTCGATCGTCTTCGTGTCGCAGGCGAGCTCCTCGGCCATCTCCTCGTACGAGTTGCCCTCCAGGTAGAGCCGGAGCGCCTCCGCCTCGAGTGAGGACAGGCCCGTGCCGAGGCAGAAGACGAGGCTCTGGAGCTCCTGCGTCGAGATGACGCAGACCGCGGGGTCGTCGACGCCGGGGCCGGGAAGCGCGTCGCCGAGCGTACAGTCCCCGTCGTCCTGGCCCGCGGGAGTCTGGCTGAAGGACACGTACGTGTTGAGCGGCGAGTGCTTGTACCGGGTCGCCGTCTTGATGGCCGTGATGATCTGACGGGTGATGCAGAGCTCGGCGAAGCTGCGAAACGACGTTTCCTTGTCGGGGCGGAAGTCCCGTACCGCCTTGTAGAGGCCGATCAGGCCCTCCTGGACGAGGTCGTCGGACTCGCCGCCCGCCAGGAAGTACGAGCTGGCCTTGAGGCGGACGAAGCCCGTGTAGCGCCGGATGAGCGCGTCCATCGCCGTCCCGTCGTCGTTCCTGGCGCGAAGGACGAGCTGCAGATCCTCGAGCTCTCGCCGGCTGCGTTCCTGGGGGGTCCGAGCAGTTGCGAGCTGACGGCGGGCCACGGCGGTTTTCCTCCTGGGAGCGGTTTCAAGAGAGCCGTGCGGGCCTCTCCGCCAACCCTAACCCTCAAGTTGAGGTCTCGATCGTAGCAAGCAAACCGCCGAAATTCAACGCTCCCGCCGCAATCGCTCCAGCCGCCGGCGCGTCTCCTCGTCGAGGGCGCCCTCGATCTGGGAGCGTCCCGGCCCCGCCTGGGCGGGCGTACGCCGCTCGTCTGCGGCCAGCTCGCGGAGGAAGGCTTTCGACGAGACCCGCCTCGTCTCCTGCCCGGCCGTCCCGCGGACCGCGCTGTCCGAGGAGACGACCCACACCTCGTCGCTCGCGCGGTGCTCGGCGGCGAGGCGCTCGATCAGCGAGTCGGCCGCCGACGCGAAGCGCACCTCGAGCGCGCCGTATGCGGCGTCCTCGCCGACGCCGTCGAAGACGACGATCCCGCGGGCGCCGCGCACGGCGACGAAGCTCGCCAGCCGGTCGACGAGCGCCCGGCGGTCGTGCAGGTCACCCGCGTGGAGGATGTTGTAGCCGTCGAAGAGATAGAGCACTCCCTGCGAATGATGCCGTGGCCGCGGCCAGGAGCACGGCGACGCCCGCGAGCATCGCCATGCCCCCGCGGAGGCCCACTCCCCCGGAGACGACCCCCATGAGCGGGGGGCCGCCGAGGAAGCCGAGGTACGAGACAGTGGTCACCGAGGCGACCGCGCTCCCCCGCTCCGCGTCCGGGGCACCCCGCCCCGCCGCCCCGAAGAGCGTAGGGGCCGCCACCGAGATCCCCGCGCCGCCGAGCGTGAAGCCGGCCAGCGCGACCGGGACGGCGGGCGCGACCGCCGCGAGCGCGAGCCCACCTCCGGCGGTCAGCGCCCCGCCGACGAGCAGCAGACGGTCGCCGACGACCGCCTCGAGCCAGTGACCGAGCATCCGTCCCGCAACCATGGCGGCGGCGAAGAGCCCCGGGCCGAGGCCGCCGATCGCGGGCGAGGCGTCGAGCTCGGTCTCGAGGAAGAGGGCGCTCCAGTTCTCGAGGCCGCTCTCGACGACGAACGCCACGCCGCAGAGCACCCCGAGGAGAAGCAGCCGACGCGAGAAGCGGAGCCGCCGCGCGCCCGAGGCGGTCGGGCCAGCCGAAGAGTGGCCGCGGTTCAGCAGCGCGGTGAGCACGAGAAGCGCCGAGGTGCCCGCGAGGACGGCGGCCGGCTCCGCTCCGGCGGCCCGGGCGAAGCCCACGCTGAGCGCGGCGACGAGGAACCCGGCCGAGAAGGCGGCGTGCGCGACCTGCATCAGGCGGCGGCCCGCGGAGGCCTCGAGGCCGCTCGCCGCCACGTTGATGACGACGTCGAGCGCGCCGGACGTCGCCCCGACGAGGACGAGGGCGAGCGCCAGCTGCGGCACCGAGCCGGCCAGGCCCGGGAGGAGCGCCGCGAGCGCGAAGAGCAGGAGCGCGGCAGGCATGACCCGCGCGCCGACCCGGTCGACCAGCCTGCCCGTCACGAGCATCGCGGGCAGCGCCGCGAGGCCGATCGCGAGCAGCGCGATCCCGAGCTCGCCGACCGTCGCGTCGACCTGCTCCTTGACGTCCGGGACGAGGACCCCCCAGGCGCCCCAGTAGACGCCGAAGGCGGCGAACGCGAGAACCGTCCCGAGGCGCCTCACGCGCCGCGGCGCTGGCGTGCTGCCTCGAAGAGCGCGACGCCCGCGGCGACGCTCACGTTCAGGGACTCGATGCTGCCCGCGAGCGGGACGGCGAAGGCGTCGTCGCAGACCCTGCGCACTCCCGGGCGGAGGCCGCGGCCCTCCGCGCCGAAGACGAGCACCGTGCCGCTCGAGAAGTCCGCCGACCAGACCGGCGTCTCGGCATCGCCGGCGGCTGCCCAGACCCACACCTGCGGCCCCTTGATCTCCTCCAGGAAGCGGGCCAGGTTGACGACCAGGGCGACGGGGACGTGCTCCACGGCCCCGGCCGAGGCCTTGCACACCGCCGGGGTGACGCGGGCGGCGTTCCGCTCGGTGACGACGACTCCCGAGGCGCCGGCGCCCTCGGCGCTGCGGCAGACGGCTCCGAGGTTGTGCGGGTCCGTGACCTGGTCGAGGCAGGCCAGGAGCGGGCGCTCGCCGCCCGCCAGCTCGTGCGCGTCCGCGTACCGGTACGGCTCGCAGAAGGCGACAACCCCCTGGTGGTCCATCGTGCCCGCCACGTCGTTGAGACGGCGCTCGGGCCCGACCTGGAGGCGCAGTCCCGGAATCTCGCGGAGCCACGGCTCTGCCGCGAGCGCGCGTTCGGTGACCAGCAGCTCGAGGACCTGCCGCTTGCCTGCCCGCACGACCTCGCGGACCGGCCGGCGGCCGTAGACGAGCTCGCGCGTCACGCGCGCGGGAAGACCTCGAAGCCGTCGGGTGTGTCCCGAACCTCCCAGCCGGCGGCGTCGATCTCCCTGCGAAGCCGGTCCGCCTCGGCGAAATCTCCCGCCCCGCGCGCCCGGCGGCGCTGCTCCGCGAGCGTCTCGATCTCTTCCGGCACCTCGGCCCCCGCGGCGAGGCCGCCGAGCCCGAAGACGTGCAGGGCCCTCAGCAGGTCGTCGGCTTGCCGGCGCGAGCGCCAGTCGTGCAGGAGGGCGAGGGCCGCCGGCGTGTTGAAGTCGTCGTCGAGCAGCTCCTCCAGGCGGCCCCACTCGGACGGTCCGCCGCCGTCGGCCTCGGCGCGGAAGAAGTTGCGAAAGCGCTCGGCCTCGGCTACGGCCGCCCGCATCGCCTCGTCGGAGTACTCGAGCGGGCTGCGGTAGTGCGCGCCGAGGAAGAGCAGCAGGATCGCCTCGGCCCCGTACTCCTCGAGCGCGTCGCGCAGCGGGACGATGTTGCCGAGCGACTTCGACATCTTCTCCTCGGCGAGCTCGAGCATCCCGTTGTGGGCCCACAGCCGCGCGAAGCGGCGGCCGGCCCCGCGCGACTGCGCGAGCTCGTTCTCGTGGTGGGGGAAGCGCAGGTCGAGGCCGCCGCCGTGGATGTCGAACTCCGGCCCGAGCAGCTTCTCCGCCATGGCGGAGCACTCGATGTGCCACCCCGGTCGCCCCCTGCCCCAGGGCGAGTCCCACCAGGTGTCCTCGCTCGGCTTGGTCGCCTTCCAGAGCGCGAAGTCGCGCTGGTCCTCCTTCAGGTCGCTGGGCTCCTGCGCGACCATCTCGTCGAGCTTCGCGCCGGAGAGCTCGCCGTAGTCCGGGTAGGCAGCGACGCGGAAATAGACATCGCCGCCCGACTCGTAGGCGAGCCCGCGCTCGACGAGCTCCTCGATCAGCGCGACGATCTCCGGGATCGTCTCGGACGCGAGCGGCTCGTGGTCGGGCCGGCCGAGGCCGAGCGCGTCCGTGTCGTCCAG
>DASTBX010000077.1:0-27807 GCA_035711645.1 Gaiellaceae bacterium
CCTGGAGACCGTCGCCGGGCGCGTCGGCGAGCGCCACGCGGCGGTGCAGCTGCTCGTCTCGTCCGCCGGCATCCCGGGCCGCGGCGGGGGGTTCACCGACCTGCCGCCGGAACGGATCGAGGAGCTGACACGCACGAACTACCTCGGCAGCGTCTGGGCGCTGCGCGCGTTCCTGCCGCTGCTGGAGGCAGGGGCGCCGGCCCACGTCGTCAACGTCGTCTCCGTCGCCGGCGTCTACGCCGTCGGCGCCTCGGGCCCGTACTCGGCGTCCAAGCACGCGCAGCTCGCATTCTCGCGGGCCGTCGCCGTCGAGCTCGCGCCGCGGGGGATCCGCGTCCACGCGGTCAACCCCGGACCCGTCCGCACCGAAGGCTTCCCCCAGGAGAGCCTCAGGGGAACGCCCCTCGACCGCTTCGTCCTGACGCCGGAGCGGGTCGCGCACACGATCCTCCGCACGGTGGAGCGCGACCGGCCCGAGTCGTACGCGTTCGGCGCCTACCGCGTCGCCGGCCTCGTCCAGTCCGCCCTGCCGGGGACGCTCTCGCGGATCGCCCAGCGGCGTCGCCGGCGGCTCGCGTCCCGGTCTCGTTCCAAGTAACGGACGTGTTACGTGGGCTCGAGGGCGCGCGCCAGCTTGAGCGCGGCGCCGCCGAGGGCGGCGCCCGCCACGGCGTCGAGGACGTAGTGGTTCGCGGTGACGAAGACGACGAGCGCCACGAGCGGCGGGTAGGCGGGGGCGACCGCGCGGACGAGCGGGCTTCGACTCGTGGCCGCGAGGCCGGCGGCGGTCACGAGCGCATAGGCGACGTGGATGCTCGGCATCGCCGCCAGCGGGTCGTAGAGCTCGGCGACGGGGCCCGAGTCGAGGTCGATGCCGCTGACGTCCGCGATCGTGTCGACGAAGTCGTCGAGGGAGCGTGGGGGCGCACACGGGAAGAGCAGGAAGCACGGCTGCGCGCCGAGCGTCGTCAGGACGGCGGCCCGGCGCAGGCGGTGGAACTCGGGGTCGCGTCGGGCGTAGAGATGCATGAGCCAGCCGACCGTGAGTCCGACGTTGAGCGTCGCGTAGGCGACGTTGAGCACCACGAGGAGGCGGCGACGCGGCAGGAGCAGCCGCTGGAGCCGCGCCTCGACGTCGATCCGAAGACGCCGCTCGAGCGCGACGACCCGCTCGGCGTTCAGCGCCGCGCGGAGTCGGCCGCGCTCGCCGCGCTTCGTGCGCGCGACGAGCAGGTAGAGGGCGTAGACGCCGAGACCGATCGCCACCTCGCGCCGCCCCGAGAAGCGCCGCGCACGCTTGCTTCCTCTCCGTCCCATGCGACCGCGCATACTTACCCGCTAGATGCGTGCGTGGCGCCGCAACCTGGTCCGCATCCTCGTCGGGTCGGCCGCGACCGGCGCGTTCCTCTGGCTCTTCCTGCGCGAGGTCGACCTGCGCGAGGCGTGGCGCGAGATCACCGCCCTGCCGGGCTGGACGATGATCGCGGCGCTCGCGCTCGTCCTCGCGAACGTCCTCATCATGGCGGTGCGCTGGGGCTACCTGCTCGCGGGCGCCGGCTACAGGTGCAGCGTCCGGAAGCTCTTCTCGACGGTGGCGGTCGGACGCGGCGCCAACAACATCCTCCCCGCCCGCGGCGGCGACCTGCTCAGGATCGAGTCGATGCGCGAGCGGCACGTGCCCGTCTTCGTGAGCGCGGGGACGCTCTTCGCGGAGCGGCTCCTCGACGGGGTCGTGCTCTCGACATGGATTCTCTTCGGCGCGCTCGCGATCGGGCAGGGCGGGCCGATGCTCCTCACCGGAGTCGCGCTCTCGGCGGGCGCGGCGCTGGGCGTCGCGCTCGTCGTCGTGGCGGCCCGCGACCCGGACGGCGCCGAGCGGCTCGCCTGGCGGGTCTCGCGGCGGCTCCCGCCGCGGTGGCATACGCGCTTCACGCGCGCGGCGGCGCACTTCGTGGACGGCCTCGGCGCGTTCAAGGGCAGGGGCCGCCTCGTGGCGATCTTCGGCACGTCCGCGGCGATGTGGCTGGCCGACGTGGCCATGTACTACGTGATCGGGGAGCACGCCTTCGGCCTCGACCTGCCCATCGGCGCCTACTTCCTGCTCGAGGGAATCGGCAACCTCGCGCTCGCGGTCCCCGCGACGGCAGCCGGGATCGGCACCTTCGACTACCTCACGCTGCTCGCGACCAAGGGCGTGGAGATCGAGCTCGACAAGGCAACTGCGTACGTGATCACGATGCACGCGCTCGTCGTTCTGCCCGTGACCATCCTCGGCGCCATCCTCGTGCGGCCCGCGTTCCCCCGCCTGCGAGGGCGCGCCCGCGCAGCGGCGCGGGAAACGGGCTAGCTCCCGATCGCTGCGCTTGCGCGCTCGCGCGCGAGCACCCCGAGGGCGGGAGCGTTTGCCGGCGCGGCCGCGAGAGCGTCGGCAAGGCGCCGGCGACGACCGGTCGCGGTGAGGAGGTCGCGCTCGACGGGGCGCCCGGTCTCGAGCGCCTCGGCGACCGCGTCGTCGAGGAGCCGCTCGAGCGCCGGGGGATCGGCCTCGGCGCCCTTCGTCAAGGCCGCGGCGACCACCTGTCCGCAGGTCAGCGGCATCGTCCTGCGCAGGAGGCCGAGCAGGGTCGCCTCGGTGTCCGCTTCGGGCGGCGGCACGGGCTCGCCGAGGGCGAGGTGGACGCGCGTCCGGCCGCGGACGAGCGGGTCGTAGGCGAGGGCGAGCGGCCGCAACGCGACGGGACGGCCCCGACGGACGAGGGCGCCGATCCCGGGCCGAATCGGCCCGATCTCCCCGCTCGGCGAGGGCCGCCCCTCCGGGAAGAGGACGAGGGTGCGCCGGTCGCGGACGAGGCCCACGAGCGTGCGGAAGTCTCCCGCGGCGCGGGCTGCGCGCCGGCTCCAGAAGTCGTCGAGGCCGTTCACGACCCCGCGGCCCGGGGACACCGCCTGCCAGAGGAGGTCGGCGTACTCGCCGCGGAGCACGTCGCCGGCGCGCTGCGGCGCGGGATGCCGGGCGGCGGCGGCCCGCCCGGCGAACGCCGCCCCCGTCTCCTCGGGAACGAGCTCGGCGAGGGCGGCAGTCGGCCGGGCGGCGAGCACCTCGCCCAGCCGCGCGACGCTCGCGCTGCGGATCGGGAAGACGTTGACGACGGGGAGCCAGCGCGCGACGCAGAGGGGATAGAGGGCGCGCCGGACCGGTCCGGGCAGGCTCGGCGGAAAGCCGGCGAAGAAGCCCGGCAAGAACATGTCGTCGCGGGCGGCGAAGTGGAGCCGGTTCGTCCGGTTGCGCATCCCTCCGGAGCCGAAGTAGAGGAAGGGGGCGACGAGCGGCACGTCCGTCTCGCGCCGGTGGGTGACGACAACGAGGGTCCCACGCTCGAGGGCGAAGCGGCGCGGCCCGACGGCCTCGGCGCGGAACGCCGCTCCCGAGTAGGCGTGCATGCCGTAGGCGACGGCGTCGTAGAGGTCGGGCACGCCACTATCCTGAAGGCATGGCTGCGCTGAAGCTCGGAGATCCGGCCCCGTTCTTCGAGCTGCCCGGCGTCGACGGCCGCACCCACGCGCTCGCCGACTACGAGGGCAGGCCGGTCGCCGTGGTCTTCTCCTGCTGTCACTGTCCCTACGTGGTCGCCTGGGAGGACCGGCTGAACGACGCCGCGGGCGCGTACGACGGCCGCGCGGGCCTCGTCGCCGTCAACTCCAACGCGGGCTACCTCGGCGACTCGCTCGAGGACATGGCGCAGCGTGCGGAGGAGAAGGGCTTCGTCTTCCCCTTCCTCTACGACGAGACGCAGGAGGTGGCCCGCTCCTACGGAGCGGTGCGGACGCCTGAGGTCTTCGTCTTCGACGCGGGCCACCGGCTCGTCTACCACGGCGCGCCGGACTCCAGCCACGCCGATCCGGCCCGTGCCGAGCCGTTCCTCGTGCCGGCGCTGGACGCCGCCCTGGCGGGCACGCAGCCCGACGTGACGGAGACACCGCCCGTCGGCTGCACGATCAAGTGGCGCTAGCCGGCTAGGCCGCGGCCGACCGGCCGGCTGCTGCGCGGGCACGACTCCTCCAGCCATGCCGGTGCCAGGCACCGTCGTGTCCCGGCCGGACAGTCATCTCCGGCCGATGTCGGGCCGCAAGACAAGGTGCCGACCGGGTGCGGGGCACTGCGGCAGAGAGCCGCGAGGCGCCGACCAGGCACGTCTCCGGTTGACAGCCGGCGCCAGGCACCGACATGTCCGCGGGGGCCACGGCCGGCGCCGTTACGCGTCCAGCTCGCGGCGGACGAGGTCGAGCGCCTCGTCGCGCGTCGCGACGGCGCCGACGGCACGCTCCTCGTCCACCAGCTCCAGGAGCCGACCCACCTCGGGGCCCGGCGGCACGCCCAGGTCGAGGACGTCCTCGCCGCGGAGGAGCGGCTCGGGCGGCTCGGCCGCCCGAGCCGCGCGCACGGCTTCGTAGAGATCGGCGGCGCCGAGGAATGCGAGCGCGAGCAGGGCCCAAGGCTCGGTGCGGCGGCGGAAGCGGTGGATCTCCCTCGGCGAGTCGTCCCGCGGGCGCTCGGCGGCGAGGAGGACCCTGAGGAGGCGGCGGACGTCGTTCGAGATCGGCAGGCGCCGGAGGTTCTCGGCGAGCACGACCGCGAGCAGGAACCCCGGCTCGTCGACGACGTCGACGTAGTCGAGCCGTTCGGCCGACCCGCCGAGCGGGGCCAGGAGCCCCAGCTCACCGGCCCGGCGGAAGCCCGCGGGAGAGAGCCGCTCGAGCTCGGCAAGGATCCGCTCGCCGGCCGGCTCGCCGGCCTGCGCGGCCGCCGACCGGACGAGCTCTTCCGTCCCGGCATCGAGGCGGAAGCCAAGCTCGTCCTCGAGCCGCACGGCGCGGAGGAGGCGCAGCGGGTCGTCCTCGAACACCCGCGGCGAGACGGCCCGCAACCGCCGCGCCTCGAGATCCTCCACCCCGCCGAGCGGGTCGACGAGCTCCGCGGAGCCGAGCGCCCGCGCCATCGCGTTGACCGTGAAGTCCCGCGTGGCGAGATCGTCCTCGATCGTCCCACGGAGCGGCGTGAAGTCGACCGTCGTCCCGTCGCGGAAGGCCACGCGCCAGGCGCCGTGCCGCTCCGAGAGCGGGAAGACGGCGCCGCGCGCCAGGCGCGCGTAGCGTCTCGCGGCCGGCTCCGGCTCGGCGCACGCGACGTCGGTGTCGACGACCTTTCGGCCGAGCAGCTCGTCCCGGACGGAGCCGCCCACGACCCAGGCGGTCTCGTCGCCGACCGCCAGCCGGATGCGCTCATCCATCGACGACCGTCGCGACGGCCCGCGCGGGGTGCCGATTGATCCCGCAGGTGACCTCGTAGTTGATGGTGCCGAGGACACGCGCGTGGTCTTCGGCGAGGACGTCGTCGCCCACGAGCGTCACAGGCGCCCCGGCGGGCTCGTCCACCAGCTCGACGGCGAACGAGTCCATGGAGACCGTCCCCACCACACGGCGTCGGTTCCCCGCGACGAGGACCTCGGTGCCTGTCAGCCCGCGGCGGAAGCCGTCCGCATACCCGACCGGGACGATCCCCACCCGCGTCTGCTGCGTGGCGACGAAGCGCCGACCGTAGCCCGTGCTCTCCCCGGGGGCGAGCGTCTTCACGATCGCGACCCGGCTGCGCCAGGAGAGCGCCGGCTCCAGCCCGTGTCCGGCCGGGTCGTCACCGAACGGCGAAAGCCCGTAGAGGGCGACGCCGCAGCGCACCGCGTCGAAGCGCGCCTCCGGGAAGCGCAGCGTCCCGGCACTGTTGGCGAGATGGGCCTGGATCCCGGGAAAGACGCCGGTGACCGCGGCGAACCGCTCCACCTGCGTCCGGACGAATGCAGCTTCCCCGTCCGCGGTGGCCAGGTGGCTCATGACCCCGACGACGCGGTCGCGGGGCAGGGCCAGCGCCTCCTCGACCGTCATCCCCCACCGGCCCATGCCCGTGTCGACCTTCAGATGGACGTCGAGGCCGGCGGGAACGTCCGGAGTCGAGAGCGCCGCCTCGAGCCGCGCCTCGCGCGCGACCGCCTCGTCGCCGGGCTCGAGCGGGCTCATGACGAGGATGCGCGTCTCCCGGAAGGCGGCCCGGAGCTCCTCGCCCTCACGGGCCGTCGCGACGCAGAGCGCCGAGGCGCCGGCCTCGAGTGCCGCCCGCGCGGCGTCGAGCGCGCCGTGGCCGTAGCCGTCGGCCTTGACCACCGCCCAGAGCTCGGCGGGTGCCGCCGCCTCCCGGAGGCGCCCGGCGTTGCGGCGAATGGCGCCGCGGTCGACGACGATCTCCGACCGCCCCATCTCAGCGGGAGAGAGCGGGCGAGAGCGACTCGACCACGTCCCGGGCGATCATCCCCGCCTCGCCGTGACGCTCGGCGGCCAGCTCGGAGGCGACTCCGCAGGCGGCTGCGGCGGCCGCCGCGGCGAGGTGGCCGTCCATGCCCTTGGCGAGGAAGGCCGCCACGACGCCCGTGAGGACGTCGCCGCTCCCCGCCGTGGCGAGGCCCGCGTTCCCGAGGTCGACGACGACCGGACCGCGCCCCGGCGCAGCGACCAGGGTGTCGGCGCCCTTCAGGAGGACGACGGCGCCCGCGTCGTCGGCGCCCGCCTGGACGGCGTCGAGGCGGTTCGCGTTCACCCAGGCGGACGGACGCCCGAGCAGGCGGCCGAGCTCGCCGGCATGCGGCGTGAGGACGGTCGGGGCGTCGCGGGAGAACACCCACTCGAGGTGGCCGGTGAGCGCCCAGAGGGCGTCGGCGTCCACGACGACCGGCTTGTCGAGCCGGTCGAGCAGGTGGCCGACGAGGGCGCGCGTCCCCTCCGTGCGGCCCAGGCCAGGGCCGAGCGCCACGGCACCCGCCCTCTCGGCCGCCGCCAGGACGGCGTCCGCGGCGTCACGGGTCATCGTCCCGTCCTCGTCCGGGCACGGTCGCGTCATCACCTCGAGCAGACGCTGCTCGAAGACGACGTTGAGCGAGGCGGGCACGCACGCAGTGGCGATGCCGGCCCCGGCCCGCAGCGCTGCCTCGGAGGTCAGCGAGGGGGCGCCGGTGAGGCCGAGCGACCCCCCGACGACGAGCACCGAGCCGGCCGTGTACTTGTTGTCCGCCTCCTGCCGCCGCGGCACGAGCCCGAGGATGCGCTCGCTCGCGCGGCGGGTGCGCGAGCGGCCGCTCGTGAGGCCGATGTCGGCGACGACCACTGTGCCGGCGTGGAAGCGGCCCGGAGCGACGACGTGGCCGAGCTTCAGCGCGTGGAACGTGACGGTGACCTCGGCGCGGACGGCGGCGCCTGCGACCGTGCCAGTGGACGCGTCGACGCCCGACGGCAGGTCGACGGCGACGATGGGGACGTCGGCGGCGTTCATCGCGACGACGGCCCGCTCGGCCTCCGGCCGCAGCTTCCCGCGGAAGCCGGTGCCGAAGAGCGCGTCGACGACGACGTCCGCCGGGCCGGGCTCCTCGACGAGCGGGACGCCCTCCTTCCGGGCACGGCGCAGGTTCACGGCCGCGTCCCCGGTGACCTTGCCCTCCTCGCCGAGTAGACGCACGACGCACTCGCGGCGCGCGCGGACGAGCTCCCGCGCGACGACGAATCCGTCGCCGCCGTTCGCACCCGTGCCGCACCAGACCGCCACGCGCCGCGCCCCGGGGTAGCGCCCCAGGACCTCCTCCGCGACCTTGCGGCCCGCGCGCTCCATGAGCTCGAGCGTCGGGCCGTGGTAGGACGCCTCCGCGGCCCGCATCTCCTCGGCGGTGTAGAGCGGCTCAGCCCACATCGGCGACGACGCAGACGGCGGCGGCGATGCCCCGCGAGTGCGTCATGGAGAGGTCGAGCTCGCCGGCGCCGACCCGCTGCGACCACGCCTCGACCTTCCCCGAGAGCGTGACCGACGGCTTCGGCCGGCCGGCGATCTCGACGTCTTTCCACGCGAAGGCGCGCGCGACGCCGAAGCCGAGCGCCTTGCCGACCGCCTCCTTGCCGGCGAAGCGGGCCGCGTAGTGCTGCGCCGGGTTGGCGCGAGAGTCGCAGTAGGCGCGCTCCGCCTCGGTGAAGCAGCGCTCGCGGAAGCGCGGGTAGCGCACGAGCGCCTCGCGGACGCGCTCGATCTCGATGACGTCGAGCCCGACCTTCACCAGCCGCGCTCCCGGACGAGCGCGGGGAGGTCGGCGATCGAGTCGACGACGCCGTCCGGCTCGCGCTCCGCCGCGGCAAGTGCCTCTTCGCGAAACTTCCCCGTGCGCACGAGGACGGCGCGGAGCCCGGCCGCCTGCGCGCCGCCGACGTCCGACTCGACGTCGTCGCCGACCATCACGGCCTCGTCGGCGCTCGCGCCGAGCTCCGCGAGCGCCGCCTCGAAGTAGGTGCGGCTCGGCTTGCCGACGACCTGCGCCTCGATCCCGGCCGCGTACTCGAGCCCGGCGACGAACGCGCCCGAGTCGAGGCGCGGGCCACGCGAGGTCTGCCACCACCGGTTCTTGTGGAGGCAGACGAGGCTCGCACCCTTGCCGAGCGAGGCGAAGGCGCGGTTGAGGTTCTCGTACGTGAAGACGCGTCCGCTCTCGTCGCCCTCGTCGGCGCCGCCCACGAGAACGGCCTGGGCGCCGTCCTCGACGAGCTCGACGCCGGTGGCGAGGTCGGCCCGCACGTCGGCCATCGTCAGCGCGAGGACGCGCCGGCCGGCGAGCAGCCTGGCCGCCGCGAGCGGCGTGGTCGAGATTTCCTCGGCGTCGACGTCGACGCCGAGCCCGCGCAGCTGCGCCGCGAGCGGCTCGCGCGCCCTCGTGGTGTTGTTGGTCACGAAGCGAAGGCGATGCCCGTCCTCCCTGAGGGCGCGAACCGCCTCGCCGGCTCCGGCGATCGCCTCCCCCGACACGTGCAGGACGCCGTCGATGTCGAGGAGAATCGCCGCCATGCGCCCCGAGTCTATTCAGGTGCGCCGCGGGCTTGCGATCCCGCTCGGGGAGATCGAGGTGCGCACCTCCCGCTCCAGCGGTCCGGGCGGCCAGCATGCCCAGAAGACGGAGACGCGGGTCGAGGCGGTCTTCCACGTGGACGCCTCGGCGACGCTCACCGAGGCGCAGAAGGCGCGGCTCCGCGACCGCGCCGGACCGGTCGTACGGGCCGTGGCCCAGGACGAGCGCAGCCAGTGGCGGAACCGGGAGCTGGCGCTCGAGCGCCTGGCGGCCGCGATCCGCGAGGCGCTGAAGCCCGAGCGGCGCCGGCGGCCGACGAAGCCCACGGGCGCGTCGCGCGAGCGGCGGCTTGCTGCCAAGCGTGCCCGCAAGTCGACGAAGCGCCTCCGGCAGCCGCCTACCGAGGACTGATCCGGTTTGCCAGGCGCCCTTGAGCGCTCTACCATCGCCCTACTGTGAGGGGCCGCCGCCTCCTCGTGTTCCTGCTGCTGACCCTGTCGGGCCTCGGCTGGGCGGCGGCCCACGCGCTGGCGCACCGGCTCGTCTCGGCGGACGCGGTCCCCGGGATGCCGACAATGGAGGGCTACCTCGGCTACCTGCCCGTGTCGCTCGCGCTCTGCCTGGCGCTCGCCCTCCCGCTGGCCGCAGGCGTCTTGTCCGGGATTGGCTGGAAGCGGACCTCCGCACGGTCGCTCTGGCTCTTCGGCGTCGTGCCCGTCCTCGGCTTCGTGGGCCACGCGCTCGCCGAGCCGCTGATCGCGGGCTCCGCGACGGTCTCCGCAACGTCCGCGGCCGCTCTGCACATGGTGCCGGTGGTGCTCGTGGGCCTGCTCGTCCAGATCCCCTTCGCGCTCGCCGCCGTCGCCATCGGGCGCCGGATCTTCGCGCTCGCCGAGACGGTGGCCCGCTGGCTCGTCGGGCCGCGGAGCGCCGTCGGCCGCCGGACGGCCGAGCAGCCGCGCCCGGCCCGAGCCGGACGCCTGCCGGCCTTCCGCCTGGATCTCGACCACAGCCAGCGCGCCCCGCCCTCCCCGGTCCTCGCGTAGGACGAAAACCGGGGATGCGCCGATCGGCGTATCCCCCGGGAGGAGAGGGGGAAGCCATTTGACCCGGGTCGCTCGGACGACCTGCGAATCGAGCAGGCTGCAACCGTCTCCCGCGTCGGAAGCGGGCGCGCCAGCCTGCCCTGAGCGCCTCGGCGCAACCGGCCGGAGGTCCGCGTGACGGCTGCCGGCCACCGAATCGCCTGGCTGCTCTCGCTCGGGCTCGCGGCGGCCGGGGTCCTGGCCGCGCACGGCGTCGCCTACCGCATCGCCGAGCCGGACGCGGAGCGCCGCGAGCACCTTCTCGAGCACTCCGGGCACGGCTACTGGGACGTCCCGCTGCTCGGCTCCCTCTGCGTCGCGCTGATCCTGGTCGGCTTCGTCGGCCGCGTCCTCGCGGGCTCGGCCCGTTGCGACGCGCCGCCGCTCGCGCTCTTCGCGCTCGCGCCCCCGTTGGGGTTCGCGGTGCAGGAGCACGCCGAGCGGGTGATCCACCACGACGCGCTCGTCTCCACAGCTTTCGAGCCGACGTTCCTCGTCGGCCTCGCCCTCCAGCTTCCCTTCGCGCTCGTCGCTCTCCTGGCGGCGCGGGCCCTCCTGGCGGCAGCGGGCGCTCTCGCCCGGCACGTCGGGTCGCCGCCCTGCATCGCGCTCGCGCCGGATGCCAGCCTCGCAGTGCCAGGCACGGACCGGATTCCGCCCAGCCCGACGCTCGTCGGAGCGCGCGGGCAACGCGCGCCGCCCCGTCTCGCCTCGCTGTGAGGTGGAGCGCCGCGCGTGCCTGCGGCGCCCTGAAGCCAGGGAAGGAGGAGAGGAAGATCAGCGAACCACAGACAGAACGTCGGGGCCGACTCGTCGTCGCGCTCGCCGTCGCGGCGGTCGTCGCCGCCGGGCTCGCACCGGGTGCGCTCGCGCACTCCGTGCTACTCGGGACGCAGCCTCGGAACGACACCGTCGTCGAGGAGGCGCCCGAGGAGGTCAGCCTCCGGTTCAACGAGCCGGTCGAGATGTCGCTGGGCGGCATCCGCGTCTACGACGGCCAGGGCAATCGCGTCGACGCCGAGCAAGTTGACCCCTCGCGGGGGAGCGAGGTCGCTGTCGGCATCGAGGGAGACCTCGCACCGGGCACCTACACGGTCGCCTGGCGGGCGATCTCGGCCGACTCCGACCCGATCTCCGGGGCGTTCGTCTTCCACGTGCAGGAGAGGGGGGTCCAGCCGGCAGGCATCTCCGTCGACTCGCTGACGGGGACGTCGACACTCGTGGACGTCTTCTTCACGGGCGGGCGCTTCTTCGACTTCGCCCTCCTCCTCCTGACCGTCGGGGGCGCGGCGGTGCTCGTCGTCGCCCTGCCCTCCGCGGCGTGGAGCGTCCGGCGGCGCCTCTACGGCGTCCTCGCCGGGCTGGCCGCCGCGCTCGCCGTCGTCGCCCTGCTGAACATCTTCTTCCAGGGCGCCGCCGCGGGCGGCCTCGGCCTGCTCGACGCGTTCCGGTGGAACGTCTTCACGACGGTCCTCGACACGCGCTACGGCGAGATGATGCTCGTCCAGGCCGCGCTCGCCGTCACCCTCGCCCTCACCGCGATGGCCCTGCGCCACTCGCAAGGACGCGAGCGGCGGGCGCTGGCGGCGCTGACGCTGGCCCTCGGCTTCGGCATCACGCTGACCCCGTCCCTGTCCGGGCACGCGAGCACGGCGGGCAACCTCGCCATGGCGGCGGACGCCGCCCACGTGATCGCGGCGGCACTGTGGACGGGCGGCCTCGGGTTCCTCGTCGTCGCCCTCGTCCTGGCAGTGACCGACCGCTGGCCGCTGGCCACGCGGGCGGTGCCGCGCTTCTCGAACATGGCAGTCGTCGCGGTGGCGGCCCTGCTCGTGGCGGGCGTGATCAACGGCTACCTCCAGGTGCGAACCTGGAGCGCGCTCTGGGAGACGGAGTACGGACTCTTGCTCCTCGCGAAGATCGCGCTCGTCGTCCCGCTGCTCGCCCTCGGCGCCTACAACAACCGCTACGCGGTGCCGCGGCTGAAGGCGGGACTGGCCTCCGTCCTCGAGCGGCGGCGCTTCCTCCAGGCCGCCGGCGTCGAGCTCCTGATCATGGTCGCCGTCGTAGCCGTCACCGCCGTGCTCGTGAATGCGGAGCCGGCGCGCACGGAGGCGATGATGGGCGAGATGGCCATGGAGGAGGGGGCGATGGAAGCCGGGGCCGGCGACCACGAGCCGTTCGAATCCGAGGTCGACCTGGGCGGCACGATGGCTCACGTCGTCGTCGAGCCGGCGATGCCCGGCGAGAACTCCGTCCACCTGACCTTCGAGCAAGCCGACGCGGAGGAGCTCACCGAGGTGAGCGTCTCCGCCTCGCTCCCGAGCGAAGAGATCGGCCCGCTGGAGTTCCCCGCGGAGCCGGTTCAGGGGCAGCCCGGCGAGTACGTCGCCGAGGACGCCTCGCTCTCCCTTCCGGGCGAGTGGGAGCTCCGGATCGAGGCGCTCGTGGGCGAGTTCGACCTACTGACCGAAACCATCACCGTTCCGATCGGAGAGGAGTAGCACGTGCTACGACGTCTCATCTTGAGCTTCCTCGCGGTAGCCGTGGTCCTTCCGGCGGCGGCTGCCGCGCACGTGACCATCCAGCCGGGCGAGTGGGAGCCGGGCGCCTTCGCGACCATGGTCGTCCGCGTTCCCAACGAGGCCGACGCGGCGGCCACGACGAGGGTCTCGATGCAGTTCCCCGAAGAGGTCCTGACGGCCCGCTTCCAGCCGCATCCGATCTGTGATCGCGAGGTCGAGATGGAGCCGCTCGACCAGCCCGTCGAGGAGACGACTGAACGGATCGCGACCGTCACGTGGACGTGCGATCCGGGAATCGCAGTCGGCGAGTTCGACGAGTTCGGCATGAGCTTCCAGATCCCCGAGGATGCCGCCGCCGGCGACGAGCTCCTCTTCCCGACCGTGCAGGTCTACGACGACGGCGAGGAGCGCGGCTGGGTCGATCCGGACCCCGAGGCGGAGTCTCCCGCGCCCCGCGTCACGGTTATCGCGCCGGAGGAAGAGGAGGCGGAAGAGCCGGCGGCCACGACGACGGAGGAGGAGGCCGCGGTCCCCGCCGTGAACACCGACGACGACGACGGGATGGCGACCGTCGCCATCATCCTCGCTATCGTGGGCCTCGCCGCGGGCCTGCTCGCGCTCGGCGTGGCACTCTTCCGGAAGCCGAGGACTGCCTAGGAGCAGCTCTCCCCGATAGGGCCGGTGCCGTCGACCCACCACCTCCGCGACGGTGCCGGCCCGCTCCTACGTGACCGCGAACGGAAGCGGCCGCGACGCCCTCGGGGCGCCGCGGCCGCTTCGTCCGTTCTGCCTCCAGTCGGCTAGTCGACGATCTCGATCGTTCGCGACTGGTAGTTCTGGGAGGCCGGGTTGTCCGGGTCGTAGCCCAGCTCGACGTTTCCGGCCATATCGACGGAGAACCAGTTGATCGTGGTCGTCTCCGTGATCGTGATGGGCGCTGCGCCCTGGCGCGGTCCCGCCGACTCGAGCCGCAACGCGTTCTCGAACGTCGGCCTGCTTCCGTCGAGCGTGTAGTAGACGATCGCCGGCTCGTTCGGCGTGTCGAACGTCAGGTCGACCGGGCCCGTGAACCGGAGGCCGCCCGGCTGCAGCCGCGACCTGGGCGGCTGCTCGTCACGGCTCCAGTCATGAGCGACCCCCAGCAGCTCCTCGAGGCCGTTCGCGAACTCCATCGTCTCGGCATGCGCCTCCTCCCATTCGGGCTGGAAGCTGGTGCCGACCTCGAAGTTCCACGCGAAGACGCGGTTGACGTACCAGAGCCGGTCGCCCGAGTTCCCCGCCGCCGAGTAGAGCACGTCGGCGATGGGACCCGTGCGCGCCGGCGTCACGGACAGCCCGCGATACCGCTTGATCGCCGTGAGGATCCGGTTCGAGGCCTGGTAGAAGTAGGCCTCCTCACCGGGATCGGGCCTCGGCAAGAGCACGCGGCCCGGCAGTGCGTACGCGCCGGGCGACCACATGAAGTAGTTGCCCGAGCTGTGCAGGTTCATCGAGAACCGGATGTTCGGGTTCTCGTCGACGACCCAGGTGAGGTTGCGGTTCTCCGGCTCGGAGAGCTCCGACGGCCCTGCGAACACGTCGCTGAGGCAGCTCGTCGAGGCGCCGCTGTAGCCGTCGAACAGCGACCCGTAGTCGTAGTTGCGGTTGTTGTCGACGCCCCAGCTGTCGCGACGGTTCGGGTCGGAGTTGTCGTCCTCGCAGTGGTTCGTCATGTTCCGGCGCTGGCCGTTGTCGTCGTAGAACGAGTAGTGGCCGCCGTCCGGGTTGACGGACGGGATGATCCAGATCTCGAGGTTGCGGAACAGCTGCCGGATGCGCCCGTCGTGGGCTTCGTTTCGGAGCAGCCGCTCGGCCGTCTCGACCGTCACGAGCGGTGGCACCCACTCCCGGGCGTGCTCCTGCGCGTAGGCGAGGACGCCGGGCTTCGACCCGTCGCGCGTGCGTCCGAGCACGAGCGCCTGCACCTGGAACGGGTCGCGCGAGACGTGCGCCGGGGCGTCCAGGAAGTCGGTCAGCTGCGTGGTCGCCTGCGGCTGCGCGATCCCGTCGCCGTCGTTGCCGCGGTACGTGTACGAGCGGACCACGGAGCCCGCGCCGGCGTTGAGCGCCGCCGCGACGTCGGCCGCGGTGCTCGCGAGGGCGCCGCTCGCGCCGGTGGCGAGCGACACGCGGATGTGCGCCCCCATCACGGAGACGGCAAGCGGGGAGCTGGGCGCTCCCGGATCGACGAGCTCGATCGTGATGTCGTTGCCGCCTTCGTGACCCCAGGCGAGCGACTCGACGACGACGCGGCTCGGGTCGAGCGGCGGTGCGCCGTGGAGGCGGCCGCTCGCCGGGAGGCCCGCCTTCAGGGTGGCTCCGTCGTCCTGCGAGATCATCGCGGCCGGGATCGTGATCCCGGGCGCGCTGCCACCCATCGCGAACGGGTCGCCGGGGACGTTGTTCGCCACCACGACCGCGACGGCGCCGGCGGCCTGCGCGTTCAGCACCTTCTGCGTGAAGGGGCCGCTGCCTCGGTCGACGAGCGCGATCGCCCCGGCGGGGAAGCCGACGAGCGGGTTGCACCCCTCCGACGGAAGCGAGCTCCCGTCGCTCACGAGGGCGACGCTGCCGGCGACGCCGGCGACCGGCGCGTCGGGACCGAAGCTCGCTTCGACGGCGCCGTAGGTGCCGGCCGCCGGCGACGGCGCGTCGACGACGAGCCTCGTGCCCGGCGGCTCGAGGATCGTCTGCGCCTTGCGGCGGTAGCCGTTCGTGTCGAAGGGGAGGTCGCGGACCTCGGCGAGCTCCGGGAACTCCGCCGCGAGCTGGTTGATCCGCTCGTGGAGCTCGGTCGGATCCATGTAGTTGTCGACGAAGTCCTCGAATCGAGGCCTCGTCGGACTGTCGTCCGGCGGCAGCCATTCGGTGACCTTCGCGGTGACGACGTCGCCGGTCGAGGCAGTCACGCGGACCAGGTCCGGCTGCACCGGCGCGCTCGTCTGACGGCGGTGGTACATGTAGACGCCCGCGTCGACGAAGCGCTGGAGCGAGATTGAGCCGCCCGAGCCCATCGGCGTTCCCGGGCCCGAGTCCCACTCGAGCTGGAGCGTCACCGAGGAGCTCGCGCCGTCGACGTGCAGCGCTTCGACGGAGAGCTGCGGCGTCCCGAGGCTCGTGAACCAGTCGGCGCGGAGCACCTTGAGGTTCTCGTTCTCCGCCTCGAGCAGCTGCAGCTGCAGGCCCGCGGAGCGCGCCTTGGCCGCCTTGACGGCGTTGCGCTCCGCGAGGACCTGGTCGAGGTCGGCGGCGGACTGGACGGTGGCGCCGATCGTGAACCCGAGCGTCTCGAGCTCTCGGCGCTCGCTCGGCGTGACGACGGCGTTGACGACGATGCCGTCGTCGGTGTGCTTGAGACTGTGGTCGAGGTCGAAGCCCTCGCCGACGAGCCTGTCGAGCTCGGCCCGGTCGGCGACGACGACCTCGACGACGCTCGAGCCCTCGCCCGCCTCGCCGCCCTGTGCGCCGGCGCCCGAGGCGACCAGCAGCGCGAGGACGGCGACCGCGAGAACCGCGAGCCTGCCTGCTCTCAGAGTCCCCCTCATCCGGGAAACCTCCTTGTGAGGCCGGTCTCGAAGGGTTCCTCCGAGCGACCGACGCCCTGCACGCCGGCGCTAACACTGCCCCCCGCTATGCCCGGCAACGAACGAAGCGAGGAGAAAAACAGATCCTCGTGTTCAGGTCAAGTCGCCGGCGGCGGCTGCGCGAGCTTGAGCGTCTGCTCGGAGACCTCGGCGAAGAGCTCTTCCCAGGCCCGGTGGAGCGCCCTGGCGAACGACTCTTCGAGCATGCGGTAGTGCTCGTCGAGGACGACGGCGAGGGTGGGGAGGTCGCGCGCCCGCATCGCCTCGAGCTGGCGCTCGTGGATCTCGACTGCCCGCTCGTCCTCGGCCTTGCCGCCGGCATAGGTGTCGCGGATCGGCGCCAGGTCGCTCTCGAGCGTCCGCATCACGGACTCGAGCGTCCGGTTGTGGCTCGCCCGGACGACGGCGCGGTGGTACATCGCGTTCGCTCCCATGACGCGCGGACGGTCGCCGAGGCTCCTCTTCATGAGGTCGATCGTCCGCTGGATGCCGGCGAAGTCCTCCTCGGTGGCGTGCAGGCCCGCGACGATCGTCGTGGAGCCTTCGAGGACCCGCCGCGCGAGCAGGACCTCGACCGCCTCCTCCGCCTCGTAGGCGATGTTGCTCGTGATCGCGTCGACCGGGACGACCTCCGTGTCCATGAAGATGCCGCCGCCCTTGCCGGGCCGGACACGCAGGAGCCCGCTGCGCTCGAGCACCCGGAGCGCCTGCCGGAGCGTCGGCTTGGAGATGCCGAGCTGGGCGGCAAGCTGCTCCTCGGTCGGGAGGCGGTCGTCGGTGCGCAGGTGCGCGCGCTCGATTCCCTCCAGGAGGTTCTCGATCGCAGCCTCGAAGGTGCGGGAGGTCCGCACCGGCTCGACAAACACCGCAGCTCCCACTACGTGAGAGTACGGTCGCCGCAGATGGACGGATGCTCGAGCGACGCCATTGCTCTCGCCTTCGGTCCGGAGGACGTGCTCCTCGACGAGGAGTTCTTACTCGACGGTCACCGTCTTGGCAAGGTTCCTCGGTTGGTCGACGTTCATGCCGCGGAGCCGCGCGATCCGGTACGCGAGGAGCTGCAGGGGGATCACCGCGAGCGCGGCCTGGAGGAACGGATGCGTGCGCGGCACGTAGACGACGTCGTCGGCGTGGTGCTGGATGTCCTCGTTCCCGTCGGTGGCGATCGCGACCACCTCGGCGCCGCGGGCCCGCACCTCCTGGATGTTCGAGACGACCTTGTCGTACACGTGCGAGTCGGTGGCGACGACCACAACGGGGGTCTCCTCGTCGAGGAGCGCGATGGGGCCGTGCTTCATCTCGCCGGCTGAGTACGCCTCGGTCGGGATGTAGGAGATCTCCTTCAGCTTCAGCGCCCCCTCGAGGCAGACGGGGAGCCCGATGTGGCGCCCCAGGTAGAGGAAGAACGGCTTCGCGTGGTGGCGCTGCGCGATCTCCTCGATCGGGTGGTCGCCGTCGAGGTAGGTGCCGATCTTCGCGGGGAGGCTCTCGACTTCGGCGAGCAGGCTCGCGATCTCGTCCTCCGGCAGGGTGCGCCGAACCTGTGCCAGCCGCAGCGCGAGCAGGTAGAGGAGCGCCAGCTGCGCGGTGAAGGTCTTCGTCGCCGCGACGCCCGTCTCCATCCCTGCGCGCGTGTAGAGGACACGGTCGACCTCTCGCGTGATCTGGGTTCCCATCAGATTCGTGATCGCCACCGTGCGGGCGCCGCTCTCCCGCGCCAGGCGGACGGCCTGGACGGTGTCGCGGGTCTCGCCCGACTGCGAGATGCCGACCACGAGCGTGTCCTTCGTGAGCACCGGGTTCCGGTAGATCCACTCGCTCGCGATGTCGGGCTCGCACGGCAGCCGAGCCCACTCCTCCATGACGTAGCGCCCGACGACTCCGGCGTGGTACGCGGTGCCGCAGGCGAGGACGACCATGCGGCGGAGATTCTGGATCTCGAGCTCGGTGAGGCCGATGTCCTCGAGCTCGAGCCGTGCGCCGCGGAGGCGCTCGCCGATCGTGTCGGCGACCGCCTGGGGCTGCTCGTAGATCTCCTTGAGCATGAACGTCTCGTAGCCCTGCTTCTCGGCCGCCTCGTCGTCCCAGTCGACCTCGAGCTCCTCGCGGCGCCGCGGCGTCCCGTCCACGGAGACGAACCGCTCGCCGGCCGGCTCGATCGCGACGACCTCGCCGTCCTCGATCAGCTTGACGCGGCGCGTCTCGCGCAGGAACGCGGCGATCGAGGAGGCAAGGAACATCTCGCCGTCGCCGACGCCGACCACGAGCGGGCACTGGAGCCGGGCGCCGACAAGCATGTCCGGATGCTCGCGGTGGATCGCGACGAAGGCGAAGTGCCCCTCGAGCTGCTCGTATGTCGCGCGCACCGCCTCGACGAGGTCGCCGCGGTAGTGATGCTCGATCAGGTGGGCGACGACCTCGGCGTCCGTCTCGGACCCGAACGCGTGCCCCTCCGCCTCGAGCGAGTCGCGGAGCTCGCGAAAGTTCTCGACGATGCCGTTGAGGACGATCGCCACCTCGTCGTCGAGGCACCCGGTGAGCGGGTGGGCGTTCTCGAGCGAGACCTTCCCGTGCGTCGCCCAGCGCGTGTGCCCGACGCCGGTCGTCGAGTCGGAGCCGTTGGAGCCGGCGGCCGCCTTCAGCTGGTCGAGGTTGCCGACGGCGCGGACGTAGTCGAGCCCCTCGTCCCCGAGAAGGCACACGCCCGCCGAGTCGTAGCCGCGGTACTCGAGCCGCTCGAGGCCCTGCAGCAGGAGATCCTTCGCAGTCCTCGAGCCCACGTAGCCGACGATCCCGCACACTCGAAAACCCCCTCTCTCACCTGCCGGGGTCCCGGCCCGACTCTTTCCGACGGTTCAGCTCTGCTGCTGGTCCGATCTGTGGGAATTGACGAAAAAAGCGAGGCTCGGCCGCCTACCCGAGCTCTCGCCGAACGAGAGCAGCGATGGTACCACAGAGCCGCTGCGCGATCGGGGCCGTCTCCGCCTCGGCGAGAACGCGCACGACCGGCTCCGTGCCCGACGGGCGGACGAGGACGCGCGCCGAGTCGCCGAGGCCGGCGGCGATCTCACCGACGGCGGCCAGCAGCGTCTCGGGCAGCTCCACCGTCTGGACGAGAACGTTCTCCTTCGCCTGCGGGTACCGCGGCATGACGGCGGCGAGCTCGCCGAGCGGCCGATCCTGCTCCAGCACCGCGCGGGCGAGGAGGAGGGCGGCGACGAGCCCGTCGCCGGTCGTGTGGCCCTCGAGCCAGATCAGGTGGCCCGACTGCTCGCCGCCGAGGCGGCCGCCCTCCGCCCGCAGGGCCTCGAGCACGTAGCGATCGCCGACGTCGGTCGTGACGACGCGGATCCCGCGCTCGCCCATCAGGCGGTGGAAGCCGAGGTTCGTCATCTGCGTGACGGCGACGATGTCCACCCCCAGGTGGAGGGCGAGGACGGCCAGGATCTGGTCGCCGTCCACCTCGGCGCCGGCGGCGTCCACGGCCAGCATACGGTCGCCGTCCCCGTCGAACGCAACGCCGAGGTCGAGCTCCCCGGCCGCCACGGTCGAGGAGAGGACGCGCAGGTCGGTGGCACCGCAGCCGCTGTTGATGTTCGTGCCGTCCGGCTCGTCTCCGATCGTGACGATCGAGGCTCCGAGGCGGCGGAAGACGGCGGGCGCGATCCCGGCCATCGCCCCGTTCGCGCAGTCGAGGCAGACACGGAGACCGTCGAGGGGTGCGCCGAAGCGCTCGCAGACGAGGTCGGCGTACCGCTCTGCAAGGCCGGGCTGCGAAGCGAGAGCGTTCGCGGCCGGAGACGCCGGTGGGTCGTCGAGGCGTGCTTCGAGCGCCTCTTCCTGCTCGTCGCCGAGCTTGAGGCCGGCGTCGAAGAACTTGACGCCGTTGTACTCCGGCGGGTTGTGCGAGGCGGAGACGACGGCGCCTGCGCCCTCGCCGCTCAGGAGCGCGACCGCGGGCGTCGGCAGGACGCCGCCGAGCCGGGCCCGGCCGCCGCCCGTCGAGATGCCGCGCCCGAGGGCGCGCTCGAGCGCGGGCCCCGACGAGCGGGTGTCCCGCCCGACGAGGACGTCGGCGGCGCCCGTGAGCGCGAACGCGCGGCCGAGCCGCTCGACGAGGTCCTCGGTCAGGTCGCGTCCGTAGACCCCGCGCACGCCATCCGTTCCGAAGTAGCGGCGAGCCACGGCTGTGGCGCGGCGCTAGCGCTTGGAGAACTGGGGCGCCTTGCGCGCCTTGTGGAGGCCGGCCTTCTTGCGCTCCACGATACGGGCGTCGCGCGTCAGGAAGCCCTCGCGCTTGAGGACGCCGCGCAGCTCGGGATCGGCCTCGACGAGCGCCCGGGCGATCCCGTGGCGCAGCGCGCCGGCCTGCCCGGTCGGCCCGCCGCCGTGGAGGCGCGCCCGGATGTCGAAGCGGCCGTCGACGCCCGCGGCGCGGAGCGGAGCCGTCGCCGCGACGCGCAGAGCCTCGCGCGGGAAGTACTCCTCCAGGGTGCGGCCGTTGACCCACGTCGCGCCGTCGCCCGGGCGGAGGATCACCCGCGCGACGGACGTCTTGCGCTTGCCGGTGCCGAGATAGGAGGCGACAGTGCCCATGCGGCCCTCAGTCGAGCGGGAGCGGCTCGGGGTTCTGGGCGTGGTGCGGGTGCTCCGGGCCCGCGTACACCTTCAGCTTCGTGATCTGGCGGTTGGCGAGGCGGTTCCGGGGCAGCATGCCCTTCACGGCCTTGCGGATCACCTCGGTCGGCCGCCGCTCGAGCTGCTCCGCGAGCGTGCGCGAGCGCAGCCCGCCCGGGTAGCCGGAGTGCCGGTAGTAGCGCTTCTGCTCGAGCTTGTTGCCGGTGACGCTGATCTTCTCCGCGTTCACGACGACGACGAAGTCGCCGGTGTCGACGTGCGGCGTGTACTGCGGCTTCCGCTTCCCCCGCAGCGTGTCCGCGATGCGCGTCGCGAGCCGTCCGAGCGTCTGCCCCTCGGCGTCGACGACGTACCAGCGCTGCTCGACCTCTTTTGGCTTGGCGGAGTAGGTCTTCATCACACAGAAAAGCGGCGGACAGGCCGTCCGCCGAGCGCGGATTCTAGCAGCGCCTGCCGTTACTCGGCGGGCGCCTGCGCCGGCTGGACCGGGCGGCGGAGGCCGCCGCGGGCGATCCAGAGGGCCGGAAGCAGGACGATGGCCGTCCCGCCGATCGCGAGCGCCGCGACGCCGATCGCTGTCAGCGCGTAGCCGCCCAGCAGGGCGAGGCTCGCCCCGGTGAGCCCGGAGAGGAGGTCGTTGAAGCCGAGGAGCTTCCCGCGCTCCCAGGCGTGCGTGCAGTCGGCGAGCTGGGCCGTCGCCGCGACGAAGGAGAGGTTCCAGCCGAGCCCGAGCCCGAAGAGCGCCGCCGCGGTGGCGGGCACGCTCTCCACCCAGAGGAGGCTGACGACCGAGAGGGCCATCAGCACGAGGCCGCCGACGAGCGCGGGCGGCCGGCCGATCCGGTCGATCACGTCGCCGACGACGAGCACGAGCGCGTACATGCCGAGCACGTGCGCCCCGATGATCGGGAAGACCGACTCGCCGGCGTGACCGTGGTGGTCGACGACGACCGCGCCGGTCAGCGTCATCACCCCGACCATGACGCTGAAGCTCGCCTGGGCGGCGAGGATCGACGGGATGACTCCCTGGCGGCCGAGCAGCTCGCGGAGCGGCGCAGCCGGCTGCCGCTCCCCGCCGGTCGTGCCCGTGTGCAGGAGCTCGGCGATCCGCCGGGGATCCGGGCGAACGAAGAGGACGAGCGCGAGGGCGACCACCATGAAGCCGGAGCCCGCGAGCCAGAGGAGGGCCAGCGAGTCGGCGTCGAGCTCGCGCCCCGAGAGGAGAGGGCTGAAGACCGCGGGCCCGAGGATGGCGCCGAAGACCGCCCCGAAGAGGACGAGCGCGATCCCTCGGGCCCGGCGCTCGGGCGGGTACATGTCGCCGGCGGCCGTGCGCGCGAGCAGCGACGTGCCGCCGGCGGTGCCGACGCAGGCGAGCCCCAGGAAGACGAGCAGCGCGGAGTCGAGCACGCTCCCGAGCGCCGCGAGCCCTCCCCCCGTCGCTCCGATCACGAACCCGGCGGCGATCACCGGCACGCGCCCGACGCGGTCCATCGCCCTGCCGGCGGGAAGCGCCGCCAGCGCGCCCGACGCGAGCACGATCGCCGGGCCGAGGCCGAGCAGCCCCTGGACTCCGATCACGAGGACGAAGGTCAGCGAGGCGACGGCGGCCGAGAGCTGGAGCATCCCGGAGTTGGCGGCGAGCGCGGCCGAGAGGAGGGCGGTGTTGCGCCGGATCGGCAGGCCGGGGGGCATCACCGCCAAGCGTAGTCCACGAGTGCGGCCCTGAAGGCCGCCGCGCCGCCGTGGCTGGGGTGGCGGACGTACGGACCGCCGAGCACGCGCTGGGCGACCCTGCCGACCGCGAGGACCGTGCGGCCTCGCGCGAGCTCGGCGACGAACGGCGCGCCGGCGTCCACCTCCGCGCGGGCCGGCGACCGGTTCGTCGCCGGCCGGCCCGGCCGG
This sequence comes from Gaiellaceae bacterium, assembly GCA_035711645.1. GTDB lineage: Bacteria > Actinomycetota > Thermoleophilia > Gaiellales > Gaiellaceae > JAIBJN01. The sequence goes on from DASTBX010000077.1 coordinate 22,698, forward strand.
TGCGGGTGCGTCGGGACGACGTTCCAGAGGAGGACGTCGTCGGCGATCCCCAGCTCGCGGAGGGCGCGGTGGACGATCGTCGCGCTCGCCTCGCCCGGGGCGCGGCCCGTGAGCTGGCGCTCGGACGTGAACGGGATCCCGCTCACGCGGGCGCCGCGGTACCCGGCCGCCTCGCCGACGAGCAGGAGCCGTGCGCGGGACCGGGCGCCGAGGTAGGCGGCGAGGCGGTCGCGGCGCAGCCCGGCGCCGTCGCCGTCGCGGTAGAAGTTGAACGTCTCGCCGATGCGCGCGGCGGCGAGCTCCTCGACGAAGGCGTCGGGGTCCATGGCGCGACTACCCTACGCCCGCCGTGCGCCGCGTCACGTTCCCGCTCTACGCCGGCGGCTTCCTGGGGCCGTTCGGAGGCGCGATGCTGGTCGCCATCATCCCGAACGTGGCGCGCGGACTGGGCACCTCGGTCGGCTACGTCGCAGCCGCCATCACCGCCTACATGGTGCCGTTCGCCGTGCTCCAGCTCGTCTCGGGGACGATCGCCGAGCGCCTGGGGGCGCGCCGCGTCGTGCGCGCCGGCTACCTCGCATTCGGCGCCGCTGCCCTCGCCTGCGCCTTCGCGCCCGAGATCTGGAGCTTCCTGGCGGCCCGCGCGCTCATGGGAGCCGCGAACGCGTTCCTCTCCCCCATCCTGCTCGCGGCGCTCTCCGAGGTGGCGGCGCCGGAGGTGCTGGGCCGGTCCGTGGGGACGTTCGCGGCCGCGCAGACGGCCGGGCTGACGCTCGCGCCCGTGCTGGGCGGCGCGCTCGGGGAGATCTCGTGGCGGCTGGCCTTCGTCCTCGTCGCGGTCGCCTCCGCCGTGCTCGCGCTGCCCCGCCAGTCGCTCGGCGTCGGCGAGCGGTCCCCGGCCGGGGAGGGCTCGCTGCGGGCGCTCCTGAACCGCTGGATCACGCTGCTCGCGGCCAAGGCCGTGCTCGGCTACCTCGGCTTCACGGCGATCGGCTTCGTGCTCGTGCTCGTCGCGGCCGAGGAGTTCGGGCTCGGCTCGGGGACGCGCGGGCTGCTCGTCGCGGGGTACGGCGTCGGCGGCATCCTCCTCGGCCGCTACGCGGGGAGCGTGGTCGACCGCCTGGGGCGACCGACGACCGCGCTCTCCGGCGCCGTCGCCTGCACCGCCGGCGTCGCCGGCCTCGCGGTGGCCCCCTCGGCGTGGGCCCTCGCGCTCGTGTACTTCGGCGTCGGCTGCGGGGCGGCGTTCGTCTGGGCCGGCCTGAATACGATCGCGGTCGAGTCGTTCCCGGCGAACCGCGCCGGCGCGACCTCCGCCTACAGCGCCTTCAAGTTCGCGGGCGTCGCCGTCGCGCCCCTCCTGTACGTGCCGCTCTTCCACATCGATACGCGCCTGCCGCTGATCCTCGCGGCAGTCTTCTCGGGGCTCGTGGCCGTGCTCGTCCTCCCCTGGTTCGCCCGCTACCGATGAGACGTCGGGTGGTCGTCCACGGGGCTGTGCAGGGCGTGTTCTTTCGCGACACGACCCGGCGCCTGGCGCAGTCGCACGGCGTCGCCGGCTGGGCGCGCAACAACGCGGACGGCACGGTCGAGGCCGTGTTCGAGGGACGGCCCGACGCCGTCGAGCGCCTCGTCGCCTTCGTCCACGAGGGCCCGCGCGGAGCGCAGGTCGAGCGGGTGGAGGTGATCGAGGAGGACGACGAGGGGCTCTCCGGCTTCGCGGTGTCCTGACGGGCGGGAACCTTCCGGCCCTCGCCGGTGTAGTGCCGGTGACAAGGAGGCTTCGAATGAGACGACTGCTGATCGCGGCGATCGCCGTGGGGGCCCTCGTGCAGGCCGCCGCCGCGAGCGCCGGGTGCTGGGCGACCGTGGGGCTCGCGCCCCCGCCGGCCGGGGTCGGCCCCGGACAGACGTGGACGGCCCGGATGACCGTCCTCCAGCACGGACAGACGCCGCTCCCGAACGCGGCCACCGCGCGCCCGACGCTGACCATCGTGAACGACGCGACCGGCGAGCGGCGGACGTTCACGGCGCGCCCGACGAAAGACCCGACGGTCTTCCAGGCCGGCGTCGTCTTCCCGTCGGCCGGCTCGTGGCGCTACGAGGTGTTCGACGACTTCACGACCTGGGAGGCCGCGGGCGAGCCCGCGCCCTGCGCGCAGACTCACTCGTTCGCAGCCGTGGCGATCGGCGGCGGCCCGACGGGAGGAGAGCCCGCCGCGCCCGCGCCGGTACCGGCGCCCGCCGAGCCGGTGCCGGCGGCGACGACCTCGCCGGACGGCAGGTTCCCGGTCTGGCCCGTGGCGGCCGGCTCGCTCCTGGCGGCACTCGCGGCCACGGCCGTCCTGGCGGGCCTGGCGCGCCGGCGCCGAGCCGCCCGCGGAGCGGAGGTGGCGGTCCGCTAGCGGCTAGGCGGGGACGCGGCGGACGAGGCCCGCGCCGGCGAGCGGCAGCAGCGCCGCGAGGCCGAACGCCACGCCCCAGGAGCTCGCCTCCACGAGCAGGGCGAAGACCGGGGGAGCAATGCCGGACGCGACGGCGAGCGCCGTCTGCTGGAACCCCAGCGCGGCGCCCGCCCGGCTGCGGCCGGCGAGCTCCGCCGTCGCCGTGAACGAGAGCCCGTTCCAGGACTGCGAGAGCGCGCCGGCGACGAGGAAGGCAGGGACGAAGAGGGCGAGGGGCGCTTCCGTGAGGGCCGCGCTGACGGCGAGCGCGGCCGCGAGCGCGCACGCGAGTTTCAGGAGGGGAGCGATCCGGGCACCGACCCGGTCCGACCAGCGCCCGACCGCGATTCGCAGGCCGGCGCCGAGAAGCTGCATGGCGGCGAAGACGCCGGCGGCCCACGCCGCCGAGACCCCACGGACGCCGTGGAGGAAGAGCACGGCAAAGGCCATGATGCTGATCTGCGCGCAGACGATCAGCCCGCTCCCGGCGGCGAGCCGCCACATGCGCGCGTCTCGGAGCGGGTTGACGACGTCGCCGAGCCGCTCGCCGTCGCCCGCGGTTGCCTCCCGCAGCCCCACGGCACCCGCGACCGCCGTGGCGAGGCAGGCTCCGGCGAGGACGAGGAGCCCGGCCCGCGTCCCCCCGGCCGCCGCGATCGGCGGCAGCGCGAGCGCCGCCGCGGCCCCGCCGAGCGGCAGGGCCGTCTGCCGGATCCCCAGCGCGAACCCGCGCTCCGACGGCCCGAACCAGCCGAGCACGGCGCGGCCGCTGGCGGCATTCACGCTCGCCCCGGCCGCCCCCGCGAGCACGAGCATCGCGACGAGGAGCAGGAAGCCTTCGGCAGAGGCGGCGACGACGAGCGCGGCGCTCGCCCCGGCGAGCCCGGCGGCGAGGACGCCGCGCTCGCCGAGCCGGTCGGTCAGGAGCCCCCACGGCAGCAACGTCACGACGCTGCCGATGCTGACGGCCGCGAGGACGACGCCGAGCTCGGTCAGCGTCAGCCCGTACTCGTCGCCGAGCTGCGGCGCGAGCACGGGGATCCCGAGGAAGACGGCCGAGTAGCTCGCCTGCCCGGCCGTCCCGAGCGCAAGGATCGTCCAGCGGTAGCGGCTCACGAAGCGAGGCTACGGTGTCACGCGGGGCCCAGGAGGCGCTCAGCGGCGGGCACGTCCATGTCCGCCTGCCCGCGCTCGAGCGCTCCGGCGACCTCGTCGGCGACCTCGCGGCTTCGCCGCCGATCTGCCGCGCGCCAGACGATGTCCGGCCGCGGCCCGCCGGCGGCAGTCGCCTCCACGAGCCAGGGGCCGCTCCAGCGGCGTGCGCTGTCGACGACCTCGGCGACGACGAGCAGCGCGACCACCGCCAGCGTCGCGATCGGGCTCAGGAACGAGAGACCGACGAGGGCCGCGACGGCCACGGCCGTGAGCGCCCACCCCCTGGGGCCGTTCCAGAAGCGCTGCCGGGCCCGGCGCTCCTCCTCCGGGACGTCTTCCTGCGGCGCGCGCCGCCGGCTCACCGTCCAGGCCGTCCCGTCCGGGGCGACGACGCTCCTCGTCCTAGCCGCAGCAGCCTTCCTTGTAGCGGCAGGCGAGGCAGTGCCAGCTCGCCTTCGTCCAGATCATCTCGGCGCCGCAGCGGGGGCAGTGCGGCTCCTCCTCCGCACCGGGCGTCCGGCCGGCCGCGACCGGCTCCGGGTCCGCGCTCACTCCCATTCGATCGTGGCCGGCGGCTTCGAGGAGAGGTCGAGCGCGACCCGGTTCACGGCCGGGATCTCGTTGATGATCCGGCTCGAGATCGTCTCGAGCAGGTCGTACGGCAGGCGAGCCCAGTCCGCGGTCATCGCATCCTCGGAGGTGACGGCGCGGAGCACGATCGGGTAGGCGTACGTGCGCTCGTCGCCCTGCACGCCGACCGACCTGATCGCCGGCAGCACGGCGAAGCACTGCCAGAGCTCCCGGTAGAGACCGGCGCGGCGCACCTCCTCGAGCAGGATCGCGTCCGCCTCCCGCAGAGTCCGGAGGCGCTCCTCGGTGACGTCGCCGATGATGCGGATGGCGAGGCCGGGCCCGGGGAACGGGTGCCGCCAGACCATCTCCTCCGGCAGGCCGAGCTCCTCGCCGACACGGCGTACCTCGTCCTTGAAGAGCATCCGCAGCGGCTCGACGAGCTCGAGGTCCATGCGCTCGGGCAGGCCGCCGACGTTGTGGTGCGACTTGATCGTGGCGGCGACGCCGTCGCCGGAGCCGCCCGACTCGATCACGTCGGAGTAGAGCGTCCCCTGGACGAGGTAGCGGACGGAGCCGAGCGTGCGCGCCTCCTCCTCGAAGACGCGGATGAATTCCTCGCCGATCGCCTTCCGCTTCTCCTCCGGGTCGGTGACGCCGGCAAGGCGCGCGAGGAAGCGCTCGCGGGCGTCGACGTGGACGAGCGGGACGTGGAAGTGGCGCCCGAACGTCTCCACGACCTGCGCCGCCTCGTCCTTCCGCAGGAGCCCGTGGTCGACGAAGACGCACGTGAGCTGCTCGCCGACCGCCTTGTGCACGAGGAGCGCGGCGACGGCGGAGTCGACGCCGCCCGAGGGCCCGCAGAGCACCCGCTCGCGCCCCACCTGCGCGCGGACGCGGGCCGTCTCCTCCTCGATCACCGCCGCCGCGGTCCACGTCGG
>DASTBX010000078.1:0-51865 GCA_035711645.1 Gaiellaceae bacterium
GGGGAAGAACCTCGTGCTCGGGTTCGAGGGCGGGCTCGTCCTCCGCAGCCACCTGCGCATGCGCGGCCGCTGGCGCGTGCAGCCCGCCGGCACGGAGCCGTTCGGCACGCCCTGGCTCGTCCTCCGCGGCCGCGAGCGCCAGGCGATCCTCTGGAACGGGCCCCTGCTCGAGCTGACGCGAGGTCGCTCGCCGGCCGTCGCCCGCCTCGGCCCGGATGTCATGAGCGACCCGCCCGACGTGGACGCGATGCTCTCGCGCCTCCGCGATGCCGAGCAGCGGCGCGAGGTCGGGGACGCGCTCCTCGACCAGCGGCTCGTCGCGGGGATCGGGAACATGTGGAAGGCCGAGGCGCTCTTCGAGGCCGGGATGTCGCCGTGGCGGACTCTCGCCGAGCTTTCGGATGAGGAGCTTCGCCGGGTCCTCGTCGCCGTCACAACCCTCATGCAGGGGCCCCGCGGACCGCGCCGCGTCTACCGTCGCGCCGGCCGGCCGTGCCTCCGCTGCGGGACGACGGTGCGCTCGCGTCCGCAGGGCGACACCGTCCGCACGGCGTACTGGTGCCCGGGCTGCCAGGCAGGAACGGCGCCCCCCGGGGCGTAACCGTTCCGCGTGTCCGGCCTGCCCTTCGACCAGCGGCCCCCGGGCGGGGGTCCGGCGCGAGCTCCGCGCTCGCCGGGACTCTTCACCGCGCTCCGCGCCTTCTGCCTCGGGTCGTTCTTCGACCTGGGGCTCGAGCTCGAGCGCGGCGCCGACATCCCGGTCGCCCTCGAGGAGCACGGAGGGCCGAACCGCCCGACGCTCTACGAGTACCGACCGCTCGTCGGCTCGTTCGTCGAGGAGCGCGGGCGCCGCCTCATCGCCCGGGACGACGCGCGCGACGCCCTCGTCGCGCTGAAGGACGAGCCCGCCGCCGGCATCTTCGCGAGCGCGCACGCGGACGAGCGGGTCGGTGAGGACGAAGCGCTGCGGCGGACGATCCTCCTCCCGCTCCTCGTGCGGACGGCGGAGGCCTGCGGCGGCTTCGACTGGGACGACGCCGCCTTCGAGCAGGCGTACGCGGAGCTCGAGCGGTCGCTCTACGGCGACCGGCGCGCGTACACGGCGATCGCTCCGGTCGTCGGCCTGACGGCCGGCGGCACGATCGAGCTCGGACGCGGCGTGCGCGTCCGCCCCGCCGTGGCCGGCGAGCTGACCGCCTCGTGGCCGGACGCGGGCCGGCTGCTCCCGCGCGACTGGGGCCGCGAGGTCGACCGTACGCTCGTGCTCGAGCTCGAGGACGATCTCGACGCGCAGGCGTGCCGGGTGCCCGACTCCCCGGCCGAGTTCGGCCGCGCCGTGAGCGCGCTGCGGCTCGGGACGCCGGGAGGCATCGCGGCGGGCCCCGTCGTCTTCGAGCGCCTCGACTGGCGGCCGTACGGCGTGCGGCCCATGCCGGCGACGGCGGCGCAGCTCCCGCCCGGGGAGCCGACGCGCCTCGACCCTTTCCGTGCGCCCCTCGTCGTCCAGCTGCAGACGCGTCTCGCGGAGGCGCCCGACGACCTGCTGGAGGCGCTCGACCGCTGGGAGCTGGCCCTGTTCCACGCTGGCGCGCACCGTTCGGACGAGCTGCGTGAGGCCCTCGAGGCGCTCCTCGGCTCCGACGAGGGCCCGTGGGCCGCGGCGATGCGCGCCGCCGTCCTCCTCGGCGAGACGGCGCGCGAGCGCGAGGAGCTGCTCGTCTCCCTGCGAGCCCTCCTCGACGGCGACGGGCCGGGTGCGCGCGCCGAGGACGCGGTGCGGCGGGCGCTCGTCGAGACGCTGCTCGAGGGCTCGCGCGAGCGCCTCGTCTGGGCGCTCGACGAGGCGCTCCTCGGCCTGCGTCCCAGGCCGCAGGTGAGCTCGACCGCGCGCGTGCTCGCCGCGGGATGATCCCGAGCAGGGGGGAGCTCCTCCGCCGCCGCCGCTGCCGGCTCCTCGTCTTCGGCATGGTCCTCGGAGGCCTGCTCCCGGTCTTCCAGTGGAGCTGGATCACGCTCGCGATCGGCCTCGCAGGCATCGCGGCGCTCGCGGTCGTCTACCGCCGCGAATGCCGGCACGCCGGCGCGCAGGAGCCGGCACGGAACGACACACACACGCGCGCATCCGGGGACTAGCCTCGGAAGCGTGGACGAAGCACGCACGGTCATACGGAGGCTCGAGCGGATCGAGTCGCTGCGGGGCGGCGACGCACCGGCCGCCGAGCTGCTCGCAGAGGTGCGCCAGCTCCTGAGGGAGGGCGAGGCCTGGCTCGCCGTCGAGCGCGAAGGGGCCGGCGAGCGGAGCGCCGACGGGCGAGCGGTCGGTCCCGACCGGCGGATGGACGGTGCGGCCGCGGCCCTCGAGGGGTGCCGCTCGACGCTCGCTGCGGGAGAGGGGTGAGGCCCCGGGACGGCGGATTCGCATCCTTATAATCGCGGCCCGATGCCGCGTTACGGGCCTCCGGACGCCTTCGAGACGCCGCGGTTCTCCGGCCCGAGGACGTTCATGCGGCTCCCGCACGTCCGCGACCTTGAGGGTGTCGACGTGGCGATCGTCGGCATCCCGACCGACGGGGCGGTCGTCTTCCGGACCGGGGCCCGCTTCGGCCCGGAGGGCATCCGCAGCGCCTCGGTGATGCTGCGCAACTACAATCCGCTCCTCGGCGTGGACGTCGTCGACAAGCTCTCGCTCGTCGACTACGGGGACGTCCCGACCGTGCCGGGCTCGACCGAAGACTCGCTTGACCGCTCGGCGGCGGCCATCGCCGAGGTGGCGGGCGCCGGCGTCATGACGCTGTGCCTCGGCGGCGACCACACCGTGCTGCTCGCCGAGCTGCGTGCGCTGGCCGCCGTCCACGGGCCCCTGGCGCTCGTCCAGCTGGACTCCCACCACGACCTCTGGGACGAGTACTTCGGCCAGAAGCTCTTCCACGGCAGCGTCGTGCGGCGGGCGCTCGAGGAGGGCCTGATCGACGCCGGGCGGACGGTGCAGGCCGGCCTGCGTGGCTCGCTCACCGAGGCGGGCGACGCCCGCCTGCCGACGGACTTCGGGATCGACGCGCTCACCTACGAGGAGCTCGCCGCGCTGGGCCCGGCGGCGTTCTCCCAGCGCGTCCGCGACCGGGTGGGTACGGCGCCCTGCTTCCTCTCCTTCGACATCGACTTCGTCGACCCGGCCTTCGCCCCGGGGACCGGGACGCCCGAGGTCGGAGGGCCGTCGAGCCGGGAGGCGCTCACGTACGTTCGTTCGCTCGCCGGGCTCGACTTTCGCGGCTTCGACTGCGTCGAGGTGTCGCCGCCCTACGATCCGGCCGGCGTGACCGCCTTCGTAGCCGCCAACGCTTGCTTCGAGATGCTGTCGCTGCTCGCGCTCCGGCGCTAGGCCGCGGCGGGCGCGGAGTGCCCCCAGCCCGCATTCCAAGCCGGATTGCGGAGCATGTCGCCGAGAAGGATTGTGCTACCCTGGCACGAAACAGGAGCCCTCCATGGGCCTTTCCGGAATCCTCTCCCGCTCCTCGAAGCGGGCATCCTCACAGGGAGCAAAGCTGGGTCAGGTCATCGCGCTCGCCAACCAGAAGGGCGGCGTGGCGAAGACGACGACGACGCTCAACCTCGCCGTCGCCTTCCAGGAACAGGGATTCAACGTCCTCGGCGTCGACCTCGACCCGCAGGGCAACCTGACCATGAGCCAGGGGATGGACCCGGACACGGTCGACCGCTCGATGTTCGACGTGCTCGTCCACAGCCTCCCGATCGACGAGGTCATCCACCGCACGGAGATCGACCTCGCCGTGTCGTCCATCGACCTCGCCGGGGCCGAGCTCGCCCTCTCGAGCATGATCGGCCGCGAGCGCGCGCTCCAGAAGGCGCTGCTCCCGGTGCGCAGCCGCTACGACTACGTGCTCGTCGACACGCCGCCCTCCCTCGGGCTGCTGACGATCAACGCGCTGACGGCCTCCGACAGCGTCATCGTGCCGGTCCAGTGCGAGTACCTCTCGCTGCGCGGGCTCGTCCAGCTCGAGAACACGCTCTCGATGATCCGCGAGAACCTCAACCCGACCGTCGAGATCCGCGGCATCCTGCCCACCATGTACGACGGGCGGACGCTCCACTCCAAGGAAGCCGTCGAGATGCTGAAGGAGAACTTCGGGGAGCTCGTCTTCGACACGCGCATTCGCAAGACTGTCCGCTACGCCGAGGCGCCCGTGCAGGGCAGCTCGGTGCTGAAGTACGACCCGTCGGGGACGGCCGCCCAGGCCTACCGGGAGCTCGCAAAGGAGGTGCTCGATGGCGCGACGCCGCGCGAGCATGCGTGAGGGCCCGCTCGCCGAGCTCTTCAAGGCGACCGAGGCGGCACAGCGACAGGCGGAGCGGGAGCAGGTCGGCGAGGGCGAGGCCGCATCCGGCTCGCAGCTCCCGATCGAGGAGGCGCCGACGGTCGAGTCCGCCGCGCCGTCCGAAGCCCCGGTCGACCGGGCCGGTGACGAGCGCCCACCGGCGGCGGAGACGCCCTCGCCCACGACCGGCTCGGACCCGGGCGCCCCACCGGAGCCGCTCGCGCGGGAGGATCGGTCAGAGGCCGCCGGCCCCGCGCCACCCGCTCTCGAGCCGGAGCGTGCGCCGAAGCCGTCGCGCACCGTTCCGGAGTCCCGTCCAGAACCGCGCCCCGAGCGCCCCTACGCCGCTCCGGAGGAGCGCCGGGCGGAGCCCGTCCGGCGGCTCGTCGAGCCGGCGCCGCGCATGCGGACGACGCCGAGGCCCGACTCGGCCGCCTATCTTGCGGTCATCCGCGTCGTCGGGGTCGGCGGCGCCGACCTCAACGCCGTCAACCGCATGATCGAGGCGGGCATCTCGCAGGTCGAGTTCATCGCGGTCAACACCGACATCCAGCAGCTGAAGCAGTGCGAGGCGCCGATCAAGCTCCACATCGGCCGCGAGCTGACGCAGGGGCTCGGTTCCGGCGCCGATCCCGAGGTCGGCCGCCGCGCCGCCGAGGAGGCGGAGGACCAGATCAAACACGTCCTGCGCGGCTCGGACATGGTCTTCGTCACGGCCGGCGAGGGCGGCGGCACCGGCTCCGGCGCCGCCCCGATCGTCGCGCGCCTGGCGCGGGACGTCGGCGCGCTCACGGTCGGCATCGTGACGATGCCGTTCCGCTTCGAGGGAACCCGGCGCCGCTCGCAGGCCGATGCGGGGGTCGACGCCCTTCGCGAGGTCTGCGACACGGTCATCCTCATCCCGAACGACCGCCTGCTCGAGGTGCTCGACCGCCAGACGTCGATGCTCGACGCTTTCCGGATCGCCGACGACGTCCTCCGTCAGGGCGTCCAGGGCATCTGCGACCTGATCACGATGCCCGGCCTCATCAACCTCGACTTCGCCGACGTCCGCACGATCATGAGCAACGCCGGCTCGGCGCTCATGGGAATCGGCTTCGCCACCGGCGACAACCGCGCCGCCGAGGCCGCCGAGCGGGCGCTGCGGTCGCCGCTCATCGACACCGAGCTCGTCGGCGCCCGCGGGATCCTGCTCTCGATCGCGGGCGGCGAGGACCTGACGCTCCTCGAGGTGAACGAGGCCGCCGAGGTGATCCGCCGCGGCGCGACCGAGGACACGAACATCATCTTCGGCGCCACGATCGACGAGCGCCTCGCGGGCCAGGTGTGGGTGACGGTGATCGCGACGGGGATCGGCACGCCGGCGCCTGCCGGCTCCCGCGACGCCGCGGCGCCGAGCGAGCCCGACCCGCTCGAGCCGCCGAGCTTTCTCAGCGACCTGTAGAGCGTCGTCGCCGTGGACACGAGCGCCGCGGCGCGGGCCTGGGTCGACGCGTGGAGCCGCGCGTGGCCGGCCGCCGACCCCGGGCCCCTCGCGGCGGTCTACGCGGAGGACGCCGTCTTCCGCTCGCACCCCTTCCGCGAGGAGCACGAGGGCCGCGAGGGCGTGCTCGCCTACGCCAGCTGGGCGTTCGCCGACCAGGAGGGCTTCGGGGGCTGCTCCTTCGGCGAGCCGCTCGTCTCCGGCGACCGGGCGACGGTGGAGTACTGGGCGGTCGTCGTCGAGCAGGGCCGGGAGGTGACGATCGCCGGCGTCGCGCTGCTCCGCTTCGGGCCGGACGGTCTCGTCCGCTCGCAGCGGGACTACTGGGCCGTCGAGCCGGGCGCTCGCACGGCGCCGGAGGGCTGGGGCCGCTGATGGACTCGGCCGAGCCGCGCCGGCTCGCGCGCGACGAGATCGGCGCGCTCCGCGACCTGGGCGAGTGACCGGGCCGTGAGCGGCGTCCGCCGGCCGGGCGGCGCGCCCGCGGGCCCGGGAGTACCCTCTTCGGCATGAAGGGTGCCGTAGCCGCCGGCCACCCGCTGACCGCCGCGGCGGGCGCGAGGATCCTCGAGGAGGGCGGAAACGCGGTCGACGCCTGCGTCGCGGCCGCCTTCGTCTCCTGGGTCGCCGAGAGCCCGCTGACCGGGCCCGGCGCGGGCGGCTTCATCCTCGTCCACCGGGCCCGCGACCGGAGCGACCGCGTCCTCGACTTCTTCGCCGCCGCGCCCGGCCGCGGCCTCGGGACCGACGCGGGCGCCGAGATGGCCGCGGTCGACGTCGCGTTCGACGCCCGGGCGACCCAGGTCTTCCTCGTCGGCCCTGCGTCGTGCGCCGTGCCCGGCGCCCCCGCCGGCCTCGCCCTCGCCCATCGGCGCTACGGCAGGCTCCCGTGGGCGGAGTTGCTCGTGCCCGCCGTCGAGGTCGCCCGCAACGGCCTCGAGCTGAACGCCGCGCAGGCGTTCCTCCACCGCATCCTCGATCCGATCCTGCGCCGGGAGGAGACGGGACGCGGGGTGTACGGCGACGAGCGGCCGCTCGAGGAAGGAGACCCGCTGCGGATGAGCGAGCTCGCCGGGACGCTGGAGCTGCTCGCCGCCGAGGGCGTCGAGACGATGTATCGCGGCGAGCTGGCGTGGCGGACGAGCGAGTCGGTGCGGGAGCGGGGCGGCCGGATCACCGAGGCGGACCTCGCCGAGTATCGCGTCATCCAGCGACGGCCCGTACGCGCGCGGTACCGCGGGGTCGAGTTCGTCTCCAACCCGCCGCCGTCCTCCGGCGGGCTCCTGGTCGCGTTCGCGCTGCGCATCCTCGATGGGCTCGGCACGCCGGCGCCGAGCGGGACGGCCGAGGCGATCGCCGCGCTCACCGAGGCGATGCGCGAGGCCGCCCGGGTGCGGGGCGGCGGCTTCCTGACGGAGCTCTACCGCGGCGGCGCTCCCGGCCGGATCCTCTCGGACGAGCACGTCGCGACGGCCGTGGAGGCGATCCGCGGCCGGATCCCACATTCAGGGCGGGAGCCGGCGGGCTCTCCGTCCACGACCCACATCAGCGTCGTGGACGCGAGGGGAAACGCGGCGTCGCTCTCCGCCTCGACCGGGTGCGGCTCGGGCTTCTTCGTGCCCGGGACGGGCATCCAGCTCAACAACATGCTCGGCGAGGCCGACCTCACCGCCGAGGGCCGGCTCGCACGACCGGGGGAACGGCTGACGAGCATGATGGCGCCGTCCCTCGTCCTCGCGGGCGGCCGCCCGCGGCTCGTCGTCGGAAGTGCGGGGTCGATCCGCCTGCGCGGCGCCGTCCTGCAGACCGTCCTCAACGTCGTCGACCACCGCATGAGCGTCGACGAGGCGCTCGCCGCGCCTCGCGTCCACCTCGAGGGCGACGTGCTCCAGCTCGAGGGCGGTTTCGATCCGGACGCCGCCGACCGGCTCGAGCGACGCGGCTACCCCGTCGTCCGCTGGTCGGAGCGAAACCTCTACTTCGGCGGCGCGGCCGCCGTCGCGTTCCGCGAGGACGGCGGACTCGAGGCGGCGGGCGACCCACGGCGCAGCGGCGCCGGCGTGGTCGTCTCGTGACGCGGTTCCTCGTTCGCCGCGCCGTGCCGGGGGACGCCTCCGCGCTCGTCGATCTCGCGCGCGCGGTCGGCTCCGAGGCGGGAGGCTGGCTGATCACGGACGGCGACTGGCGCAGCCCGTCCGAGGAGCGCCGCTACCTGCGGGCCGTGCGTCGCCATCCGCACGCCGCGGTGCTCGTCGCCGAGACGCCGGACGGCGTCGTCGGCCGGCTCTCGGTCGCCCGCGACCCGCACCCGGCAAGCGAGCACGTCGCCGACCTGGGGGTGATGGTCGCCAGAGAGCACCGCCGGCGCGGGATCGGCCGGGCGTTGATGACCGCGGCCGAGGACTGGGCGCGCGAGGTGGGCGTCCGCAAGCTCGAGCTGCACGTCTTCCCCTCCAACGAGGCGGCGCTCGCCCTCTACGAGAGCCTCGGCTACGAGCGCGAGGGCTTCCGGCGGGCGCACTACCGCCGCGGCGACGAGTTCCTCGACGCGATCCTGATGGCGAAGGAGATCCGCTGAGCCGGGCCGCCGCGACCGCGGTCCTGCTGGCGCTCGCGGCCGGCTGCGGCGGCGGGGCGGAGGAGGGCGAGCGCGACCGGGCCATCGCGGCGGCGCAAGAGGCCTACGCCGAGGCGCGGGCCGAGGGCGTGGACTTCGCCGCCGGACCCTGTCTGGGCGTCGTCGTCGAGGGCTGGGTCGCCGACGTCGCCCACGACCCGCGCGAGGCGGTCGACGACCGCCCCGAGAACCAGTGCGAGGCTTACCGCTCGGGCGAGGCCGACCACTTCGTCGAGCTCGATCCCGCCGGGCAGGTGATCCGGGCCGAATGACCGAGCCGTTGCGCCCGGGACCGGGCTCCGTCGTCTTCGAGGAGCAGGAGCTCGCCGAGGAGGAGCTCTGGAGCGACGACTCCGGCGAGGACCACGCCGGCTGGTTCTGCGTCGCCACGGACCCGTTTCCCTGCCCGGCCTCCGGCTGCACGTTCGTGGCCGAGTTCATGACGGCCGTGCACCTCATCCTGGTGTGGGAGCAGCGCGACGACCCGAACCTCCTCTGGCACGCCCAGCGCGCCAAGGAGGTCGGCCGCAACCCGAGGATCGTCTCCTACCAGCCGTCCTTCGGCCCGAGCGCCTCGTACTACGCCTGGGAGGCCGCCGGTCGCCCGGTCCACGGCGTCCGCCGCCCGGCGTAAGAACCGCTTAACGTCGGCTTCAGCAGGTCTCGTGGTGGCGGGGACCCGGCGGAGGCAAGCTGGGAGGCGATGGCCGCGTTCGTCATCCGGCGCGTCCTCTGGACGCTGCCCGTGCTCCTCGTCGCCGTGACGGCGATCTTCTTCATGATGCGCGCGATCGGCGGCGACCCCTTCCGCCACGGGCCGCTCCTCGGGCTGGCGGCCTCGGAAGAGGGGCACTGGGTCAAGTACGGGGACGCGCAGCCGAAGTCGATCAGCGAGAACCTCCACCGACGCTACGGCCTCGACCTGCCCTGGTACGAGCAGTACGGCAACTACCTGCTCGGCGTGGCGCTCCTCGACTTCGGGCCTTCGCTCTCGTTCCGCAACGAGACGGTGAACGAGATCCTGCGCGAGCAGGCTCCGCACTCGATCGAGCTCGGCCTCCTCGCCTTCCTGTGGGCGTTCGGCGTGGGGATCCCGCTCGGCGTGCTGGCGGCGCTGCGCCAGGGCTCGATCCTGGACGCGGGCATCCGCTTCTTCTCGAGCGCCGGCTTCGCGGTGCCGAGCTTCCTCGTCGGGCTCATGCTCGTCTACGTGCTCAGCGTCAAGCTCGGCGTCTTCCCGGTGAGCGGCTGGACCGAGAGCTGGCGCCACAAGGTGCTTCCATCCTTCACGCTCGGGCTCGTCCCGCTGGCGCTCTGCACCCGCCTGGTGCGCGGCGCGACGATCGAGGCGCTGCAGGCCGACTACGTCGTCGCCGCGCGCGCGAAGGGTCTCCGCCACCGCCGCGTGGTCGCCGTCCACGCCGTGCGCAACGCCCTCATCCCGGTGATCACTGCCGGCGGGCCGCTGCTCGGCTACCTGCTCACGGGCGCCTTCGTCATCGAGCTCATCTTCTCCGTCCCCGGCATCGGCCGCTACTACATCGCCTCCGTCTCGGCGCGCGACTACAACGTCGTCCTCGGGATCACGGTGCTGCTCGCGCTGCTGATCATCCTGGCGAACCTCGTCGTGGACATCCTCCATGCGCTCCTCGACCCGCGCGTGCGAACGGCGGGCGTCTAGATGGGCTCGACGCGGCCGTTGCCGGCCGCGCGGTTCCTGATCTCGCGTTCGCGCTCGACGGCGTCGGCGGCCTGGTTCAGCATCGGCGCGAGGCGGATGACGCGCTCCCGCTCGGAGCGGATCTCGAGCAGCCCCTGCTTCACCTCGGGGCCGAAGTCGATGCGGGAGGCGATCTGGTAGGCGATCGAGTCGGCGTCGAGATCGAGATCGTCGAGCTCCGCCTCGGCGGCGTCGACGACGCGCGTGTAGGCGACGAGGCACTCCTCGACCTCCTCCTCGCTGGGCGCGTCCGCGTCGTCGGGGAGCGGCTCGACCTCGGCGGTCCGGAAGGAGCGGCCCTCCGTGAGCTCGAGGAGCTGGAACCGCTCCTGCGCCTCGACGACGACGTTCAGCCGCCCGTCCGGGAACTGGTCGAGGACCTCGACGACCGAGCAGCGCGTCCCGACCTCGCGCATGCCCGCGTCGTCCTCCAGCACGATCCCGAAGTCGCTTCCCGAGTCGAGGCACTCGCCGATCAGCTCCCGGTAGCGCGGCTCGAAGACGTGCAGCGGCGCCTGCTCGCCCGGCACGAGGACGAGGTTCAGGGGGAAGAGGCCGAGCTCCACGGGGGACAGGTTAAGGTTTCCGCGTGGCACGCGATCCCGCCAGGCCTGCGCTCGCGGGCCTCGTCCCGTACGAGCCCGGGAAGCCGGTCGAGGAGGTGCAGCGCGAGCTCGGCCTCGCGCGCGTCGTCAAGCTCGCGTCGAACGAGGGCCAGTTCGGACCCTTCCCGGCCGCCGTGGAGGCGCTCGAACGCGGCATCGGGGAGCTGAACCGCTACCCGGACGGCGGCGCCTACCGCCTCGTCACGAGGCTCGCCGAGCGCCACGGCGTCGAGCCCGCGAACGTCGCCGTCGCCGCCGGCGCCGACGCGGTCGTCAACTACCTCTCGCTGGCCGTGCTCGACCCGGGCGACGAGGTCGTCTGCGGCTGGCCGTCGTTCCCGAGCTACGTCCTCGACGCGCTCAAGATGGGCGCGACGCCCGTCCGCGTGCCGCTTGCCGACCACCGCTACGACGTCGAGGCGATCCTCGCGGCGGTCACGGAGCGCACGAAGATCGCCTACCTCTGCAACCCGAACAACCCGACCGGGACGATGATCCCCCGCGCCGACGTGGAGACGTTCCTCGAACGCGTTCCCGCCCGCGTCCTCACGGTGCTCGACGAGGCGTACTTCGAGTACGTCGACGACCCCGACTACCCGGACGGGATCGAGGAGCACGTGAAGGCGGGCCGCAACGTGCTCGTCCTGCGGACGTTCTCGAAGATCTACGGGCTCGCCGGCTTGCGCGTGGGCTACGGCGTCGGCCCGCGCGAGGTGGTGGACGCCGTCAAGAAGGTGCGGAACGCCTTCGACGTGACGCAGCCGGCCCAGGACGCGGCCGTCGCGAGCCTCGACGATCCCGACGAGGTCGCCCGGCGCCGCCGCCTCAACGCCGAGGCGCGGACCCGCCTCGTGGAGGCCTGTGAGGAGCTGGGCCTCGCGGTCGCGACCCCGGCGGTGGCCAACTTCGTCTACGCGGAGGTGGGCGAGGACTCCCGGCCCGTGTTCGAGGTGCTCCTCCGCGAAGGCGTCATCGTCCGCCCGCTCGGGCCCTTCGGCGCGCCGGGAGCGATCCGCGTGACCGTCGGCACGCTCGAGGAGACCGAGTTCTTCGCCGAGGCATTCCGGCGCGTGGCGGCGACCGCTGCGGCGCCGGCGCGGCGCTAGACGTGCCCCGAGCCTGGACGCTCGAGGACCTCGTCGAGGGCGTCCACGGCGGCGACCGGCGCGCCCTCGCGCGCGCCATAACGCTGGTCGAGAGCTCGGACCCGCTCGCCTACGAACTGATCCGCGAGCTCTATCCGGAGACCGGCCGCGCCTATGTCGTCGGCGTCACGGGCCCCCCCGGCGTCGGCAAGTCGAGCCTCCTGAGCGCGCTCGTGCGCCACGTCCGCGCCGAGGGACGGAGCGTCGGCGTCATCTCCGTCGACCCGTCGAGCCCGTTCACGAAGGGAGCGCTCCTCGGCGACCGCATCCGCCTCGCCGACCATTTCCTCGACCCCGAGGTCTTCATCCGCTCGATGGGCACGCGCGGCCACCTCGGCGGGCTCGCGGAGGCCACGCTCCAGGCGACGCTCGTCCTCGACGCGGCCGGCAAGGACCTCGTCTTCGTCGAGACGGTCGGCACGGGCCAGAGCGAGGTGGAGGTGATCGGGATCGCGGACACGGTGCTCCTCGTCCTCATGCCCGGGTCGGGCGACTCGATCCAGGCGTTGAAAGCGGGGATCATGGAGATCCCCGACGTGATCGCTGTGAACAAGCGCGACCACCCGGCGGCGAAGACGATGGTGGCGGAGGTCCGCTCCATCCTCGCGCTCGACCCCGAGCAGGACCGCCGGCCGCCGATCGTGCTCACGGAGGCCGTCCGGGGCGAGGGGGTCGGCGAGCTGTGGGAGAAGATCGCCGGCCACCGCGCCCAGCTCGAGGAGAGCGGCACGCTCGCCGAGCGGCGGGCGGAGAACCTCGCAGGCGAGGTCTTCGCCGTCGCGAGCGCGCGGGCGAAGGCCCGGCTCCAGGAGGCCGTCGCCGAGGACGACGAGCTCCGGCGGCTCCTGGGCGAGGTGCAGCGGCGCGAGCTCGATCCGCTCACGGCCGTGCGTGAGATCATGGAGAAGGTCTTCCGTCTGAGCGATGGCGACGGCGACGGGCCCGACACTCGCTGACATCCGCGAGGCGCAGAGCCGCCTCGACGGCGTCGCCCGCGTGACCCCGGTCTTCTCCTCGGAGACGCTCGGGCGCCTGTGCGGCCGCCCCGTGTGGCTCAAGGCGGAGAACCTCCAGCGCACCGGCTCCTTCAAGATCCGCGGCGCCTTCAACCGGATCTCGACGCTCTCGCCGGCCGAGCGGGCGGCCGGCGTCGTCACGGCGAGCGCCGGGAACCACGGTCAGGCGGTCGCCTGGGCGGCGCGCGAGGCGGGCGTGCGGGCGACCGTGTTCATGCCGGAGGACGCTCCCACGGCGAAGATGGAGGCGACGAAGAACTACGGTGCGGAGGTCGTCCTCACGGGCTCGGGCTTCGACGCCGCCGCCGCGGCCGTCGACGAGCGGGTCGAGGCGGGGGAGACGCTCGTCCATGCCTTCGAGGACGAGCGTGTCATCGCCGGGCAGGGGACGGTTGGGCTCGAGCTCGCGGAGCAGCTCGGCCCGGACGTGGCGACGCTCGTCGTCCCCGTGGGCGGCGGCGGCCTCGCCGCCGGGATCGCCCTCGCGCTCGCCGAGCTGCGGCCCGGTATGCGCATCGTCGGCGTGCAGGCGGCCGCCTGCGCTCCCTTCGCCGGCTCCGAGCCGACGGGGAACACGATCGCCGACGGGATCGCCGTGAAGCAGCCGGGGGAGCTGACCAGCGCGCTCCTCGCGGAGCGCCTCGACGGGGTCGTGACCGTGACGGACGCTGAGATCGCCGGCGCGATCCTGCTCCTGAACGAGCGCTGCAAGCTCACCGTCGAGGGGGCCGGGGCCGCGTCGGTGGCGGCTCTGCTCGCCGGAAAGGCGGGCGGGAAGGGACCGGCGTGCGCGCTCCTCTCCGGCGGGAACATCGACGCCAGCTCGCTCATCGAGGTCCTGCGCCACGGCCTCACGCGCGCCGGCCGTTACGTCGTCGTCCGCACGCGGGTGACCGACCGCCCCGGGAACCTCGCCCGGCTCCTCGCCTTGATCGCGGAAGAGCGAGGCAACGTGCTCGGCGTCGACCACCACCGCGAGGGCATGGACCTGCCCGTGACCGGCACGGAGATCGAGCTCACCCTCGCGCTGCGGGACGAGGAGCACTGCGCGGAGCTCCTCGGCCGCCTCGCCGAGGAGGGCTACCCGGTCGAGCGGCTCCGCTAGCCGTCAGGCTCGATCAGGGGGACGTAGCTCGTCCCCTCGGAATCGTCCTCGGGCGGCGCGGGAACCACCCTGCCGCGCTTCAGGTCGAAGCCGGCGCTCTGCGCCGCCTCGGACAGCCGGCGCAGGGCCGCTCCCGCCGCCTCCTGGCTCTCGCATTCGAAGAGCAGCTCGACCTCGGCGAGGAACGTGGCCACGCGCTACTCCAGCTCCAGCCCCTCGTGGGCCAGCTCGACCGACTCGACGGCGACCTCGTTCTTCGCCGCCTCGAGCTCGGAGGCCTCGATCTTCGCGACCCAGGCGTTGCGCAGGAGCCAGCGCAGGACCGGCGTGCGCGCGTCGTCCAGAAGGACGATCGCGACGTTGCGGCGCTGGACGTTGCCGTCGGCGACGGTCTTCCACCACTGCCAGAGGTCGCGGGAGGCGGTGATCCCGCGCTTCAGGGTCACGTTCGGGTACTTGACGCGCCCGGGCAGCTTGCGCGAGGACGAGACCGGGTCGGAGCCCTCGCGGTACTCGATCACCTCGGCCTCGGCGCCCAGGCCGCTCACGCTCTTGAACGCGGCAGAGGCGATCCCGTCGATCTCGACGAGGAACGAGTAGCTCTTGAACGGGTCCCGCCTCCCTGCCGGTGGCATCGTCAGTCTCCTCTCACATAGGCGATCTCGCGGTAGATCTCGAGGTCGTGGGTGATCGAGGCCGTGTACTCCTTCTTCTCGGCGTCGCGGTACGCGACCCGGGCGACCACCGTCCTGGCGCGCCGGCGGGCGAACCACGACGCCGCAGAGTCGAGCAGCGTCCGGATCTCCTTGCCGGGAGCGAGGAACGCGATGTTCTCGAAGAGCGGCAGCGCGGCGACGTCCTTCGTCCCGCCCAGGCCGACGAGCTTCCGGTTGAAACTCGTCCTGACGTCGAGCGCGGGCCGGTCGCCGATGTTCGACACGGCGAGGAAGAGCAGGCCGTCCTCGAAGACGACGTCCACGATCACCTCCGGACGGCCGCTCATCCGCGGAAGCCTACTCCGCGACCAGCTCCCGCAGCCGCCGGGCGTAGGCGGGCGCAGTCGGCTCGTCCTCGTGCCGGAAGAAGGCGTACACGTCCACGCCGGCGGCGAGCAGGGGTCGGATCCCGGCGGCGAGCACGTCGAGCCGGCCCTCGTCGTAGGGCGGCTCGCGCAGCCGCAGGTAGCGGAAGCGCGCGGTGCCGTCGACCGCGTCGACCCGGACTGCGCCTCGCTCGTCCAGCCGGGCGCTCACGTCTGCGTCGTCCCACGAGTCGTGCCGGAAGTCGAAGGCGACCGCCACCTCCGGGTCGAGCGAGTCGAGGAAGAGGCGCAGGAACCCGTCGTCGCGCGCCTGCGGCACCTTGACGCGGAGCGGGCCGAGCCGGTCGCCGAGGCGGCGCGCCAGGCGGCAGAACTCGTCCACGCCCTCGACCCGGCCGCCGCCGGTCAGCCGGCGGCTCATCGTGACGGCGAACCGGAAGCCCGGCGGCGTCTGTGCGGCCCAGCGGTCGAACTGATCCTCCGCAGGAACGCGGTAGAAGGTGTTGTTCAGCTCGACGGCGTCGACGCGCTCCGCGTAGTGGCGCAGGAAGGTCTCCGGCTTGGCGTCGGCCGGATAGAAACCGCCGCGCCACGACGGGTAGGAGAAGCCGGACGAGCCGGCGTAGAGGGCGCCGCGGGCTACGACCCTTCCTCGACCTCGTAGATCTCGTCGGCGACGAGCCCGTGCGCCTCCCGGTGCACCGCGTGGGCGGCCTCGGCGTTCGGGGCCTCGACGAGGCAGAAGATCTTGCCGGCCTTCTCGTCGACCCAGTAGCTCTTGTAGTTCACGCCGTGCTTCGCCTGCTGCTGCAGGTCCTTCATGTGCGCGTCGGCGACGTCCTTCGACGCCACGCCGCCGTCGATCGTGTGCACGTCCATGAAGAGGGGCATCGGGCCTCCTTCTAGTCGAGTCGCGCGATGGTACACCCGTGCGATCCCGATGCGAAACCGGCGCAATCCGCGCTCCACTCGCGTGGCTTTCCGGAGTAGCCTCGAAGGCGGGTGGTGGGCTGGGGTGCCCCGTTAGAGAATCACGCGGTCACAGCCCCAGGTGGCGGGCGATGACCATTCGTTGCACCTCGTTCGTGCCCTCGCCGATCTCGAGCACCTTCTGGTCGCGGTAGAGGCGCGAGATCGCGTACTCGTCCGTGAACCCGTAGCCGCCGTGGATCTGGAGCGCGCGGTCGGCGACCCGCTTGGAGAGCTCGCCGGTGTAGAGCTTCGCCATCGCCGCATCGCGCGCGAACGGGCGGCCCTCGTCCTTCAGCCACGCGGCCCGGTAGACGAGCCCCCGCGCCGCCTCGATCTCCGTGGCCATGTCCGCGAGGGCGAACTGGATGGCCTGGAACTCGGCGATCGGCTTCCCGAACTGCTCGCGCTCGCGTGCGTAGGACCGGGCCAGCTCGTACGCGCCCTCGGCGAGCCCGAGCCCCATCGCGGCGACCGAGATGCGCCCGCCGTCGAGAATCTCGAGGAACTGGGCGAAGCCGGCGCCGCGCGGGCCGAGCAGGTTCGCCTCCGGCACGGCGCACTCGCGGAACGAGAGCTCGCGGGTGTCCGAGGCGCGCCAGCCCATCTTCCGCATCGGCTCCGAGATCTCGTAGCCGGGGGCGCCGTTGGGGACGACGATGTTCGAGATCTCGTCGTCGCCGGTGCGCGCCGTGATCGTCACGCACGCCGAGATGTCGGTCCCGGCGTTCGTGATGAAGATCTTGGCGCCGTTCACGATCCACTCGCCGTCCCGCAGCTCGGCGCGGGTGCGCGTGGCGCCGGCGTCGGAGCCCGCGCCCGGCTCGGTCAGCCCGAAGGCGGCCAGGCGCTCGCCCGACGCGAGCTGCGGGATCCATTCGCGCTTCTGCTCCTCCGTCCCGAAGAGGAGGAACGGCATCGTGCCGAGGGAGGTGTGCGCCGCCACGGTAATGGCGACGGAGGAGTCCACGCGGGTCAGCTCCTCGATCGCGATCGCGTACGCGAGCGTGTCGCCGCCTGCGCCGCCGTACTCCTCCGGGACCGGGATGCCCATGAGGCCGAGCTCGCCCAGCTCGGTGACGATCTCGTAAGGGAAGCGGTGCTCGCGGTCGAGCTCCTCGGCGACGGGCGCGATGCGCTCCTCGGCGAACTCGCGGACCGTGCGGCGGAGGAGCTCGTGCTCCTCGGAGACGTCGAGGTTCACGGCGCGGCGAGCCGCCGGGCGAGCTCCGCGAGGAGCCGGACGCCGTAGCCGGTGGCGCCCAGGTCGGTGTAGTAGTCGCCCCGCCCGCGCTCGAGGTATGCCGTCCCGGCGATGTCGAGGTGGGCCCACGGCCCTTCGCCGGCGAACTCGGCGAGGAAGGCGGCGGCGAGGATCGGCGAGGCCTGCTTGTAGTCGGACGAGTTCTTCAGGTCGGCGAAGGGGGAGTCGTTGTAGCGCCCGTAGCGCTCGTGGAGCGGGAGGCGCCAGGCCCGGTCGCCGCTCGCGCTCGCCGCCGCCTCGATCTCCGCGGTCCAGGCGTCGTCGTTGCCGAAGAGGCCCGCGTAGAGGTCGCCCATTGCGACGACGATGCCGCCCGTGAGCGTGGCGAGGTCGAGCAGGTGGGTGGCGCCGGACTCGCGCGCGAACCAGAGCGCGTCGGCGAGGATGAGGCGCCCCTCGGCGTCCGTGTTCGCGATCTCGATCGTCTTGCCGTTCAGCGCCGTGACGATGTCGCCCGGCCGCGTCGCGTGTCCGCCGGGCATGTTCTCGCAGGCGGGCACGACCGCCAGCAGCCGCACGGGAAGCTCGAGCTCCGCGACCGCTCCCATCGCGGCGAGCACCGCGGCCCCGCCGCCCATGTCGGACTTCATCTCCTCCATCCGGAGCGAGGGCTTCAGCGAGAGGCCGCCCGAGTCGAACGTGATCGCCTTCCCGACGAGCCCGACGCGCACGTCTGCGCGCGCCGGCGAGTCCGGCTCGTAGGCCAGCGTGATCAGGCGCGGCGCGTTGTGGCTGCCGCGCGCCACCGCCTCGAGCGCCCCCATGCCGGCGGCGCGGATCTCCTCCGGGCCGAGCGCCTCGAAGCGGAGCGCGTCGCTCGCCGCCGCCAGCTCCTCCGCCCAGGAGGCGAGGCGCTCGGGGGTCATCTCGTTCCCGGGCGCGTTGACGAGGTCGCGGCAGCGGTTGGCCCACGAGGCGACGGCGGCGGCGCGGCGCGCGTCCTCCGCAAGAGCGGCCACGCCCGGCCCGCAGAGCACGAGCCGCTCGATCGGCGGCCGCCGCTCGTCCTCCGTCTTCCAGCGGCCCGGCTCGTAGGGGCCGAGGACGACGCCGTCCACGACCGCGCGGGCCTGCTCCGCCGTCGGGAGCGAGCCGTCCGGGTCGACCAGCCAGGCGATCGCGCGCGCGCCGATGTCCGCCGCGCGCGTGGCTGCCGCTCCGGCGGCCGTCCGCAGCCGGTCGGCGTCGACTCTCTCGCCGCCCACGCCGGCGGCGGCCACGCGGCGCGCGGCCAGCCGGCCGTCGGTGTGGAGGAGCGTGACGCGCCCCGTCTCGCCGCGGAGCTCGCCGTCCTCGACGAGGCGCGTCAGCCCGCCTTCGAGCAGGCGGTCGAGCTGCTGCGCCCCGGCGGGAAGCGCGGCCGGCTCCGGGACCGGGAAGACGAGGACGTCTGCCTCGACCCCTCCCGGCGGCGCCTCGACGACGTCGATCTCCATGGGCGAGCGAGGATCGTACCGGAGCCCGCCCGGGGCGTGCCTCGAACGAGGGATGCTGCTCCGTCCGTACCGGCCGATACAACCGGAGCGCAGAATGAGCGCAGCTCTACCCTCTCCCCAGCCCGCACCCTCCCCTCGCGGGCGACAATCTCTCCCCGTCGAAGCCCTCCAGGACATCCTCGGAGGGCTTCTCGTCGAGAGGGAAGGACTGCGCGCGACCGGCCTCCGGCTCGAGCTGGAGCGCAACCGGCGCGAGATCGTCCGCGTGCAGCGCGAGATCTGCTACGCGCTCATCCACGCCCACGCAGCGCGCTGACGGCCGGCGGGTAACGTTCGCCGCGTGCACGCGGGCGTCGATCCGAAGGGCATGGCTGCGCTCTCCGGCGGCCATCTGGCGACCGATCTCGCCCAGGGATCGCTGCCCGCGCTGCTCCCCTTCCTGAGCGACCGCTTCGATCTCTCCTACACGATGGTGGGTGCGCTCGTGCTCGCGGCGACGATCAGCTCCTCCGTCATCCAGCCTGCCTTCGGCGTCTGGTCCGACGCACGCGGGGCGCTGTGGCTCCTGCCCGGCGGGGTCGCGCTCGCGGGTCTCGGGATGGCCTTCGCGTCCGTCGCGCCGAGCTACGCGCTCGTCGTGGTCGGCGTGCTCGCCTCGGGCGTCGGCGTCGCCGCCTACCACCCCGAGGGGTCGAAGTTCGCGAGCTACGTGAGCGGGAGGCGGCGCGCGAGCGGCATGTCCCTCTTCTCGGTCGGCGGGAACATCGGCTTCGCGCTCGGGCCGCTCGTCGCCTCGTTCTTCGTCATCACCCTCGGGCTGGGCCTCGACGGCGGCGCGCTCATCGCCTTGCCGGGGCTCGCGGTCGCCGCGATCCTCTTCGTCTCCCTCCGCCACCTCGCCGAGTTCGCGCCCGGCCGCGAGGTCGCGGCGGAGGCGCCGCCGCCGCGGACGCAGTGGCGGGGCACGACGCTTCTCCTCCTCATCGTCGGCCTGCGCAGCCTCGCCCACATGGGCCTCTTCACGTTCATCCCGCTCTTCGAGATCTCGCGCGGGCACGGCGCGGGCTACGGGACGCGCGTACTCGCGCTCTTCCTCTTCGCGGGCGCCCTCGGGACGCTCCTCGGCGGCCCGCTCGCCGACCGCCTCGGTCGGCGGCGCGTGCTACTCGGCAGCTTCCTCGTCTCGCCCCCGCTGATCGCCGTCTACGTGCTGACCGGGGGAGCCGTCGGGCTCGTCGCCCTCTTCCTGACGGGCATGGCCGTGATCGGAACGTTCAGCGTCAGCCTCGTGATGAGCCAGGAGTACATGCCCGGGCGCGTGGGGATGGCCTCGGGGCTCTCGATCGGTCTCGCCATCGGCCTGGGCGGCGTCGCCGCGCTCTCGCTGGGCGCGGTCGCCGACGCCGTCGACCTCGAGACGGCAGTCCTCGTGACGGCCCTCGGCCCGGCGGCCTGCATCCTCCTCACGCTCCTGCTCCCGTCCTCGACCGTGCGCCGGCCCAGCCGGCCCGCAGCGGCGTCCGTCTAGCCGTGGCTGCGAGCGCCCGCGAGTTCTTTCAGGACCTGGCCGCCCGCACGGCCGGCGGCTCGGAGCGTACTCGCGGGCTGACGGCCTCCTACCGCTTCGACGTCGACGGCGCGGGGAGCTGGCGCGTCGACGTCGACGACGGCGCCGTCACGGTGACCGAGAGCGACGCCGCCGCCGACTGCGTCATCGGCGTCTCCGAGGAGATGCTCCTGGGGATCGTGAGCGGCCGCCAGAGCCCCATGGGCGCCTTCCTCATGGGGAGGATCCGGGTCGACGGAGACGCCGGCCTCGCCATGCGGCTCCGCGACCTGCTCGCGTGATCACGGGCGCTGCCCGGAGCGGCCGCTAGCGGGTCGTCGCGGCGGCAGCCTTGCGCTGCTCGTCGTGGAGGCCCTCGCCCATCTCCTCGACGAGCTTCTTGCAGAACGCCGGCAGGTCGTCCGGCTTGCGGCTCGTGAAGAGCCCGCGGTCGACGCAGATCTCCTCGTCGACCCACGTGCCGCCAGCGTTCACGATGTCCGTCTTCAGGCTCGGCCACGAGGTAACGGTCCGCCCCTTGACGATCCCGGTCTCCACGAGGCTCCACGGCCCGTGGCAGATGGCGCCGACCGGCTTGCCCTGCTCGAAGAACGTCCTCACGAAGCGCATGGCCCCCTGGTCGACGCGCAGCGTGTCCGGGTTGATGACGCCGCCCGGCAGGACGAGGCCGTCGTAGTCGGTCGGGTCCGCGTTCGGAACCGTCCTGTCGACCGGGAACCGGTGTCCCTTGTCGTGGTGGTTGAAACCCTGGATCTCGCCGCCGGTGAGGGAGATCAGCTCCGGCGTGCCGCCCGCCTGCTCGATCGCCTTCCACGGCTCGGTCAGCTCCACCTGCTCGACGCCGTCGGTGGCGAGGAACGCGATGCGCTTGCCCTTCAGCTCTGCACCCATCTCGAGCCTCCCTGAAATCGGTTTCGATCCCTGACTACCCGCACGCGCTGCGCGAGAACCGTCGGTTACGTCGGTCTATGGTGTCCGCGCATGCGCCTGCAGGACGTCCGTGTCGGGGAGGTGCGAGTCGCGTCCGTCACGGCCGGGAAGGGCCCGCCCCTCGTCCTCCTGCACGGGGCCTGGTGCGACGGCCGCGCCTGGCGCCGGCAGCTCGACGGCCTCGGCCGGGACTTCGCCGTCACGGCCTGGGACGCGCCGGGGTGCGGACGGAGCTCCGACCCGCCCGCGGAGTGGCGTATGCCGCAGTACGCGGACTGCCTGGCGGCATGGCTGGCGGCCCTCGGGATCGACCGCCCGCACGTCCTCGGGCTCTCGTGGGGCGGGGTCCTCGCCCTCGAGCTCTACCGTCGCCATCCGGACCTTCCCGGCTCTCTCGTTCTGGCTTCGACGTATGCCGGCTGGGCCGGCTCCCTCCCCCGCGAGGACGTGAGGGAGCGGCTGGAGCGCGGGCTCCGCGAGCTCGAGCGCCCTCCGGAGCAGTGGGTAGCGGGCTACCTGCCCGGTCTGCTGACCGAGGCCGCCCCGGTCGCCCTCGTCGACGAGATCGTCGCGATGATGTGCGATCTGCGCCCCGACGGCACGCGAACGATGCTGCACGCCGTCGCGGAGGCCGACCTGCGCGACGTCCTCCCCCGGATCCGCGTGCCCACGCTGCTCCTCTACGGGGAGCGCGACCGGCGCTCGCCCCTGGCGGTCGCCGAGGCCCTCCATGCGAGCATCCCCGATTCGCGGCTCGTCGTGCTTCCGGGCGTCGGGCATCTGGCCAATGTCGAGCGGCCCGACGAGTGGGACGCTGCGGTGCGCGCCTTCCTGCGGGCTCTCTAGCTAGGGAGCGAGGCGTTCGAGCAGCCAGCCGTTCTCCGGCGCGCGCGTGTACCGGAAGCGGTCGTGGAGGCGGTTGGGGCGGTTCTGCCAGAACTCGAAGCGCTCCGGCCGGAGGAGGTAGCCGCCCCACCAGGGCGGCAGCGGCGGGTCGTCGCCGTGCTCGGCCTCGGCCTCCGCGAAGGCGCGCTCGAGCGCCTCGCGGTCCGGAACGACGCTGCTCTGCCGCGAGGCCCACGCGCCCAGCCGGCTCCCGAGCGGGCGCGTGCGGAAGTAGGCCTCCGACTCCTCCCGGGAGAGCGGGGCCACGCCTCCGGACACGATCACCTGCCGGCGCGGCTCCTGCTGCCAGTGGAAGACGAGCGCGGCGCGCGGGTTCTCGGCCAGCTCGCTCGCCTTGCGGCTCTCGGTGTTCGTGAAGAAGCGGAACCCGTCGTCGTCGGCGCCCTTCAGGAGCACCGTGCGGGCGGAGGGCCGGCCGTCGGCGTCCGCCGTGGCGAGCGTCATCGCCTCGGGCATGGCCACTCCCGCCGCCTGCGCCTCGTCGAGCCAGCGGCCGAACTGCTCCGTCGGGTCGGGGAGGAGGTCGGCGCGCTCCATCACTCTTCCAGCTCCAGGAGGAGCGCTCCGCCTGCGACGCGGTCTCCCTCGGCGACGTGGACGCGCCGGACCACGGCCTCGTAGGGAGAGACGAGCGGCGTCTCCATCTTCATCGCCTCGAGAACGACCAGGGGCTGCCGCGGCTCGACGCGGTCTCCCTCGCCGGCGAGCACCCGCACGACGACGCCGGGCATGGGGGCGACGAGCGCGCTCTGCTCGCGCCCCGCCTCGGCCGCGTGGGCCGTCGCCTCGACCGTCGGCGGGGCAGCGAAAGGCGTGTCCGCGGCCGGCGCCGGCGCGGCGTTGAGGCGCCAGCGGCCCGCCCACGGGGCGGCGCGGGGCACCGGGCGCGAGAGGGGCGGGTGCTCGACGAGGAACGCCGTCGTCGTGCGCCCCGCCCGCATCTCCGGGTGGTCGACGAGCCAGCGGAGGAAGCCGAGGTTCGTCGTCGCGCCCGCGACCCGGGTGGCCCTGAGCGCCCGCGAGAGCTCGGCGAAGGCCTCCTCGCGCGTCTCGGCGTGCGCGATCAGCTTCGCGATCAGCGGATCGTAGGCGACGGGCACCTCGTCGCCGGCCTCGACGCCCGGGTCGACCCGGATCCCGTCGGGCAGCTCCAGGAGCTCCAGCCGCCCTGCCTGCGGGAGGAAGGTGAGCGGGTGCTCGGCGTAGAGGCGGACCTCGACTGCGTGCCCTTCCGGCTCGCGCGGCCCGACGGCGAGCGGCTCGCCGCCGGCCAGGAGGAGCTGCTGCTCGACGAGGTCGAGGCCGGTTACGAGCTCCGTCACCGGGTGCTCGACCTGGAGGCGGGCGTTCAGCTCGAGGAAGAAGAAGCGGTCGCCGGCGAGCATGAACTCCGCCGTGCCCGCGTTCTCGTAGCCGACCGCCCGGGCGAAGGAGACCGCGGCCTCGCCCATGGCGGCGCGCAGACCCTCGTCGAGCGCGGGGGAGGGGCTCTCCTCGAGCACCTTCTGGTGGCGCCGCTGCACGGAGCACTCGCGCTCGCCGAGGTGGATCGCGGCGCCGGCCGAGTCCGCGAGGAGCTGGATCTCGACGTGGCGGGGGCGCTCGACGAAGCGCTCGCAGAAGACACGCCCGTCGCCGAAGGCCGCCTCCGCCTCGCGCTCGGCCGCCGCGAGCGCCTCCGGCAGCTCCTCCGCCGAGCGCACGACCCGCATGCCGCGCCCGCCCCCGCCCGCGGCCGCCTTGACGAGGAGCGGGTAGCCGATCTCCTCCGGCGGGCCGGTCTCCACGACCGGGACGCCCGCCTCCGCGGCAACGCGCTTCGCCTCGAGCTTGTCGCCGGCGGCTCGGATCGCGGCCGGCGGGGGCCCGACGAAGAGGACGCCTGCCGCCGCGACCTCCTCGGCGAAGTCGCCGCTCTCGGCGAGGAACCCGTAGCCGGGGTGGACGGCGTCCGCTCCCGTGCGCGCCGCGGCGGCGACCAGGCCCGCAGCGTCGAGGTAGCCGGGCACGGGCACCGCCTGGTCCGCCTGGCGCGTGTGGAAGGCGCCCTCGTCGTCGGGCGCGTAGACGGCGACCGTGCCGACGCCCAGGCGGCGGCAGGTGCGGAAGATCCGCGCGGCGATCTCGCCGCGGTTGGCTACGAGCAGCTTCCGGATCCGGGTGCGGGCCATGCGGGGCGCCCTCGGGGCGAGCGCAGCTTAGTCGGTGCCCGCGAGCGGCCCTTCTGGACATGACCGAAAGATCCGTTGCCGAGCGGGGCAACCGCCGCGTATCCTGAAGCGAAACCGAACTCAGCGGCGCACGCCCGCAGCCTCGCTTGACGTTCCGACACGAGGAGGTTGACGTGCTTGCGACGCTCGTCTCAGCAGTACGCGGTTTCTTGCCGCTTCTGGTCGTCATGGCCGCCGCCGCGCCCGCCTATGCCGCCGGTCCCACGCCCGCCCCGGCGGACGCGGCGGCGGTGGAGAGCTCGGGGCTGGCGCTCGAGTACTCGGCGGACGGGAGCGTGACCGAGACCGCCTGGGAGGAGGAGGCCGACACCGCCACGGCGGCCGAGTTTTCCTACCCGACACGCTGCAAGCGGGTCTCGGTGACGAGGACGAAGACGAACGGGGTTTGGACGCTGTGGTCCTACTTCCAGCGGCAGGGCTTCTGCCACAACGGCTCGAAGGTCACCTCGCTCTACGACTACCTGCGCCGGAACAACGGCACGGGCCCCGGCTGGGACTGGAAGGGCCACATCGCCAAGTGGTCGTCGGGCGGCGCGGGCAAGTGGTCGTACACCGTCGGCACCCAGGGCCACTTCGCCGCCTGCACGGCCGTCTCGGGCTGCCTCGTCCACGACTTCCCCTGGCTGCAGCTGAGAGTGCTCGGCAACGGCTCCTGGGCGAAGAGCTCCGGTACCGGCTAGTGAAAGGGGTGAGGGCAGTGACGTGGATCAGGTCGCACCCGTGGTGGACGCTTCTGGCGCTGCTGCTGCTGCTCGTCCTCTTCTGGCTCTGGGCGAGCGGGCTCCTCGTCTCGGTCGAGACGGAGAGCTAGGCGGGTTCGGGCCTACCCGGGCCTGCGCTTGCCCGCGAAGACGCCCCAGGCGGCGCCGTCGGGGGCCTCCGCCGGTCGCTTCTCGAGGAAGGCGCGGAGGCCCTCCTGCCCCTCGGGGCTCGCCCGGAGCCCGGCCGCGAGCCTGGCCGCCTCCGGCCCGTCCGGGCGCTCGCGGACGAGCCGCTTCGCGGCGCGTACCGCCTCCGGTCCGCCGGCGAGGAGGTCCTCGAGGACGCGCGCCGCCGCAGCGTCCAGGTCCTCCGCGACCTCGTGGACGAGGCCGATGCGAAGGGCGGCGTCGGCGTCGAACCGCTCGCCGGTGAGGAAGTAGCGGCGGGCGGCGCCGCCCCCGATCCGGCGGAGGACGAACGGCGAGATAACGGCGGGCACGATCCCGAGGCGAACCTCGGTGAAGCCGAAGACGGCG
Organism: Gaiellaceae bacterium; assembly: GCA_035711645.1. Lineage (GTDB taxonomy): Bacteria > Actinomycetota > Thermoleophilia > Gaiellales > Gaiellaceae > JAIBJN01. Next base: position 25,609 of record DASTBX010000078.1, read on the forward strand.
TCCCGGCCGGCGACGACGGCGTCGGCGCACGCGACGACGCCCGAGCCGCCTCCGAGCGCGAAGCCCTGCACGCGGGCGACGACGGGCGCCGCGCACTCGTCGATCGTCGCGAGCATGCGGTAGAGCCGTAGCGCGTCCTCGACGTTCTCGTCGTAGGAGAGGTCGACGGAGGAGCGCTGCCACTCCACGTCGGCGCCCGCGCAGAAGCTGGGTCCCTCCCCGGCGAGCAGGACGGCCCTCGCGTCGCCGACGTCGGCGAAGGCGTCGGTCAGCTCGGCGATCAGCGCGGCGTCGAAGGCGTTGCGGCGCTCCGGCCTGGCGAGGGTGACGCGGAGGATCGGCCCGTCCCGCTCGAGGCGCAGCGCGCTCATCGCCGCGCAGCATAAGGTTGCGTCGTGATCGAGGGCGCGCTCGCAGCGGCCGTGACGCCGCTCCGCGACGGCGGGGCCGAGGTCGACGAGGACGCCTTCGGACCGCTCGCCGACTTCCTCGCCGGGGGCGGCTTGAACGGCATCCTCGCGCTCGGCACGACGGGCGAGGGCATCCTCCTCTCCCCGTCCGAGCGGCGCCGGGTGGCCGACCTCTTCCTCGCCGCGTGCCGGGGCCGGCTCGACGTGGCCGTCCACTGCGGCGCGCAGTCGACCGTGGACACCGTCGCGCTCGCCGAGCACGCCGCCGCCGCGGGCGCCGACGCCGTCGCGGTCATCGGCCCGCCGTACTTCCAGCTCGACGACGACGCCCTCCTCGCGCACTTCACGGCGGCCGCGGCCGCCTGCGCGCCGACGCCCTTCTACGTCTACGAGTTCGCGCGCGTGAGCGGCTACGCGGTGCCGATCCGCGTCGTCGAGCGGCTTCGCGAGGCGGCGCCGAACCTCGCCGGCATGAAGGTCTCCGACGCTCCTTTCGAGCGGTTGGAGCCCTACCTGCTCGAGGGCCTCGACGTCTTCGTGGGAGCGGAGAGCCTGATCGGGGCGGGGATGCGGCGCGGGGCACGCGGCTCGGTGTCCGCGCTTGCGACGGCGTTCCCCGAGCTCGTCGCGGGCGCCGTGCGCGAGCCGGGGCCCGAGCGGAGCGCGCACCTGGGCGAGCTGCGCGACGGCCTCGAGGGCTTTCCCCGCCACGCCGCGCTGAAGCGCGTCCTCGCCCTCCGCGGCGTGCCGGTACGGGAGGAGGTGCGCGCGCCGCTCCGCGGGCTCACCGACGAGGAGCGGGAGCGCCTCGACGCTCTCGTTCCCGGCTGGCTCGGCGTCGCGGCCTGAGCCGCGCCCTAGGAGTCCGGCTCCCGTCCACGATCTCGCCGGCACGGGCGCCGAGTGGACGGATGCGCTTCGGCGAATAGGGGGAAGCAGCTGTGGGGCCCGGATCGACCCGCCGGGGCCGCAACCGGCGGGTGCTCGTCCGGGCCTTCCCTACCTTCCTAGAGTGAGGCGGCTGCGGAAACCTTGCGCCGGGCGTGGAACTCGCCCGATCGGGAAAGACCGTGGCGTGGCGGGCCGAGCCGACACCGAGCGCGACCTCGAGCGCCTCTACCGCATGCACAGGCGCGACGTCTACCGCTCGGTGCTGCGGAGCGTCCGCAATCCGGACGAGGCCGAGGACGTCACGCAGATCGCCTTCCTCGACGCCTACCGCGCGCTCCAGCGCGGCGACGAGCCCGAGCGTCCGCGCGCGTGGCTCCTCACGATCGCCCAGAACGTCGCGCGGCGGCGCTACGCGCGCAGCACCGCGGCGCCGCGGGAGGTCGAGCTCGTCGCCGAGGCGCTCGTCGCCCCCGACGAGCACGGGCCGACCGCCGGCGACATCAGGCGCGCCTTCGAGCAGCTGGGCGCCAGACAGCGGGAGGCGCTCGTCCTGCGCGAGATCGCCGGGCGCTCGTACCGCGAGATCGCGGCCGCGCTCGACCTCTCCGTGCCGGCCGTCGAGACGCTCCTCTTCCGCGCCCGGCGTGCGTTCCGCCAGGCCCTCGCCGGCGGCGAGGCCGTCCGCGCGGGACGGCGGACGCTCGCCGGCCTCCTGGCGCTGGCAGTCCCGACCGGGGCGCGCGAGGCTGCCGCGTCGGCCGGAGGCTGGCTCGTGGCTCGCGGGGCGACCGCGAAGCTGGCCGGCGGCCTGGCCGCGACCGCGCTCGGAACGGGGCTCGTCGTCCACTCGGCGCCCCAAGTCCTCGGCGGGGCGGAGGAGCCGTCCGCGCGCACTGCGGTCGCTCCGGCCGGGGCGCGCGACGCGACGTCGCCCGCCGTCCGGGCCGCGGCCGCCGCGGCGACTAAGTCGCGTCCTGCACGTAAGGGGAAGGCCGCCGCTCCGAAGGCGGCGCGACCCGCACGGGAGCCGCGCGCCGACGCGCCGGAGCAGACGAGCCAGGAGACGAGCCCGCCCGTGGTCCCGGTCTCGGCTGTCGAGGAGGCGGCGGCGCCCGCTGTCGGCGTCGTCGGAGCCGCAGCGGGCGGAGCGAAGGAGGCCACCGCCCCGGTCGCCGACGCGGCCGCCGACGTGCTCGAGGAGGCGCCCGAGCCGCCGGAGCTCCCCGGCGTCGATTCCGTCTCCGCGCAGCTGCCGTAAAGCCGCGCGAGGGCTACATGCGGAAGACGCCGAAGGTCGTCTGGGGGATGGGCGCGTTCAGCGCCGCCGAGATCCCGAGGGCGAGGACCTTGCGCGTGTCGAGCGGGTCGATGATCCCGTCGTCCCAGAGCCGCGCGGTCGAGTAGTACGGGTTTCCCTCGCGCTCGTACTTCTCCCGGACCTCCTCCGGATCGGCGCGCCCGACCGTCGAGAGCACCATGGCCGCCTGCTCCCCGCCCATGACGGAGATGCGGGCGTTCGGCCACATCCAGAGCTGCCGCGGCGCGTACGCGCGTCCGCACATGCCGTAGTTGCCGGCGCCGAACGAGCCGCCGACGATGACGGTGAGCTTCGGCACCTGGGCGCAGGCGACCGCGGTGACGAGCTTCGCGCCGTCCTTCGCGATCCCGCCCGCCTCGTACTCGCGGCCGACCATGAACCCGGTGATGTTCTGGAGGAAGACGAGCGGGACGCGCCGCTTGCACGCGAGCTGGACGAAGTGCGCGCCCTTGAGCGCCGACTCCGAGAAGAGGACGCCGTTGTTCGCGAGGATCGCCACCGGGTAGCCCTCGATCCGGGCAAAGCCGCAGACGAGCGTATCGCCGTAGAGCGGCTTGAACTCGTGCAGGCGGCTGCCGTCGACGAGCCGGGCGATCAGCTCGCGGACGTCGTAGAGCTTCGCGTAGTCCGTCGGCACGATCCCGTAGAGCTCCTCCGGGTCGTAGAGCGGCTGCTCGGCCGGCGCGACGTCCCAGGGCGGCTCGGGCTTCTTCCGGCTCAGGTTGCGGACGATCTGGCGGGCGAGGGCGAGGGCGTGCTCGTCGCTGACGGCGTAGTGGTCGGTGACGCCGGAGACGCGCGAGTGGACGTCGGCGCCGCCGAGCTCCTCGGCCGTCACCTCCTCGCCGGTGGCCGCCTTCACGAGCGGCGGCCCGCCGAGGAAGATCGTGCCCGTCCCGCGCACGATCACCGTCTCGTCGCTCATCGCGGGCACGTAGGCGCCGCCGGCCGTGCACGAGCCCATGACGACCGCCACCTGCGGAATGCCCTTGGAAGACATGACCGCCTGGTTGAAGAAGATGCGCCCGAAGTGGTCGCGGTCGGGGAAGACCTCGTCCTGCATGGGCAAGAAGGCGCCGCCCGAGTCGACGAGGTAGAGGCACGGCAGCCGGTTCTGCTCGGCCACCTCCTGCGCGCGGAGGTGCTTCTTCACCGTCAGCGGGAAGTACGTGCCGCCCTTCACGGTCGCGTCGTTCGCGACGACCACGCACTCGACCCCCTCGACGACGCCGATGCCGGTCACGAGCCCGGCGCCCGGGGCCTCGCCGCCGTAGAGGTCCCAGGCGGCGAGCGCGTTCAGCTCCAGGAACGCCGTCCCCGGGTCGAGCAGCCGCTCGACGCGCTCGCGCGCGGGCAGCTTGCCGCGCTCCCGGTGCCGCTCGAGCGTCCCGGGCGGGCGCGCCGTCGCCGCCTCCTCGGTACGCTCGCGCAGCTCCTCGACGAGCGCCTCCATGCGCGCCCGGTTGGCGGCGTAGTCGTCAGCCGCGCGGTCGGCTCTCGTGTCGAGGACGGCCAAGCTAGGCGGTCGGGAGCGGCAGCCGGCCGATGATCGCCTTGATCGCGCGGAGGATGTACGCCTCCTCGTGCCCGAAGTCCTCGAGGTAGGAGACGAGCGCCGCCCGCACGAGCCGCAGCTCCTCGTCGTCGAGCTCGATCGTGTGCATGGCCGTAGCCTACGCCCTCGGCGCGACGCGCAGCCCCTGGAAATTCGTGCCGTTCCTCGTTACGGTTCGAGTCGAGGGGAGTAGCCATGCGGCCGGGTTGCGTGCTCATCGGGGTCTTGCTCGTGCTGACCGTCGTCCCTGCGGCGACGGCGAAGCGCTTCGTCGGCAACGCCCGCGACAACCGGATCGTGGGCACACAGGCGCGGGACACCATCTTCGGGCGCCGGGGAGACGACGTCCTCTCCGGGCGCGCCGGTCGCGACCGGATCGACGGCGAGGAGGGCAACGACGTCGTCCTCGGCGGCGGCGGGCGGGACACGCTCTTGGGGCGCGGCCTCGACGACACGCTCGACGGCGGCCCGCGCATCGACACGATCTACGCCGGCTACGGCTCGGACGTCATCTCCGGAGGCGGCGGCAACGACCTCATCTACGCCGACGAGCGCGACGAACGCCTCGACTCGATCGACTGCGGTCCCGGCAACGACCGGGTGATCCTCCGGCGGGGCGACCGCGCCTTCAACTGCGAGACGATCGTGCGGCGGCGGGGGCCGCGGCTGCCGGGCAGGTATCTGTCTGGAGGTGCCGGCAACGATACGTGGCAAGCGCAGTTCGGAACGGTCGAGCGCGAGCTCTATGCCGGCCTGGGCGGGAGCGACCGCATCCGCGCCCTGGCAGGCAACGACGTCCTCTGGGGCAACAACGGCCGCGACACGCTCGAGGGAGGCCACGGCCGCGACTGGCTGCTCGGCGGCAGGGGCAACGACGGGCTCTACGGAGGGACCGGCCGTGACCGGCTCTGGGGCGGCATGGGCACCGACCGCCTCAATGGCAACGCTATCTTCGAAGACAGCCCCAACACGTTCGACGACGAAATGCCTGACCTCCTCTTCGCGGTCGAGGACGACGGCCGGGTCGACATCGTCGTCTGCGGCCGGGGCGACCGCGCCGTCGTCCGGAGGAACGATCGCGTCCGGAACGGCTCCTTGTGCGCGCGGATCATCCGCATCCCGCGCGGCTAAGGCTTACTAGGGCTTTACAGAAGCGCCATGGCTTCCTCACAGGGCGGTGGTTGGCTTCCGTCCGCAGGTCACCCTCCTGGAAAGGAACGTCCGTGCAGCGCACACTCCTCCTCCTCGCAGCGGCCGCGCTCACCGGGCTGGCGCTCGCGCCGGCCGCCTCCGCCAGGGTCATCGTCGGCACGGCCGGCGACGACACGCTCGCCGGCACCGAGAGGCGCGACTTCGTCTACGGCCGCGCCGGGGCCGACACGATCGCCGGCAACGGCGGCTCCGACCTCCTCTTCGGCCAGCGCGGCGGCGACACGGTCTCCGGCGACGACGGCCGCGACCTCCTCTGGGGCGGTCCCGGCAACGACACGCTCGAGGGCGGCGCCGGCCCCGACGAGCTCGATGCCGGCCGCGGCGCCGACTCGCTCGAGGGCGGGCCGGGCGACGACCTCCTCCGCGCGCGTCAGAACGACCGTGCTCCCGACGTCCTCGACTGCGGCGAGGGCACGGATCGCGCCGTCATCCGGGCGGGGGACGTCGCGGTGGACTGCGAGCGCGTCCGCACGCTCCCGGCGCGGAGGCACCGCATCGTCTTCCAGCGCGGGACGAACGGCGACGACACGCTCACGGGGAGCGAGAAGCGCGACTTCGTGCTCGCGCGCGCCGGAGACGACACGGTCTCGGCCCTGGCCGGCAGCGACCTCCTCTTCGGCCAGCGCGGCGACGACTCGCTCGACGGCGGCGACGGCCGCGACTACCTCTGGGGCGGCGCGGGAGACGACGACCTCGAGGGCGGCGCCGGCCCCGACTCGCTGTGGGGCGGCTGGGGCGCCGACGAGCTCTTCGGCGGCGACGGGAACGACCGCCTGCACGCCGCCGCGGACGACGGCGCCGCCGACCTGCTCGACTGCGGCGAGTCGGACGGCGACCGCGACCGCGCCGTGCTCCGGACCGGCGACACGGCCGTGGGCTGCGAGCGCGTCCGCACGCTCGCGGACTAGGGGTCAAGCGCGTGCGGAAGAGGCGGGGCCCGCACTGCGCGGGCCTCGCCCGTTCGCCGCCGGATCGGCACGTCCTGCGCGACTCACGGCACGATCCGCGCGCCACGTGCGCGGAGTTTCCCGCTAGCCTCGAAGGCGGGTGGTGGGCTGGGGTGCCCCGAAGGAGATAGACGCGAGCGTGGGTCAGGCAGGAACCGGAGCGGCGTCGATCGCCGCGCGGAGCGAGGCGACGAACTCCGTGAGGCCGGCGGCGCCGGCCTCCTCCGCGACCTGGATCGCGCGGCTCCCGACGACGATCCCGTCGGCAAGCGCGGCGGCCGCGGCCGCGTGCTCGGGCGTCGAGATCCCGAAGCCCACAAGGAGCGGCACGCCCGTGACGGCGCGCGCCCGCTCGACGAGGCCCTCGAGCTGTGTCGAGACCGTGGTGCGGGCGCCGGTCGTGCCCGTGAGAGAGACGAGGTAGAGCCAGCCGTCGGTGCGCTCGGCGGCCTGGCGGATCCGCTCCTCGGTGGAGGTCGGGGCGACGAGCTGGACGCGCGGGATCTCGGGCGCCGCCTCGAGCGGCAGGTCGGCGACGATGAGGCTCGTGGCGCCGGCCGTGCGCGCGTCCGCCCAGAACCGCTCGTAGCCGTAGGCCTCGAGGATGGACGCGTACGTCATCGGGATGAGCGGGACGTCTGGGCCCACCAGCCGCCGGGTCTCCGCGAGGCACTCGAGGCACCGCTGCGTCCGCATGCCGCGCTCGAGCGCCCGCTCGCCCGCGAGGCGGATGACGGGGCCGTCGGCGAGCGGGTCGGAGAAGGGGAAGCCGATCTCGAGCAGGTCGGCGCCGCCGGCCACGGCGGCCTCGGCGAGCGCCGGCGTCTCCGGGAGCGCCATCAAGTAGACGGAGAGGCGCTTAGCGGCCATGGGAGAGGACGACGGCGAGATCCTTGTCGCCGCGCCCCGAGAGACACACGACGACGAGCTCCGCGTCCAGCTCCAGCGCGCGGGCGAGCGCGTGCGCGGGCTCCAGGGCCGCGATGATCCCTTCCCGCTCGGCGAGCAGGTGGAGGGCGGCCAGCGCCTCTTCGTCCGTCGCGGGCACGTACTCCGCGCGGCCCGTGTCGCGCAGGTGGGCGTGCTCGGGCCCGACACCGGGGTAGTCGAGCCCGGCGGAGATGGAGTGCGCGTCCGCCACCTGGCCGTCCTCGTCGGCGAGGATCGACGAGCGGGCGCCGTGGAGAACGCCCGGCCTCCCTGTGCCGAGGCTGGCGGCGCCCGCCGCCTCGACGCCGACGAGGCGAACGGCATCGTCCGCGAGGAAGCCGGCGAAGATGCCGATCGCGTTCGAGCCGCCCCCCACGCAGGCGACGACCACGTCAGGAAGCCGGCCCTCCGCGTCGAGGATCTGCCCGCGCGCCTCGCGTCCGATCACCGCCTGGAGCTCGCGCACGATCTCCGGGTAGGGGTGGGGCCCGACGCACGAGCCGATCAGGTAGTGCGTCGTCTCGACGTTCGTGATCCAGTCGCGGATCGCCTCGCTCGTTGCCTCCTTCAGCGTGCGCGTGCCGAACTCGACGGGGCGAACCTCGGCGCCGAGGAGGCCCATGCGCTCGACGTTCGGCCTCTGGCGGGCCATGTCCTCGGAGCCCATGTACACGACGCACTGGAGCCCGAAGCGGGCGCAGACTGTGGCCGCCGCGACGCCGTGCTGGCCCGCGCCCGTCTCGGCGACGATCCGGTGCTTGCCCAGGCGGCGGGCGACGAGCGCCTGGCCGACGGCGTTGTTGATCTTGTGCGCGCCCGTGTGGCAGAGATCCTCCCGCTTCAGGTAGATGCGGCGTCCGTCGCCGATCCGCTCGGCGCGGTAGAGCGGCGTGGGCCGGCCGACGTAGGTGGCCTGCAGGTGCGCGAGCTCGTCGTGGAAGGAGGCGTCGTCGCGGATCTCGGCCCAGCCGCGCTCGAGCTCGTCGAGCGCCGGCACGAGCATCTCCGGGACGTACCGGCCCCCGTAGGCGCCGAAGAGCCCGCGCTCGGCGACGCTCACGCGCGTACCGCCTCCGGGGCGCGGACGGCGTCGACGAAGGCGCGCACTCGGGCGTGGTCCTTGACCCCCGGCGCCGCTTCGAGGCTGCGGCTCGCGTCCACCGCCCACGGGCCGACGGCCTCGGCGGCGGCGGCGACGTTCTCCGGGGTCAGGCCGCCGGCGAGCACGACGCGGCCCTCGACCCGGGACGCGCGGCGCCAGTGCTCCTCGTCCTCGCCCAGCCAGGGCAGGTCGAGCACCGTCGCGACCGGCTCGCCGCCGCGCAGGAGCGTGCCGTCGCGGCCGCGGTGGCCGCTCTCCTCCGGGTAGAGCTGCACCAGGTCCGTGCCGGCGTCCTCCGCCTCGCCGACGAAGACGGCGACGGAGAGCATCGTGTCCGGGACCGGCAGCGGCGCCTCCGCACGGCGCGGGCTCTCGGCGAGGACGAAGCCCGCCAGGTCTGCGCCGGCCTCGGCGGCGGCGTCCACGTCCTCGGAGCGGGTGAGGCCGCAGACCTTGACGAGGGGCCGGGCGAGGACCTCGGCGAGCTTGGCCGCCGGGTCGGTCGCGCGCATGAGGGCGGAGCCGATCAGGACGGCATCGGCGCCGGCGAGCTCCGCCTCGGCGCCCTGCGCCCGGCTCGAGACGGCGCTCTCGGCGACGAGGACGCGGTCACGCGGGGCCCTCGCGACGAGGTCGAGCTGCGCCGCGCGGTCGATCGCGAACGTCTCCAGATCGCGGGCGTTGATTCCGATCACGTCGGCTCCGAGCGCGACGGCCCGCTCGAGCTCCTCGGCGTCGTGCGCCTCGACGAGCAGGTCGAGCTCGAGCGTCCGCCCGCCGGCGAGCAGCAGGCGCGCCTGCTCGTCGTTCAGGTCGCGGAGGAGGAGGAGAGCTGCGTCGGCGCCGGCGACCCGCGCCTGGAGCAGGTCGCCCTGGTCGCGGAAGAAGCCCTTCGCCAGGAGCGGCGCGCCCGTCGCCGCCCGGGCAGCCTGGAGGTCGGCGAACGACCCGCCGAAGCGCTCGTCCACGAGGATGGAGACGGCCGCTGCGCCACTCTCCTCGAAGGCTCTGGCGAGCGCCGCGGCGTCCGCGTCGGGCCGCAGGTCGCCCGCCGACGGCGACCGCCGCTTCACCTCCGCGATCGCCGCGAGCCCGGGACCTGCGAGCGCGTCGCGAAAGCGCCCCATCAGCGTCCTCGGCGGCCGCGGCCGGGGTCAGACCCCTGACCGGTCTCGAGGCGACATGTCACCCTGTCGGTGCAGGGATTTCCTGAGGCGAACACGGGAATGACCTCGCCCCGCAAGGCCACGGCTGGGGTCAGACCCCTGACGTGGCTCATCGGGACACCACCTCCGCCTGGGAGAAGGCGACGAGCGCCTCCAGGCGCTCGGCGGCCGCGCCGCTGTCGACGGCCTCGGCGGCGGCGCGGTAGCCCTCCTCGAGGTCGCGGGCGCGGCCGGAGGCCGCGATCGCGCCGGCCGCGTTGAGGAGCACGGCCTCGCGCTTCGCGCCCGGGGCGCCGGCGAGCACCGCCCGCAGGAGGGCGGCGTTCTCCGCCGGCGTGCCGCCCGCGAGCTCGGCGGAGGAGCAGCGGGGGACGCCGAAGTCGGCGGGGTCGATCTCGCGCCGCTCGACCCGGCCGTCGGCGACCTCGCAGACGAGGTTCGGGCCGGCCGGCGACAGCTCGTCGATGCCGCCTGCGCCGTGCACGACGAACGCGCGCCGGGCGCCCAGCCGGGCCAGCACCGAGGCGATCGTCTCCACCAGCTCCGGAGCGTAGACGCCGACGACCTGGGCGCGGGCGCCCGCCGGGTTCGTCAGCGGCCCGAGCACGTTGAAGACGGTCCGCGTCGCCAGCTCCCGGCGCACCGGCGCCGCGTGGCGCATGGCGGGATGGTGCGCCGGCGCGAAGAGGAACCCGAAGCCGAGCTCGTCGATCGACTGCTCGATGCGCGCCGGCGGCAGCTCGAGCCGGAAGCCGAGCGCCTCGAGCACGTCCGCCGAGCCCGAGGCCGAAGAGACGGCGCGGTTCCCATGCTTCGCCACGGCCGCCCCCGCCGCCGCCGCCACGAGGGCGGCAGCCGTCGAGATGTTGAACGTGCGCGCGCCGTCGCCGCCCGTGCCGGCGGTGTCCACGAGGTCGTTCCGGGCCGGCCGCACAGGGACGACGTGCTCGCGCATCGCCTCGGCGCACCCGGCGATCTCGTCCGGCGTCTCTCCCTTGAGGCGCAGCGCCACGAGGAAGCCGCCCATCTGGGCGGGCGTCGCCTCGCCGCCCATGATCGCGTCCATGACCCCGCGCGCCTGCGCCTGGGAGAGGTTACGCCCCTCGAGGAGCCGCGCGAGAGCCTCCTGGATCGTCACCGCCGGCCCTCCAGGAAGTTGCGTCCCAGCGCCGGGCCGTCCGGCGTCAGCACCGACTCGGGGTGGAACTGGATGCCGACGACGGGCAGCTCGCGGTGCCGCACGGCCATCACCTCGCCGTCGTCGGCGGTCGCGCAGACCTCCAAAGACCCAGGCACGGCCGTGGCGGCGAGCGAGTGGTAACGGCCGGCCTCGAGCGGGTCCGGGAGCCCCGCGAAGATGCCGCGGCCGTCGTGGGACACGGGGCTCGCCTTTCCGTGCAGGAGCCTGCGCGCCTGGCCCACCTCGCCGCCGAAGGCCGCGACGATCGCCTGGTGGCCGAGGCAGACGCCGAGCGTCGGCACACGGGGCCCGAGGCGCCGGACGATGTCCAGGGTGGCACCAGCGTCGCCCGGCCGCCCGGGGCCGGGGGAGATCACCAGGTGGCTCGGCGCGAGCCGCTCCGCCTCGTCGGCGCCGACGGCGTCGTTGCGGACCACGGTCACCTCCGCCCCGAGCTCCTGGAAGAGGTGGGCGAGGTTGTACGTGAAGCTGTCGTAGTTGTCGACGAGGAGGATCACGGCGCGGGCGTGCCTCCATTCTGCTCCGCTGCGGCGAGCGCCGCCTCGAGCGCCGCGAGCTTGCGAAGGCACTCCTCGTGCTCGGCGGCCGGGTCGGAGTCGGCCACGATCCCGGCGCCCGCCTGCAGGCGGGCGAGGCCGTCGGCGAGCACGACCGTCCGGATCGCGATGCAGGTGTCGAGCGTCCCGTCCGGCAGTGCGTAACCGACCGCGCCGGCGTACGGCCCCCGCCGATACCCCTCGAGCTCCGAGACGATCTGCATGGCGCGCACCTTGGGCGCCCCCGAGACGGTCCCGGCGGGGAAGCACGCGCGCAGGAGATCGAAGCCGCTCCGCCCCGGCAGGAGCTCGCCGACGACCTCCGAGACGAGGTGCGTCACGTGGGAATACCGCTCCGCCTCGAGGAAGCGGACGACCTCGACCGAGCCGGCCGCGCAGACGCGCGAGAGGTCGTTGCGCCCCAGGTCCACGAGCATGACGTGCTCGGCCCGGTCCTTCTCCGAGGCGAGGAGCTGCTTGGCGTCGCCCGCGCCCGGCGACGTCGTCCCTGCGATCGGGTTGAGGGACGCGCGCGAGCCCTCGAGCTTCACGAGGGTCTCCGGCGAGGAGCCGACGAGCGCGATCCCGTCGAGCTCGAGGAGGAAGTGGTACGGCGACGGGTTGATGCGCCGCAGCGCGCGGTAGAGCGCGATCGCGGAGACCTCCGTGGGGCGCTCGGCCCGCTGCGAGAGGACGACCTGGAAGGCATCGCCGGCGCGGATGTAGTCCTTGACGCGGCGGACGCCGTCCTCGTAGGCCTCGCGGGCCGGGAACCTCCGGGTGGGGCCGCCCGCGACCGGCCCGCCGGCCTCGCCCCCGGGAGGCTCCCGGCGGAGCCGGGCGGCCACCTCCCCCACCTCGCCGGCGAGCACCTCGGCGACGCTGGCGCCGTGGTCGAAGCGGACGAGCGTGTCGGCGACCACGAAGCGGCTCTCCGGGAGTCCGGAGCCGTTCTCCGGGAGGGGCACCGTCGGCTCGAGCACGGCCACGTGGTCGTAGCCCAGGTAGCCGACGACCGGGCGCCCCGCCGCGACCTCGCGTTCGGCCCCGGCGACGTCGACGAGCCGCGCCCCCGACCCGACGAGGCTGTGCCGGCCGAGGCGGCCCTTCTCGACGGACTCGAGCAGGAAGCCGGCGCGCGCACCCTCCCGCAGCCGGAGGTACGCCCCGAGCGGGGTGATCAGGTCGGCGTGGATGTCGGGCGCGATCGTCACGGCAAACGAAAGAAGACCCTGCGGTCGGGGTCTTCGAGCGGAGCGGGCTGGCAGGGCCTCGGGACTAGCAGGCGACGCTCCCGCTCCGCTCGCGGCGCCAGGCCCACCAGGTGCGGAGGAGAGTCGTCATCTGCGCGGAGCGTAGGCCACTCCCGGCGGGCGCGTCAAGGCAGCCGGCTCGCGTTCGGCTGACATCCGGCCGGCGGGGCGATAATGCCCGCCGGTGGAGCCGCACCCCATTCGCCTCGTGGTGGAGGACGACCTGCGCCGGTCACGGCTCACGGTCTTCCTGCGGATCATCCTCGCCATCCCGCACCTGATCTGGATCGGACTCTGGTCGATCGCCATGGTCGTCGTCGCAGTCGTCAACTGGTTCGCCGTGGTCTTCACGGGACGGCTGCCGGCCGGCCTGCACCGCTTCGCAGCCGCCTACGTCCGCTACACGACCCACCTGAACGCCTATCTCTACCTCGCCGCGAACCCGTACCCGGGGTTCCTGGGCGCGGCGGGCAGCTACCCGATCGACGCAGTGATCGAGGAGCCCGGGCGCCAGAGCCGCTGGAAGGCCGGCTTCCGGATCTTCCTCGCCCTGCCCGCTCTGCTGCTCATGAGCACCCTCGTCGGCTTCGGCGCCGGCGGCGGGGGCGGAGGCGGGGGCGGCGGCGGCCGGACGGCGGACACCGACGTCGGGTCGGAGGCCGCCTGGACAGCCGGCGGCACCCTCAGCGCCGTCGTGGTCGCCGCGATCCTCGGCTGGTTCGTCTGCGTCGCCCGCGGGAGCATGCCGCTCGGCTTCCGCGACCTCGCCGCCTACGGCCTCCGCTACGCCGCGCAGACGTTCGGCTACCTGCTCCTGCTCACCGACCGGTACCCGAACGCCGACCCGGGGGAGCCGCCGGCGACGCAGCCGACGCCGGCGAAGCCCGTGCGCATCCGCGTCGAGGACGACCTGCGACGGTCGCGGCTCACGGTCTTCTTCCGCCTGCTCCTCGCGATCCCGCACGTCGTCTGGCTGATTCTGTGGGGCATCCTCGTCGTCCTCGCCCTGATCGTCGGCTGGTTCGCGACGCTGGCGACGGGGCGCCTTCCGGACGCGTTCCACCGCTTCTTCTCGGCGTACCTTCGCTACGAGACCCACGTCTTCGCGTTCCTCCTGCTCGTCGCAAACCCCTTCCCCGGCTTCGTGGGCGCGGCCGGCAGCTATCCCGTCGACGTGGAGATCGCGCCTCCGGAGGCCCAGAACCGCTGGAAGACCCTCTTCCGCATCTTCCTCGCGATCCCGGCGGCGTTGCTCAACTCGGCGCTCGGCGGGGCGCTCTACGTAGCCGCGTTCCTCGGCTGGTTCGTCTCCCTCGCCCTCGGCCGCATGCCCGAGGGGCTTCGCAACCTGGGCGCCTACGTGCTCCGCTATTCCGCGCAGCTCTACGCCTACCTGTACCTACTCACCGACAGCTATCCCTACAGCGGTCCCGTGGCGTACGTCGAGCGGGAGGTCGAGCTGGAGCCCGTTCCGACGTGGCCCGACGCCCCACCCGAGCCCTCCTTCTAGCCGCCCTCTCCGTGCTCGCCGTCGGCTTGGCGGCCGGCTGGAGCCTGGGCGCCTGGGCCCTGTGGCAGACGGAGGTCCCGGACGGCCTCGAGCCGCCCGCGGTGGCGGACTCCGAGATCCTCTCTCCGGCCCTGCTCGACGAGGTGCGGAGCTACGAGACGTTCCTGCGCGCGCTCTTCCTCGTCTCGCTGGTCGTGGTGCTCGTCGCTCTCGCCCTCTACGCGCGCTTCGGCGGCCGCTTCGTGCGCGAGTCGGCGGCCGGGCGCATCGGGACCGGGATGCTGCTCGGGATGCTCGGCCTGGCGTTCCTCTGGCTCGTCGAGATCCCGTCCGGGCTCGCCGCTCTCTGGTGGGAGCGGCGGCACGAGGTCTCCGGGCTGGACTACGGCACCTGGCTCGCCGAGAACTGGCTCGCGCTCGGGGGCGAGTTCCTGTTCGTCTGCCTCGCCCTCCTCGTCGTCATGGGCCTCGCCGGGCCGCTGGGCGACTGGTGGTGGATCCCGGGGGGCGCCGTGTTCGTCGCGCTGGCGCTCCTCTTCACGTTCGTCTCCCCGTACCTGCTCCCGGCGCAGGTGGACGCGCCGCCCGACGTCGTCGCCGAGACCCGGAGCCTCGCGGAGGAGCAGGACGTGGGGGAGATCGACGTCCGCGTGGCCGACGTCGACTCCTACGAGAGCCCGAACGCCGCCGCCGCCGGCCTCGGGCCGACCCGCCGCATCGTCGTGTGGGACACGCTGCTCGAGAGCTTCGGCGAGGACGAGGTGCGCGTCGTCCTCGCCCACGAGGTCGGGCACCACTCGCGGGAGCACCTCTGGAAGAGCGTCGCCTGGTACGCGCTCTTCGCGTTCCCGGGCGCCTTCCTGATCGCCTGGACGACCCGGCGGAGGGGCGGGATGCGGGAGCCGACGGCCGTTCCGCTCGCCCTCCTCGTCCTCGTCGTGCTCCAGACCGTCGCGCTCCCGGCCCAGAACGCGATCACCCGCAACCTCGAGGCGGAGGCGGACTGGGTCGCGCTCGAGACGACCGAGGATCCGGACGCGGCCCGCGAGCTCTTCGCCGGCTTCTCGGAGCAGGGCCTCATCGACCCGAGCCCGCCGACGTGGGCCTACGCGCTCATGGAGACGCACCCGACGATCGCCGAGCGCATCGGCATGGCCGAGGCCTGGGAGCTGCGCGCGAGCCCGTAGCGCGGGCCTCGTGGGAGGGCGGCGAGCGGTTGGTACGCTGACCTCGTGGCACGCTCCGTCATCGTCGCGACCGCGAGGACGCCGTTCGGGAAGCTCGGCGGCGGCCTGCGCGACTACGAGGCGCCGCAGCTCGGCGCGATCGCCATCCGGGGCGCCCTCGAGCGCGTCGACGTCCGCCCCGAGGAGGTCGAGTACGTCCTCATGGGCCAGGTGCTGCAGGGAGGCGCCGGGCAGGCCCCCGCGCGCCAGGCCGCGATTGCCGCCGGCGTGCCGAAGGAGGTTCCGGCCGACACGATCAACAAGGTCTGCGCCTCGAGCGTGCGGGCCGTCGAGATCGCCGATCAGATGATCCGCGCCGGCGACCACCACGTGATCGTGGCCGGCGGCATGGAGTCGATGTCGAACGCGCCGTACATCCTCAAGAAGGCTCGCTTCGGCTACCGCCTGGGCGACGGGGCGCTCATCGACCTCATGACGCACGACGGCCTCCTCTCGACCTTCGACGGCAAGCACATGGTCGAGCAGGCCTCCTTCGTGTCGCGCGAGCTCGGGATCACGCGCGAGGAGCAGGACGAGTGGGCGTACCGCTCCCATCAGCGCGCGGTCGCCGCCATCGACGAGGGGCGCTTCGCGGACGAGATCGTCGCCGTGGACGGCGTCGAGGTGGACGAGGCGCCGCGGCGCGACACCTCGCTCGAGAGGCTGGCTGCCCTGAAGCCCGTCTTCGACCCCGAGGGGACGACGACGGCCGGCAACGCGCCCGGCGTCAACGACGGCGCCGGCGCGCTCGTGATCACGAGCGAGGAGTTCGCGCGCGAGCGGGGCCTCGAGATCCTGGCCACGATCGTCTCCCAGGGCTACGTCGCGGACGAGTTCGCCTACCTGGCCCGCACGCCGGCGAAGGCGGGTGCGCGGGCGCTCGAGAAGGCCGGCAAGACGATCGACGACGTCGAGCGCGTCGAGATCAACGAGGCGTTCTCCTCCGTGAGCGTCAACTCCGTGCGGATGCTCGGCGCCGACCCCGAGAAGGTGAACGTGAACGGCGGTGCCGTTGCGCTCGGGCATCCGATCGGGGCCTCGGGCGCGCGCATCCTCGGGACGATGGTGCACGAGCTGCGCCGCAACGGCGGCGGTCTCGGCCTCGCGGCGATCTGCTCCGGCGGCGGCCAGGGCGACGCCGTCCTGATCGAGGTCTAGCTACTCCTCGAAGTAGACGAGCCAGGCAGGGCGCTCGGGCGTCGCCCGACCGACCGTCTCTCCGGTGGCGAGGTCGATCAGCTCGTAGAGCCGCCCCTCGTTGCCGGCGGCGTACAGGCGGCCCCCGGCCGTGTAGGAGAACTCGACGAGCTCGCCCGACGTGAGCCGGAAGCGCTCGTTCCCCTCCAGGTCGAGCGCGACGACGCCGGCCTCCCCGGACTCGTCGCCCTGCCACCAGGAGGCGAGGAGCGTGTCGCCCCGCACCGCCACCTGGGCCGCCTCGTCGCCGACGCGCCGGACGCTCCAGTCGCTCGGGTCGATCAGCATGAGCCCGGCCGGCTCGACCTCCAGGCGCTCGCCGTCGGCGGCGTAGTTCGCGCCGCTCACGGCGACGAGACCGCTCTCGAGCCAGACGGCGTTGCGGTCGGGGCCGTCGATCGTCTTGGCGTGGGCCGCCGGCTGCAGCCAGTCCCGCAGGCGCCCGAGGAGCGAGACCGGCTCCGAGAGCTCGTGGTAGCGGACCTCGAGCGTCTCGAGGTCGACCTCCGCGACCCGGTTTCCGGCCGGGACGACGAGCGCGCGAGAGCCGGACGGCTCCACGGCGAGGCCGGGGATCGACTGGCGGGAGCGGAAGTCCTCCTCCGTCTCGCCCTCCTGCTCCCAGCCCGCCTGAATCTCGCCGAGCGCCGTCGAGCGGACCTCGCTGCCGTCGAAGACTGCGAGCTTCGCCGGCCCGATCCTGTCGGGCGGCGCGAGCAGGAAGACGAGGCTGCCCTCGACGGAGTGGGACGAGACGACCGTCCCTTCGAGCTCGTGCTCGGATACGACCTGGCGCGTGGCGGGGTCGAGGGCGACCGCGCGCGAGGGCAGCCCGCTGACCGAGGCGAGGAGAAGCTTGGGCGCGACCCAGTTCAGGCGCTCGAAGTAGCCCTCCGTCCGGCCGCCGACGTCGATCGTGCCAACCGCCTTCATCCGCTCGAGGTCGACGATCTGGACGTAGCCGCGGGTGTCGGCGCCCAGTGCGAGCGCGCTGCCGTCCGGCGAGCGGTCGACCGCCGAGTAGTAGTACGAGAAGGAGACCGACCGCCCGTCGACCGGCTCGAGCGTCTCCGCGTCCGCCCAGAAGAGCTCGCCGCCCTCCAGGTCGTTCCAGACGGCGAGCAGCCCCTCTTCCGCCGGGGGAGCCGCTTGCGTGCTCGTCGCGGTCGTGGTCTCCGGCGGGGCGGCGGCGTCCTCGCTCCCGCCGCAGCCGAGGAGGGCAAACGCGGCCGCCGACGCGAGAAGGAGCGAACGTAGCATTACACGGAGTACAGCACTGGCCTCGGAAAGGTTCCAGTAGTGTCCCGGCGCGATGCGGTTCGAGCGTGTTCTCGTCGTCGGCGCGGGTCAGATGGGCGCGGGGATCGCCCAGGTCGCCGCCGTCTCCGGACGGCACGTGCTTCTCCACGACGCGGCTCCCGGGGCGGTGGAGAAGGGCATCGCAGCCATGCGTAAGAGCCTGGAGCGGCTGGCCGCGAAGGGCGCGCCGCACGACGCGGACGAGGTGCTCGCACGCGTCGAGGCGGTCGACGACCTGGCGTCGGCCGACCTGATGGTCGAGGCGGTCGTCGAGGACGCGGCCGTCAAGGAGGACGTCTTCGGCCGCGCGGACGAGATCATGCCCGCCGAGGCGGTGCTCGCCTCGAACACTTCGTCGATCCCGATCGCCACGCTTGCGGCGGCGACCGCGCGCCCCGAACGCGTGATCGGCATGCACTTCTTCAACCCGGTGCCCGTGATGACGCTCGTCGAGGTCGTGCGCACGCCGGCCACCTCTGACGAGACGGTGGCGGCGATCGTCGAGCTCGCCCGCGAGCTGGGGAAGACGCCCGCCGAGGCCAACGACTTCCCGGGCTTCGTCTCCAACCGCATTCTGATGCCGTTCGTGAACGAGGCCGCCCACGCGCTCGCCGACGGCGTCGCAGAGGCGGAGGCGATCGACACGATCGCCAAGCTCGGCTTCAACCACCCGATGGGGCCCCTCGCGCTCGCCGACCTGATCGGCCTCGACACCTGCGTCTCGATCATGGAGGTGCTCCGCGACGGGCTCGGCGACTCGAAGTACGAGCCGTGCCCGCTCCTGCGCGAGCACGTCGCCGCCGGGCGCCTCGGCCGCAAGAGCGGCGCCGGGTTCTACGACTATTCGTGAGGGCGGCAGGAAGGGTCTCGGCTCTCTCCCTCTAAAGGGTGAGGGCCGATGAACCGATTCGACCGCTGACGACGAACTAGAAGGAGCCGCAGTGCGCCTGCTCATCGTTGACGACGACCCGGGCCTCCGGGCGCTCTTCCGGACGACGTTCGAGATCGTGGACGTGGAGGTGGACGAGGCCTCCGGCGGGCTCGAGGCGCTGGAGGCGGTCGCGCGGCGCCGTCCCGACGCGATCGTGGTCGACGTCCGCATGCCCGGGATGGACGGGCTCGAGCTCTGCCGGCGCATCAAGGCCGACTCGGACCTGGCAGGCATTGCCGTCGTGCTCCTCTCCGGCTCGGGCGAGGAAGGCGCGCGGCGGGCCGACGAGGTCGGCGCCGACGCCTTCGTGCGCAAGCCGTTCAGCCCGCTCGAGCTGCTCGAGGTGGTCGGACGCGTGGCGGGCGGGCTCGGGCCGGTGGCGCCCAGCCGGGCGGCGGGCGAGGCGGCGGTTGCCGACGAGGGCCAGCTCCTCCTCTACGCGCGCGATCTGCGCCACCTGCTCGAGCTCGAGCGCGGCCAGCGGCTCCTTCTCGAGAACGCCTACAACGAGACGGTCGCCGCCCTCGCGAGCGCGCTCGAGTCGAAGGACACCGGCACGCGCGCGCACTCGCAGCGTGTGCAGCGGTACGCCCTCGAGCTGGCGAGCCACCTGGATCCCGACCTCGTCGACGACCCGAGCGCCGAGTACGGCTTCCTGCTCCACGACGTCGGCAAGATCGGGATCCCCGACCGGATCCTCCGGAAGCCGGGCCCCCTGAGCGAGGGCGAGACGCGTCTCATGAGGACGCACACCCTGCTCGGCGAGCAGATGCTGGGCGGTGTCGCGTTCCTGCAGGGCGAAGGGCTGCGCGTCGTGCGCTCGCACCATGAGCGCTGGGACGGGGACGGCTATCCGGACGGGCTGGCCGGGACCGACATTCCGCTCTCGGCACGGGTCTTCGCGGTCGCCGACGCGCTCGACGCGATGACGAGCGACCGCCCCTACCGGAGCGCGCTCACCTGGGGCGCCGCGGGCCGGGAGATCGTGGCCGAGGCGGGGCGGCAGTTCGATCCGGGCGTCGTGCGGGCGTTCGCCGCGCGCGAGGCGTCCCTGCGGGCCGTGCGCATCGAGTTCGCCGCCGTCTAGGAGGTGTTGGCGGGATGTTGCGCGTCCCGGCGGCATAGACCATATTCCGCCAAGCCCTCCTGGCGCTCCCTCGTTCGGGGCTGGAAGCCGGCAGCGGTGCGGCCGATCCTCCGACCATGCGGAGGATCGCCCTCGCTCTCGTGCTCGCGCTCGCGGCGATCCTCCCGCTCGGCTGCGCCGGCCCCGAGGGGCAGCGCGCGCAGGAGCTGCTCGCCCGGTCCGACCGCGCCGTCGCCGAGGTCGAGTCGCTGCGGTTCGCTGGACGCATCTGGATGGAGACGCCGGTCGGCGACTTCACCTTCGTCATGCGCGGCGGCGGGACGACCAAGCGCGGCGGCGCCTCGTACATGACGATGGAGGCGCCCGACGTGCCGCAGTTCCCGGGACTGAGCGTCGTCGTCCGCGGGCAGACGGCCTGGGTGAAGGCCGGGGGGTCGTGGGAGCGGACCGAGCTTCCCCCTCAGAGTGCCGTCGGCGTCGAGCAGTTCGACTTCACGCCGTACGTCAAGGACGTGGACGTCGACGACGGCCACCAGGTGGCCGGCGAGCCGGCGGTGAAGCTGACCGGCGTGCTCGACACGGCCGGGCTCGTGAACGGCCTCTTCAGCCAGCTCGGGTCGGTGCCCGGCGGCGCAATGCCCGACCTCTCGCAGAGCCTCGGGGACACGAGGATCGTCCTCTACGTCTCGGAGGTCAGCCACCTGCCTCTGCGGACGCTCATGGACCTGAGCGTCGAGGAGGCCGGGGAGCGCTACGAGCTCCACATGGACTTCGCCGTGAGCGGCATCGACGAGCCGGTGAAGATCCCGCGCGTCGGCGGGTAGCCGACAGGGCGCTTCTATACTCGGCGCGTGCGACGCCGCGACGAGCCCGTCCGCCTGACGCGGATCTACACGCGCGCCGGGGACGACGGCGAGACGAGCCTCGGCGAGGGCACCCGCGTGTCGAAGACGGACCCGCGGATCGTCACGTACGGGACGGTGGACGAGCTCAACTCCCTGGTCGGGCTCGCGCTCGCCGCCGACGTCCCCGGGGAGTTCAGGCCGTGGCTGCAGGCCATCCAGAACGACCTCTTCGACCTCGGCGCCGACTTCTCCGTGCCGCTCGAGGCGGCGGAGGAGGGCCGCACGCGGCTGCGGGTGACGGCCGAGCAGGTCGGGCGCCTCGAAGGCCTCTGCGACCTCGTGAACGCGCGGCTCGAGCCGCTCCGGAGCTTCGTCCTCCCGGGCGGCACGGAGGCCGCCGCGCGCCTCCACGTCGCCCGCAGCGTCTGCCGCCGGGCCGAGCGGCTCGCCGTGGCGCTCGCCGAGGACTATCCCGTCAACCCGGCTGCGCTCGCGTACCTGAATCGGCTCTCCGACCTCCTCTTCATCCTCGCGCGGGCGGCCAACGCGGGCTCGGCCGAGGCCCTGTGGCGCCCCGGCGGGGAGCCCTGAGCCCACGGCCGACCCCGGCCTTGTGTTCCACGCGCACGAGCGCTCCCGTCGGCTCGAGCGCGCTCTCTCGGCGAGGAAGGCCGCGATCGAGCTCGTGCTTGTGAAACACAAAGTCTCCGTGGGGCCCGCCGCGGGCGGCGGGTGACGCTCGAGCTCGCGGTCGCCGGTGCCGGTTCCTTCGTCGCCGGCTTCCTGGGCTCGCTCGTCGGCCTCGTGCTCGGGAGCCTGCGGCTGCCCGCGGTGCTCCTCGCTTCGGGAAGCCCGGCCGCGGCGGCGGGCGCGAACATCGCAGTGAGCGCCGCGGCGGCGCTCACGGGCGGGCTCGCGCACGCGCGGGCCGGCCGCGTGAGCTGGCCGATCGTGGCCTGGATGACGCCTCCCTCGGTGGCCGGCGCCTTCGCCGGTGGCTACTTCGCCCACGCCGTGCCCTCCCGGCTCCTGCTGGCCGGGATCGCGCTGCTGCTCGCCTGGAACGGCCTCGACCTCCTGCTCGAGCTGCGCGCCGCGCCGGAAACACGGCGTCCGCGGCTGGCCGCGGTCGTCTCCGGCGGCCTCATCGGGCTCCTGGGCGGCGCCGTCGGGCTCATCCTGGGCACGCTCCGCCTGCCGGCGCTCCTCCGCAGCGTCGGGCTCACCGCGCATGCCGCCGTGGGGACGAACCTCGTCGTCGGCTTCTTCCTCGGCACGGCGGGCTTCGCCGGGCACCTCGCGAGGCTCGAGGTCGACTGGGCCGTGCTCGCGGTCAGCCTGGCCGGCGCCGTCCCCGGCGCCTGGCTCGGGGCCCGCTACACCGGTCGGGTGCCCGAGGCGCTGCTCCGCCGGCTCGTCGGCGTCGCCCTGCTGGCCGTCGCCGCGGCGATCGCGGTCGCCGCCGCCGTCTAGGCCCGGGGGCCGCCACGGGCCTCGACGGCGCCCACGCGGCATTCGAACGGCAGGATGCTCAGGTGATCGGCCGTTGCGTGGAAGGACGTCCCGCGCGTTGAATGCCGCCTCAGGTGAGCGCCAAGGTCACATCCGGCGGCACTGATCTTCCTTGTTGCCGCTCACCTGGTTGTGGTCGCCGGTCGGCCTGGGTCTGTTGCTCTTGCACTGGAGGTTGCCGTCGATGACGTTGCGGTGGATGCGGTAGCCGTTCCGGTTCGAGAAGGCTTGCAGGTCGCCGTCGATCCGGTTCTTCACGGCGTACTGCCGGCGGGTGTTCTGCTTCGACTGGAGGTTGCCGCCGATAACGGCCCGGCGGATCTCGCTGGAGCGACCCGAGGTCAACTGGACGTCGCCGCCGACGCGGGTGCGGACGTACCTGCCGTCGACCGTGCGGCGGAGGACCTCGACGAGCCGGTGGTTCTCGGCCTGGATGTTTCCGCCGACCCTGACGCCGCGGGCGATGAGCCGAGCGTTCGCCCGGACGAAGACGTTGTCGTCGACCCGGGTCCCGTTCAGCCGACAGGTCTTCCCGCGGGGGACGATGACGTTCCCGTCGATGGAGCGCGCACCGATCGTGCCGGTACAACGACGGTCCTCGGCGTGTGCGGGCGCGGCAGTGACGAGGAGAGCCGCCAGGACGACGGTCATGATGACCATTTGTTTCATGGAGTCCCCTTCCGGGAGGCGTGCGAACGTCTTCCGACGAGCATGACCCGCGCCGATAAGAGATGGATGAATCCTGAATGAGGTAGTTCTCATGTCGTGTGTTCATGTAGCGACGGCCCGCTCAGGGAGCTGAGGTCGGATGGGTCAGTTGACCGCGGGGCTCATGCGTCTGCGCCTGCATGCTCGCGACGTCGGCGGCAGGCCGCCTACGGATCCTGGCCCGGATGCACCTTCCGGCCATACCGACGATCGGCCCGCAGCCGCTCGGCGAGCATCTTCTTGCGGTAGACCAGCGCGTTGCGAAACGCCTTTGCGCGACTGACCGCCAGAGAGTCCCTTCGTTCTCCCCTCACAGCCGGTGCCTTCCGCCCGCTATACGCCGCCAAACACTCGTGCCGTCCCTCCTAGGGCCGGAAGCCGGCGAGGCCCCGCAGGGCCCGGGCGACGCTCCGTGCGAGCCGCACGTCCCAGAGCAGCTCTTCGCCGCCGGGCGCGCCGGGGCGGAACGGGCGGCGGGCCCGGAGGATGGCGGCGAAGCCGACCGAGAAGGCCGCCACGAGGAGCCCGAAGCCGAGCTCCTGCCGCAGCTCGCCGAGGCTAGCGCCGCGGACCCTGGTGAAGGGGAGGGCGAAGCCGCCGCCGGTCTCGGTGGCGTCGCCGGCCTCGACGGTCGGGATCTCGTCCGCAGGAGCCGCGGGGACGGGCGTCGGCGCCGCGGTCGGGGCGGGCGCCGGGGTCGGCGCGCTCGGCGGCGGCGGGCCTGCCGAGGGCGCCGTGGGCGAGAAGGCCACGGGCCGGCGCGTGGAGCCGGCGCCCTTCGAGACCGTGAGCGCGATCTTCGTGCCGGCCCGGCGGAGCCCGGCGGGGGCCGCCAGGACCCTGCCCCTCGCCACGGACGCGGAGCGCTTGTACGTCAGCTTCCCGACCCTGAATCCGCGCTTCCTGAGGGCCTTCTTCGCAGCGGCGAGCGTGCTCTTCTTCACCTTCGGGACGACCTTGAGCGCGTAGCTCTTCGTGCCCACGTTGCCGGCCTCGTCGACCGCGGCGATGCGGAAGGAGCGGCCGTCCGTGGCGCGGAAGGAGCCCATCCCGACCGAGCGGGCTGCCGCGCCGACCGTCTTCGCGACGGCCGTGCCGGAGTAGATCCGGTAGGCGGCCACGACGCCCGAGTTGTCGCTCGCCGCCGACCACGCGAGGCGGAAGGTCTGGCGTGAGACCACGCCTCGAAAGCCACGTGGAGCGGACGGCCCCTGGACGTCCGCGAGCAGGGCGAAGGTGGTCAGGTGGCGGGTGTAGATCCGCACGTTCGTCCCGTCACGCTCGAAGCCGTCCTCCCAGGAGGCGGGCAGGCCGCCGCCGTCGGGCACCGCCGCGAGCGCCCGCCAGCTCCCGCCCTCGAGCGTCGCGGGGAGGACGCCCGCGACCGCGTTGTCGATCTCGAGCTCGAGCGGGAGGGCGAAGGAGGTGACGGCGGAGCCGGCCAGCGCCCAGTACGCCGTCGCGTCGAACGAGTCGCCGGCGGGCTGGAAGCCGTTCGCCGGAGCGCCGGCCGGCTGCGGGTCGAGGCGGACGACGAGCCAGTCGTCAGCCGGCGCGCCCGTCCACGCGCCCGCGGGAACGGTGATGGTCGCCTCGTCGCTCGAGGAGCGGAGCGCCGTGGCCGCGGCCGCGAACGAGTTCTTCTCCACGTAGGGACGGTCGGCGCCCGCGCCCGACCAGACGGTGAAGTGGACCCGGATCGGCTGCCGGTTCCCGGCCAGGTCCTCGAGCTCGCCGGAGAGGACGTGCGGCCCGTCCGCGAAGGCGGCGGCATATGTCACGGAGCCGCCCGAGACGGTCGGTGCCGGCGCGGCCGTTCCGTCGATCTCGGCGCCGACGACGCCGGTGACGTCCTCGCTCGCCGCGAGGGCCAGGGAGCCGGCGGCGGCGACGGTCGTTCCGTCCGCGGGCGCCGACGAGGCGAGGCTCGGCTTCGTGTTGTCCACGCGCCGGCCGGCTACGGGCGCCGATGCGCTCGAGTTGCCGGCGTTGTCCGTCACCACGACGCGAAGGTCGTAGAGGCCGTCCGCGACAGAGGTCGTGTCCCAGGAAGCCGGGACGGCCGCCCACGATGCCGCGCCCGCCGGAGACCGCTCGTAGCTCACGCTCGCCACGCCCGAGCCCGCGTCGCTCGTCGCCGAGGTCAGGGTGACGGTGGAGCGCAGGTAGGCGCCCGGGTCGTTCATGGTGGCGCCCGGGGCCGTGTTGTCGACGACGCGGTCCTCGACGACCGCAGAGGGAGTCGAGTTGCCCGCGTTGTCGGTGACCACGACGCGCAGGTCGTAGGCGCCGTCGGGCTCGCCGGTCGTCTCCCAGGAGAGCCCGTAGGGATCGGTGTCGTCGACGCCGAGCGGCGTCCACGTGCCCGCTCCGGCCGGGGAGAGCTGGAACTCGACCTCCTGGACGCCCGCGCCGGCATCGGTCGGAGACGCGCTGAGGGCGACCGTGCCGCTCAGGTAGGCGCCGGGGTCGGCGACCCCGCCGCCGGGCGGCGTCGCGTCGACGCTCCACGCGTGGGAGGCTGGCGAGCCGTCGGTGTTGCCGGCGGGGTCGGTGGCGCGGACCTGGAAGGTGTGGGGGCCGTCGGCGAGGCCGGCGAGGGTCTCGGGGCTCGTGCAGGCGCTCCAGGCGCCGCCGTCGAAGCGGCACTCGAAGGTGGAGCCGGCCTCGTCGGCGGAGAACTCGAACACGGGCGCGGAGCTCGCGCTCGGGTCCGAAGGCGCGACGTCGATGGTCGTCTGGGGCGCGCCCGTGTCGACCGTCCACGAGAAGGTCGCGGGGGTGGCGTCCACGTTCCCGGCGGGGTCGGCGGCGCGGACGTCGAAGGTATGGGGGCCGTCGGCGAGGCCGGCGAGGGTCTCGGGGCTGGTGCAGGGCGTCCAGGCGCCGCCGTCGAGCCGGCACTCGAAGGTCGTCCCGACCTCGTTCGAGCTGACGTCGAAGCTCGCGCCCGCGCTCCCGCTGGGGTCGGCCGGAGCCGAGTCGATCGCCGTCGCGGGAACGGCGCGGTCGATCGTCACCGTCACGACGTCCTCGCCCGTGTTCGAGCCGGCGTCCGTGGCGCCGGCGCGCAGCGCGCGGGTCCCGTCGGCGTCGAGCGGCCAGGAGGCCTCGTACGGCGCGGTCGCGTCCGTGGCGAGCGAGACCCACGTGCCGGTGGCGCAGTCGCCGGAGTCGTCCGAGCAGCGGAAGAGCTCGACGCCGGTCAAGTCGCCGTCCGGGCTCGTGGCGCGGACCGTGTACGGGTCGGCGTCGGCGGCGTTCACGTAGCCCGGGGGCTGGACGAGCGTGACCGTGGGCGCGACGGCGTTCACGCTCCACGCGTGCTGCGCCGGGGTCGCGTCCGTGTTGCCGGCGGGGTCGGTGGCGCGGACCTGGAAGGTGTGGGGGCCGTCGGCGAGGCCGGCGAGGGTCTCGGGGC
>DASTBX010000079.1:0-14116 GCA_035711645.1 Gaiellaceae bacterium
GCCGTCGAGCGCCGCAGCTACCCGCCGGGCGAGCACGGCCGCGGCCGCATCAAGCAGTCCGAGTACCTCCTGCAGCTGCGCGAGAAGCAGAAGGCGCGCCGCTACTACGGCCTGCTCGAGAAGCAGTTCCGCAACTACTACGACAAGGCGGCGAAGCGGTCGGGGATCACGGGCGAAGAGCTCCTGCGGATGATCGAGACGCGCCTCGACAACGTCGTCTACCGGCTCGGGTTTGCCGGCTCCCGGGCGCAGGCCCGCCAGCTCATCCGCCACGGCCACTTCGAGGTCAACGGCAGGCGCGTGAACATCCCGAGCTATCAGGTGAAGCCCGATGACGTCGTCGCCCTCAAGGAGGGCAGCCCGGCCGAGCAGGTCGTCCGTGACGCGACGGACCTCACCGCCTCGGTCGCCCCCTGGCTGCAGGCCGACCACGACGGCCTCTCGGGAAAGGTCTTGAAGCTGCCGGACCGCACCGACATCGACACGCCGGTGCAGGAGCAGCTGATCGTCGAGCTCTACTCCAAGTAGAAAGGAAGCATGGCCACCAGAACGTCGCTCATGGAATTCCAGGTGCCCCGGATCACCCACGAGGAGGTGACCGAGGAGCGCGGCATCTTCGTGATCGAGCCGCTCGACCGCGGCTTCGGCTACACGTTCGGAAACTCGCTCCGCCGCGTGCTCCTCTCCTCGCTCGAAGGCGCCGCCGTCACCTCGGTGAAGATCGAAGGCGTCGCGCACGAGTTCACGACCCTCAAGGGCGTGCGCGAGGACGTCACCGACATCATCCTCAACCTCAAGAACCTCGTCTGCCTCCTGCACGGCGACTCGCCCGAGGTGGAGGTCAGGCTCGAGAAGAAGGGCCCCGGCGTCGTCAAGGCGTCGGACATCGAGACCCCGGCCGACCTCGAGATCCTCAACCCTGACCTCGAGGTCGCGAACCTCTCCGACAAGGGCCGCCTCGAGGTGACGCTCACGATCGGCCGCGGCCGCGGGTACGTTCCAGCCGAGCTGAACCGCGGCCCCGAGCACACGATCGGCGTCATCCCCGTCGACTCGATCTTCTCGCCCGTGCGGCGCGTCTCGTACGAGGTGGAGGCCGCGCGCGTCGGGCAGCGGACCGACTACGACAAGCTGACGCTCGACGTGGCGACCGACGGCTCGCTCGCCCCCCGAGACGCGATCGCCGAGGCCGCCGAGATCCTGATCCGCCAGCTCGCGATCTTCACCGACATCGACAAGATCGAGGGCTTCGGCGAGGCGGCCGAGGCCGACGCCGCCGAGGCGCCGCAGGCGCACGGGATGGAGAACTTCCCCATCGAGGAGCTCGAGCTCGGCGTGCGCAGCTACAACTGCCTGAAGCGGGTCGGCATCGAGACGATCGGCGACCTCGTCTCGAAGACCGAGAACGAGCTCGCCGCGATCCCCAACTTCGGCAAGAAGTCGATCGAGGAGGTCCGCGAGACCCTCCAGGCGCACGGGCTGACGCTCAGGGACGAGTAGGCAGTGCGGTGAGGCACAGGCGCGCAGGCAGGAAGCTGGGCCGCGACTCGGCCCACCGAAAGGCGCTCTACGCGAACCTCGCCGGCGCGCTGATCGAGCACGGCCGCATCCGGACGACCGAGGCGAAGGCGAAGGAGGTGCGCCCGATCGTCGAGCAGATGATCACGCTCGGCAAGCGCGGCGACCTGGCCGCCCACCGCCAGGCGGTGGCGTTCCTCCGCTCGAAGGCCGTCGCCCACACCCTCTTCGCCGACGTCGCGCCGCGCTTCGCCGACCGCCCGGGCGGCTACACCCGGATCGTCAAGCTCGGCCCGCGCCAGGGCGATGCCGCCAGAATGGCGTACCTGGAGCTCGTGGACTACGTGCCCGAGCGCGCCCCGGCGCCGGTCCCCTAACCCGCTGCCGCCTCCGCGTAGCGCGCGAGCACGGGGTCCCAGCCCGTCTGGTACGCGCTGCGGACCGCGGACGCCTGCTCGCCGCGCGCCTCCCAGCCGCGGTGCTCGAGCTCGACCAGCGTCGAGCCGCCCTGCTCGCTGAATCGCACCTCCACCTCGGTCGCCTCGTCGGCGCCGCGGCCGGGGTGCCAGGTGAAGACGAGCCGGTGCGGCGGCTCCCAGGCCGTGACGCGGCCCCACTCCTCGCGCCCGTCGCGCCAGAGCTCGTAGACGGCGCCGCCGGCCCGGGGCTCGATCACGGCCGCCTCGGCGAGCTCCTCGCGGACCGAGTGCGTGCCCAGAGGCCACCAGTCGGTGGTGCGCTCGGTGAAGACGCGGAACGCGTGCTCGACCGGCGCGTCGACGGTGACGCTCTTCCGTACGGGCTCGATCCGCTGGGTCGACTTGGTGGATTCCATCTCGTCCTCCTTCTAGCTGGTTCGGGACACTGCGGGCGCCGCACGCCGCAGCACGCGCCGGAGCCGCCGCGGTCGCGACGGCACGGGCTGTGGCCGCGGCTGGGCGGCGACCGCCCGCTCGAGATCCCGCCGCCGCTCCTCGGCGAGCAGGATCGCCGTCGTCGGGTGCAGGGTCATCCGTCCTCTCCTTCCTCGCGCTCGGCCGCTTCCTTGAATCCGGCCAGGGCCTCCTCCCAGAAGCGGTCGAAGTAGTCGCGCAGCTCTGCGAGGCCCTCGCCGTCGACGCTGTAGAAGTTCCGCGTGCCCACGCGCCGCTCGCGGACGAGGCCCGCGTGCTTCAGGACCCTGAGGTGCTGGGAGACCGCGGGCCGGCTGACGGGCAGTCCCCGGGCGAGGTCGCCGACCGACCGAGGCCCGGCTCGGAGGGTCTCGAAGACGGTGCGCCGCGTCGGGTCGGCCAGGGCGGTGAGCGCATCGACGTAAGCCATCACTTACCGTAAGTTAAGACTTACCGACCGTCTTGTCAAGCCCTCCCGTTGCCGTAGCCTGTCGCCGTGCCGACGGTCAGGCTCGTGCTCGAGTACGACGGGACGGGGTTCGCCGGCTGGGCGGCCCAGCCGGGCGAGCGGACGGTGGAGGGCGAGCTCCGCGCCGCGCTCGACATGGTCTATCCGGACTGGGAGGGCCTCGCCGTCGCCGGGCGCACCGACGCGGGCGTCCACGCGCGCGGTCAGGTGGCGAGCTTCTCGGCCGCCGGAGGGCCGCCGCCGGAGCGCGCCGCCCAGGCGCTCAACGGCGTCCTGGCCGACGACGTCGCCGCCGTCGGGAGCGAGGAGGCCCCGGACGGCTTCAGCGCCCGCTTCTCGGCGACCGGGCGCACGTACCGCTATCGCGTCTGGCGGCGCCCGACCCACTCGCCCTTCGAGCTGCGCCGCTCGCTCTGGTGGCCTCGTCCGCTCGGCGAGGAGCGGCTGGCCGAGTCGGCCGGCCTCCTCGTCGGCGAGCACGACTTCCGCGCCTTCACGCCGACGGTGACCCAGCACGAGTCCTTCGTCCGGGTCGTCCGGGAGGCGGCGTGGGAGCGCGACGGCGACGTGCTCGCGTTCACCATCACGGCCGACAGCTTCCTGCGACACATGGTGCGCACGCTCGTCGGTACGATGCTGGAGCAGGACCCGGGAGCGGTCGAGCGCCTGCTCGCAGGCCGTCCGCGGGACGAGGCGGGGGCGACCGCGCCGCCCTGGGGCCTCTACCTCGAGCGAGTCCACTACTGATGCGCTACCCGACGGTTCTCTTCGACCTCGACGGCACGCTGATCGACTCCGGGGCGATCATCCTCGCCTCGTTCCGGCACGCGACGCAAACCGTGCTCCGGCGCGAGATCCCCGATGCCGAGCTGGCCGCCCTCGTCGGCGGCTCCAACATCCACGACCAGATGCGCGCCATCGACGCGGCGCAGGTCGAGGAGCTCGTCCGCGTTTACCGGGAGCACAACGAGCCGCTCCACGACGAGCTGGAGGCCTTCGAGGGCATCGAGCACGTGCTGGCCGAGCTGAAGCGCGAGGGGCGGCGGCTGGGCATCGTCACCGCGAAGCGCCGCAAGACGGTGGAGCTCGCCTTCGCGGTCCTCCCGCTCGAGCGCTACTTCGACGTCCTTGTCACCTCCGACCTGACGGAGCGCCACAAGCCGCATCCGGAGCCCGTCCTGACGGCGCTCGAGCGCCTGGGCGCCGAGCGCTCGGAGGCGGCGTTCGTCGGCGACTCGCCCTACGACGTCGCCGCCGGGAAGGCCGCGGGGGTGTTCACGGTGGCGGTCGCCTGGGGCAACATCCACCCGCTCGAGAACCTGGCCGACGCGGACGTCCTGGTCGAGACCCCGGCCCAGCTCCTCGAAGTGCTCTGATGGCCGCGAAGGACGTCGAACGGCGGGTCTCCGAGCTGCGCGAGCAGGTCGCGCACCACAACTACCGCTACCACGTCCTCGACGACCCGGAGGTCTCGGACGCGGCCTACGATCGCCTCTTCGACGAGCTCAAGCGGCTGGAGGAGGAGCACCCGGAGCTCGTCACGCCGGACTCGCCGACCCAGCGCGTCGGCGCGGCGCCCTCCGACAAGTTCCGCAAGGTCGAGCACCTCTCGCCGATGGGCTCGCTGGAGAAGGTGACGACCGAGGAGACGCTCCTCAAATGGGCCGACGACGTGCGCAAGCGGCTCGACTCGGAGGAGCCGGTCGCCTACGTGACCGAGCCGAAGATCGACGGCTCGGCGGTGTCACTCGTCTACGAGGACGGGAGGCTCGTGCGCGGTGCGACCCGCGGCGACGGGGAGCGCGGCGAGGACGTGACGCCCAACCTGCGAACGATCAAGGCGATCCCGCTCGCCATGCGCACGCTCGACGGCCATCCGCCCCCCGGCGTGCTCGAGGTGCGGGGCGAGGTCTACTTCCCCCTCTCCGCCTTCAACCGCCTCAACGAGCGCCTCGCCGCCGAGGGCAAGAAGACGGCGCCGAACCCGCGCAACGCAGCGGCGGGATCCCTCAGGCAGCTCAACCCGCAGATCACGGCGGAGCGCGAGCTCTCCATCTGGACGTACGGCCTCGGTCGCACCGACGGCGTCGAGCTCCCCACCCAGTGGGCGACCCTCGAGTGGCTGCGCGAGCGGGGCTTCCGCACGAATCCCCACGCCCGCCGGCACGAGTCGCTCGAGTCGGTCGCCCGCGAGTGTGCGGAGTGGGAGCGGAAGCGGATCGAGCTCGACTACGAGATCGACGGCATCGTGATCAAGGTGGACTCGCTCGACCAGCAGCGGCGGCTCGGCGCGCTCCACGGGCGGCCGCGCTGGGCGCGCGCCTACAAGTGGGCGCCGATGACCGCCGAGACGAAGCTCCGGAAGATCCACATCCGCGTCGGCCGCACCGGCAACCTCAACCCGTGGGCCCAGCTCGAGCCGGTGGAGGTGGGCGGAGTCACGGTCTCCCAGGCGACCCTCCACAACGAGGAGGACATCAACCGCAAGGACATCCGCGAAGGCGACACGGTCATCGTCCAGCGGGCCGGAGACGTCATCCCGCAGGTGGTCGGGCCGGTCCTCCCGCACGCCAAGGGGACGAGGCGCTTCCGCATGCCGAAGGCCTGCCCCCTCTGCGGCACGCCGATCGTGAAGCCCGAGGGGGAGGTCATGCATCGCTGCCCGAACAGCGCGTGCCCCTCGCGCGGGCTCGAGTCGCTCATCAACTGGGTCATGGCCGCGGCGGACATCGAAGGCGTCGGCGAGCAGTTCGTCCGCCGCCTCTGGGACCTCGGCCTCCTGCGTTCGATCCCTGATCTCTACCGGCTGACGACGGAGCAGCTCGTCGAGCTCGACGGGTACGGAGAGGTCTCCGCGCGCAATGCGATCGACTCCATCCAGGCGTCTCGGGGCATCCGCTTCTCGCGGATCCTGTTCGGCCTCAACATTCCCGACGTCGGCTGGGTGACCGCCCAGAACCTCGCCCGCCACTTCGGCACCGTCGACAGGCTGCTCGCTGCGAGCCAGGAGGACGTCGAGGAGGTCGAGGGGATCGGCCCGGACCGCGCCGAGTCGATCGCCACCTGGTTCGCCGACGAGAAGAACCGTGCCCTCGTGGAGGAGCTGCGCGGGCTCGGGCTCCACTTCGAGCTCGGCGCCGGCGAGCGTCCCGTCGAAGGGCCGCTGACCGGCAAGAGCTACGTCATCACCGGCACGCTCGAGCGGTGGTCCCGCGAGCAGGCGAAGGCCGCGCTCGAGGAGCGCGGCGCCAAGGTGACGGACTCGGTCTCGAAGAAGACGAGCGGCCTCGTCGTCGGCGAGAGCCCGGGCTCGAAGCTCGAGAAGGCGCGCCGCGCCGGAGTCGAGATCCTCGACGAGACCGCCTTCGAGCGGCTGCTCTCCTAGAGCGCTCCGGCGAGCGCCTGCGCGAAGCGGTCCTGCGCCCGGCGGGCGTTCTCCCACTGGATCGGGCTGCCGTTCTGGAGGACGGAGAAGAGGTAGCGCGAGCCGACGTAGCCGGAGAGCGCCGACGCGGTGCTGGTCGTGCCCGTCTTGGCGCGAACGCGGCCGCGCGCGGGGCGGCGGCGCATGCGGTCCTCGAGCGTCCCGTCGACCCCCGCCACCGGGAGTGACGCGACGAACGGCTGCCTCACGGCCGGATCCGCCCACGCCGACTCGAGGAGCCGGCCGAGCGAGCGCGCCGTGAAACGGTTGTAGAGGGAGAGCCCGGAGCCGTCGGCGAGCCGCACGCCGCGTAGCGGGACGCTCCGGCCCGCGAGCACCCGCCTCATGACGAGGCAGCCGGCCGCGGTCGTCCCCGCGTCCCGCATCCTCGCCCCGAGGTGCTTCACGAGCATCTCCGCGAAGAAGTTGTCGCTGCGCTTGTTCATGCTCCGGACGAGTGTCGCCGCAGGCGCCGAGCGGATCCTCGTCAGGAAAACCGAGCCGCTCGGCGTCCGCCCGGTGCGGGCCGGCCCGAGGACCGTGACCCCCGAGCGGCGCAGCTCGGCCCGGAACCTGCGCGCCGCTGCCAGGGCGGGCCTGTCGACCGTCCGCCCGTCGACCCGCGCCCGGTTGACGACGAGCGCCGAGAGCGGCGGCGACTCGACCTTGTACCAGGAGGCCCGCCAGCCGTCGCCCGTGCGGCGCTTGTCGTAGTACCTCTCGTCGCCCACGATCCGCCCGGTGACGCGCGTGATGCCCTGGTTGCGGACCGCCACGGCGAGCGTGCGCAGGTCGGTCCCGGTCAGCGTCGGGTCGCCGTAACCCTTGAGGATCAGACGCCCTTGCCAGGTGTTCCCGGTGAGCGAGCCGCGCCCGCGCACGACGGTCTGGATCCGGTGGTCGGGCCCGAGCCGGTCGAGCACGGAGAGCGCGACGGCGAGCTTCTGGTTCGACGCGGGCGCAAGCGAGCGGTTCCTGTGCAGCCCGTAGACGACGCGGCCCGTGGCCCGCTCGAGCGCGAAGGCACCGGTGCGGGCGCGGGAGACGCCCGAGACGGTGAGGGCGCTGTCGAGGCGCTCGCCGAGGCTCTGTGCCGGCGCCGGCGGGGCGACGACCGCGGGCGCGACCGCGAGCGCCGCGACGACCGCGAGCACGCGCTTCCGGATGACCCAGTGTCCTCTCAAATGCCGGTAGGCCCCGCCGAGCCGCAGGATAGGACGTTCGGCCCTTGGAGTGTGTAAGCGATCCGTATACGTTCAGGCAGGCAGCCGATGGAAGACTTGACCAGTCTCTGCGATCGCATCCGCGTCCTCCTCGACCAGCGGAACGGCACGCCGGCGGACGACGTCGAGCATACGCTCACCGACGGCTATGCGCGGGCCCTCGCGCTCGAGGGCGAGCGGCTGCGGGCGCAGGATCGCCTGCACGCGCTGGCCGGGAGCGCCGATCACGTCGCCGAGCTGAGCGCGCTCAAGCTCCGGGTGGCGGCGATCGACGAGCAGCTCGCCGAGCTGCGCGGGCTGCTCGGCGTCCTCGCGGCCAGCCTCTGAGCTCAGACGATCCCGCTGCGGACGGCGTACACGGCGGCCTGGATCCGGTTGTCGATCTGCAGCTTCATGAGGATGTTCGAGATGTGGTTCTTGACCGTCTTCGGGCTGATGAAGAGCTCGCGGGCGATCTCCGCGTTGTCCTTGCCGTTGGCGATCAGGCGCAGGACCTCGAGCTCCCGCTCGGAGAGCTCGGCGCGGATCGTCTCGGCCGCGACCGTGTCGGCGCTCTGCGCCCGTAGACGCTGAAGGACCTTGGCCGCGATCTGCGGCGAGATGAGCGACTCTCCGCCCGCCGCCGCGCGAATGCCGGCCATCAGCTGATCGATGGACGAGTCCTTGAGCAGGTAGCCGCAGGCCCCGGCCATGACGGCGTCCATGACGTCCTCGTCGTCGGCCGAGATCGTGAGGACGACGACGCGGGCGAGCGGCGCGATGCCAGAGATGCGGCGCGTCGTCTCGACGCCGGTGAGGCCCGGCATCTTCAGGTCCATGATCACGACGTCCGGCGCGAGCTCCCCGACCTGGTGCAGGGCCGCGCTGCCGTTCTCGGCCTCGCCGACGACGTGGACGCCCTGCTCCTCGAGCAGGCTCCGGAGACCCGTGCGGAAGAGGTCGTGGTCGTCCACGAGCAGCACGCGCAGCTCATCGAGTCCCTTCGGGGAGTGCCGCTCCTCACCGGCGGACGTCGTGGCCCCCTTTCCGTGCCTCGACCGAGGCTGCCGATTGTAGACGGGTCTGGCTAGAGCAGGGTGATCGTGATCGTCCGATGACCCCAGGCGAGCGCCTCCGAGCACCTCGGGAACCAGAGGTCGATCCTCGCCCCGCGGACGGCGGCGCCCGTGTCCGCGGCGACGCCCTCGCCGTAGCCGGGGATGGACATGCGTGTGCCCAGGGGGATGACGGCGGGGTCCACGGCGACGACGCCCCAGCCCACCGGGACGCCGGTCGCCGTCGTGCCGCGGAGGCAGTAGCCCGTCGAGGTCACCGTCATCGTCGTGCCGGCGGACGTGGACGTGGGCGCGGAGGTCGGCGCGGGCGCGCTGCCTCCCCCGGTGGCCGAGCCGGAACCGCCGGAGGCGGGGACGGCTGCGGCCTTCTCCTCGGCCGCCGCCGCCCGGGCGGTCAGCCTCTCGAGCGCTGCCCCCGCGAGCTCGCTGCGGCGCGACAGGTCGGCGAGGTAGGCGGAGCGAGCGCTCCGAGCGACCGCCAGCGCCTCGCGCTCCGCGGAGGCCTCGCCGACGAGCCCCCGCACCTCCGCCCGCCGCTCGGAGAGCGTCCGCACGGCTCGGCGCACCTCGATCCGGGCCACGCGGACCTGGCGGAGGATGCTCCCGTCCTGCCTGGCCACGCGCCCGAGGCCGTCGAGAGCGGAGAGCGCCTCGTCGAGCGACTCGGCTCCGAGGAGGACGGCGAGCGGGTCGACCTCACCCTGGACGTAGAGCGTCTGTAGGCGCGACGCGAGCCGCCGCTCGGCCTCCTCGGCGTCTGCGCGCGCGAGCTCCAGCCTGCGCTGCGCGGCGTCGACCTGCGCCTCGATCGTCGCCTGCCGCTCGAGGAGGGCGTCCAGCCGCCGCTCGGCCCGCGCCAGGTCGCTCTCGAGCGCGTAGAGCTCGAGGAGTGCCTCCTGCGCCTGCGCCTCGAGGCCACGTGTGTCGGCGCGCAGCTGCTCGACCTCGCTGCGAAGGTCGGCCGGATCGTCGGCTCGCGCCGAGGATGGAGCGATGAGCGCGGCGAGCGCGAGGGCGGTCACCGCCGCGAGCCGTGTCCAGGGCCGTGTCCGAGCCGTGCACACGAAGGCGGCACCCTAGCAGGCGTTACGGCCCGCGCGCCCGGGCATCCGGCTCCTCCTTGCGCCACTGTCGGGATCCCCTGTTAGTATCCGCGCCTTCGTGAAGGCGCCCTGCCGCAGCTACGCGCCTGCACCGTTGGCCAGCCGGGGGTAGGCATCCGACCGACGAGACGACACGCATCCCTTCTCCTGCTCCTCGCGCTGGCAGCGCTGCCGCTGGCGGGGCCGGCCGTCCCGGCCCCCCAGGTGGAGTCGAAGCAGGCGGAGGCCCGCCAGGTGCTCGCCCAGGTCCAGGAGCTCGACGCCGACCTCGGTGTCGTCGTCGAGTCGTTCAACGCCGCGCAGATCGAGCTCGACAGGATCGAGGCCGAGCAGCGCGCGAACGAGCGCCGCCTCGAAATCGCGCGCGGGAACCTTGGGGACGCCCAATCGAATCTCGAGACGCGCCTTGTCGAGCTCTACGTCAACGGGCGGACGGATCTCGTGGAGATCCTGCTCGGCTCGTCGAGCCTCGACGAGATCCTCGACCGGCTCGAGACGGCCGACCGCGTCTCCACGCAGGACTCGCAGATTCTCGAGGAGGTCCGCCGCTTCCGAGGCGAGGTCAAGCGGCGGGAGGCGCAGCTCGAGGAGGCCGTCGCCGAGCAGGAGCGGATCGTCGCCGAGCGGGCGGCGAAGCGACGCGAGATCGAGGCCGCCCTCGCGGAGCGCGAGCAGCTCCTCGCCTCGATCAAGGAGGAGATCGAGCGCATCCGAGCCGAGGAGCGCGCCGAGCAGCGCAGGCTCGAGGCGGAGGCGCGCTCTCGGCTCGCCTCGCAGCCGTCCTCCTCTCCTCCCGCCCCGGAGGCGCCCACTAGCGCTCCGCCGTCGCAGTACGGCGGCGTCGTCGGCATCGCGATGCAGTACCTCGGCATCCCGTACCGCTGCGGCGGCTCCTCGCCCAGCACCGGCTTCGACTGCTCGGGCTTCGTCATGTACGTGTACTCGCAGGTCGGCGTCTCGCTCCCGCACAATGCCGCGATGCAGTACGGCTACGGGAGCCCGGTTTCGCGCTCGGAGCTCCAGCCCGGCGACCTCGTCTTCTTCAACGGCCTCGGCCACAACGGCATCTACATCGGCGGCGGCCAGTTCATCCACTCGCCGCATACAGGCGACGTCGTGAAGATCTCCTCGCTGACCGGGTGGTACGCGTCCACCTACGTCGGGGCGCGCCGGCTCTAGCCGGAGCGGGCGAGGCCCACGGGAAGGGAAGTCGGGGCGGAGGGAGAATCTCCCTGGTCCCGCTAGGCTTCTCACACCCCATGCGAACGATCTGGAACGGCTCCATCAACTTCGGCCTGGTCAACATCCCGATCGGGCTCGCCGTGGCGCAGCAGCGTAAGGACGTCGCCTTCCGCACGCTCCACCGCGAGTGCGGGACGCCCATCAAGCAGAAGCGCTGGTGCCCCGTGCACGAGCGGGACGTCGAGGCCGACGAGCTCGTGAAGGGCTGGGAGTTCTCCAAGGGGCAGTTCGTGATCGTGGAGGAGTCCGACTTCGAGGCGGTGGCGCTCACCCGCTCGCAGTCGATCGACATCGACCGCTTCGTCTCCCTCGACGACGTCGACCCGATCTACTTCGACCGCACGTACTACCTCGCCCCGGCCGACGCGGCCGCCCAGCGGCGGCCCTACGTGCTGCTCCTGCGGGCCATGCAGGAGGCGAACGTCGCCGCGATCGGCAAGTTCGTCCTCTGGGGCAAGGAGAACCTCTGCCTCATCCGGCCGCTCGGCGAGGCGTTGGCGCTCGAGACGCTCTTCTTCGCCGAGGACATCCGGCCGCGGGCGGAGATCGACGACGCGGTCGAGGAGATGGACGTGAAGGGCCCGGAGCTCGATATGGCCCGGCAGCTCGTCGCCAGCCTCGTCGGCGACTTCGCCCCCGACGAGTTCGAGAACGAGTACCGGCGCGAGCTGCGCGCGATGCTCGAGGCGAAGCTCGCGGGCGAGGAGATCGCGGTGCCCGAGCCGGTCGAGACCGCACCGGTCGTCGACCTGATGGAGGCGCTCAAGCAGAGCGTCGCGCAGGCGCAGAAGTCGAAGGGCGCGGACGGCAAGGCGCCCGCCAAGAAGGCGCCCGCCCGCAAGAAGCGGGCCGCCTCCGCCTCGCGCTGAGAGCCGCCGGCCTAGGCCGCCGGGGACGTGGACGCCGCGCGGGCCGCCTCGAGGTGCGCCTGGAAGAGGGTCTTGTCGATCTTGCCGTGGTAGATCGGGATCGCCTCCTCGATGCAGACACGGATGACCTCGTCCCGCTGGATGCCCAGCTCCTTCGACAGCTCCTCGGGCGTCAGGTGGTTCGCCACGCTACGGCCTCCTTCCGGATCGGAGCGCAAAAAAGCCCGCCGGCAAGGCTCGGGCGGGCTCGTCGCGCAGTCTCGAGTTTTGCGTCGCGGCGCTCAACGGCCCCGCGCTCCTTTCACGACCATGGTCACAGGATACGGTTTCGCGGGTGACGGCGGCAACGCTCCTTCGAGGGTTTCAGATGCACGTTGCGGAGATCGGCGGCGTGCGGACGCGGTACTGGGTCGGGGGCGAAGGGCCGCCGCTGCTCCTCGTCCACGGCCTCGGCGGCGCCGCCGTCAACTTTGCCGACCTCGCGCCGCTCCTGGCCCGCCGCCACCGCGTGCTCGTTCCGGACCTGCCGGGCCACGGCGGCAGTGACCGGCTCGCCGCTCTCGCCGGCCTCGGCGACCTCGGCGCGCACGCGGTCGCCGTCGCCGAGCGCGAGCGGATGCTTCCGGCGGCCCTGGTCGGCTACTCGATGGGCGGCGTCGTCGCCCTCCGGCTGGCGGCGGCGCGCCCGGAGTCGGTCACGGCGCTCGCCATGATCGCGCCCGGCGGCATCGTCTCGGCGACGAGACGCGGGCGGATCTGGCTCGCCGTCGTCTCGGCGCTCCGGCCCGCCCGGGCAGTCGCCCGCGCCCGCCGTCCGATCGCCCGCCGGCCGAACCTGCGTCTGCCCGTCTTCGGCTTCTGGGGCGCCGCCGACCCCCGCCGGCTGACGCCCGAGGGGGTGCTCGGCCTCCTCGAGGCGCAGCCCGAGCACACCGACGTGCCGGCGGCCGCCAGGGCGCTCGTGCGGGACGATCCCAGACCGGACCTCCACCGCGTCCGCTGCCCGACGCTCCTCGTCTGGGGCGCACGCGACCGCCTCGTCCCGCTCTCGGACGGGTTCGAGTACGCCCGCCGTCTACGCTGCCCCATCCGCGTCCTCCCTGCGGCGGGGCATCTCGTCGTCGGCGAGTACGCCGACGAGACGGCGGCGCTCCTCGAGGCGTTCCTGGACGAGGTTGCGGAGGACGGCTGGCTAGACCGGGTTGGGGAGGTCGACGAACTCCCACGCGAGGTCGAAGCGCTCGGCGATCCTCGCCGAGAGCGCCTGCACCCCTAGCGTCTCGGTCGCGTAGTGGCCGCCGGCCACGAAGTGGACGCCGGACTCCTTCGCCGCGTGCTTCGTCGGCTCGTCGGCCTCGCCCGTGACGAAGCAGTCGTAGCCCTCCCCGGCCGCCTGGGCGAGGTAGCGCGCCGCCCCGCCCGTGCAGACGGCGACGCGCTCGACAAGCTCGGGCCCGTACGAGAAGACGAGCGGCATGCGGCCCAGGCGCTCCTGCACGCGTTCGGCGAGCGCGCTCACCGGAGCCGGCTCGCTCAGGCGGCCGCCGAAGCCGAGGCCGTCGGCGAAGCGCGTCTCCCGATCGATCCCGAGCTCCCCGCAGAGGAGCGCGTTGTTGCCGACCTCCGGGTGGGCGTCGAGCGCCAGGTGGTAGGCGACGAGGGTCAGGTCGGCGTCGAAGAGCGCCCGCAGGCGCTCGCGCATGACCGGCCCGACCACGCGGCTCTCCTTCTCCCAGAAGAGCCCGTGGTGGACGAGAACCATCTGCGCTCCGGCCTCTGCGGCCCGCTCGAAGAGCTCACGGGAGGCCGAGACCCCGCAGACGAGCTTGCGCACCTCTGCGGCGCCCACGACCTGGAGGCCCATGGGCCCGTAGTCGGGATAGGAGGCGAGGTCGAGATACTCGTCCGCCCAGGCGACGATCTCGTCTCGGTCCGCCACGGCTGCAAACGTAGCCACTCCGACGGTTGACGGGTAGCGGGGATCGCGCTTAGAGTCGACGCGCACGAATCACCGGACCTCGGGCTGCGGGGTTTTGCGTATGACCATCGTGATGTGGGTGCTCCTCGGGGCTCTCCTGTGCGGGGTGGTGTCGCTTGCCTGGCTCCTGGTCCAGGCGTTCCGGCAGCAAGGACGCTTGCTCCTCCGGATCGAGGCACTGGAACGGCGTGCGGGCGGTCCCGACGCACCCGAGGGCGATCCGGCCCGCGGCGGCCTCCCATTGGCGACCGCCTTCCCGCCTTTCCGGCTACCGGATCTCGAGGGTGAGGAGGTCGGGCTCGAGGACCTCGAGACGCGCGTCTTCCTCGTGCACTGGAGTCC
>DASTBX010000080.1:0-6827 GCA_035711645.1 Gaiellaceae bacterium
GCTGTGCCGGGGGACTGTGCGCGAGCGGCTGGCCGGGGCGCCGGGCCTCTACGCGCTCGCCGGGCGACGGGTGCTCCGCTGCCCGTGGCACGGGTGGGAGTTCGACCTTGAGACGGGCGTGTGCCTCGACGACCCGACCCACCGCGCGGCCGTCTACGCCGTCCGCGTGGAGAACGGGCGCGTGCTCCTCGAGGCGTAGAAAGGCCGCACGCCGGTATGCACCGGTGCATTATGCGGATATGCATACACCTCTTATGCAACACTGCGTAATGCAATGCCGCATACGAATCCGTTCACCTTCGGCGCGCTCGCTCTCGACCGGGCCTTCACCGACCGCGAACGCGAGCTGCGCGAGCTCGCCGCCGACATGCGCAACGGCCAGGACGTGCTCGTGTACGCGCCCCGCCGCTACGGCAAGTCCTCGCTCGTCCTCCGCGCTGCGCAGGAGGCGATCCGCGACGGGCTGCTCGTCGCCTACTGCGACCTCATGAAGACGCCGACGAAGGAACGGCTCGCCGCCGCGCTCGCGAAGACGGTCTACCGCGACCTCTCCGGCGCCGTCGGCGGGACGCTCGAGCGGGCCGCGAACCTCTTCCGCGGCCTACGGGTCGTCCCGACGATGGAGGTCGACCCGACCGACGCGAGCCTCCGCTTCACGTTCCACGCCGCCCGCCGCCGCGCGGACATCGACGACACGATCGAGGCTCTCCTAGCCCTCCCCGGCGAGATCGCCGCCGAGCGCGAGCGGCGGGTCGTGCTCGTCTTCGACGAGTTCCAGGAGATCGTGTCGCTCGACCCGGCCTTCCCGAACCTGCTGCGGGCAGTCTTCCAGGAGCAGCCCGAGGTGGCGCACGTCTACCTGGGCAGCAAGCGCCACGTCCTCGAGCGGATCTTCGAGGACCGGAACGAGCCGTTCTGGCGAAGCGCCAAGCGCCTCGAGATCGGCCCGATCGAGCCGTCGGCCTTCGCGCCCTTCCTGCGAGCGCGGTTCGACGCGACGGAGAAGGGCATCGACGACGAGGCGCTCGACCGCGTGCTCGACGCCACCGGCGGCCACCCGTACGGGACGCAGGAGCTGGCGTACTTCCTCTGGGAGCTCGTTCCGCGCGGGCACTTCGCCCGTCTCGCCGACGTCGAGACGGCCGTCGAGCAGGCTCTCCGCTCCGAGCACAACCACTTCGCGAAGCTCTGGGACGACGCCCCGCACGCCCAGCGGCTCGTGATGCTCGCCCTCGCCGACGAGCCGACCCGCTCGCCGTACGCGGCGGCGTACGCCGAGGCCCACGACCTGCCGCCGAAGCCGGCGCTCCAGCGGGCGATCGGGGCGCTCGTCTCCAAGGAGGTCGCCGGCCGCGACCCCGAGGGCGTCTACAGGATCGTGGAGCCCTTCTTCGCCGACTGGCTCCGCCGCGAGCAGGCCTACCAGCCGAGCGCCGGGTCGGCGTAGACCGCCTCGCCCTCGACGAGCGTCAGGAGCACGCGCGCGTCCCCGATCGGGCCCGCGCCCGGGTCGAGGACGTCGCGGTCGAGGACGACGAGGTCGGCGAGCTTGCCGGGCTCGAGCGTGCCCGTCTCGTCGTCGAGGAAGTTCACCCAGGCCGAGCCCGAGGTGAACGCGGCCAGCGCCGCCGGCAGGTCGAGGGCCTCCTCGGGCAGCAGCGGCATGGCGCCGCGGTCGTCCGGCGGCGTGCGCGTCACCGCCACCTCGAGCTCGAGCAACGGGTTCGGCGTCGAGACCGTCCAGTCGCTCCCGAACGCCAGCCGCGCGCCCGCGCGCGCGAGGCTGCCGAACGGGTACATCCGCGCCGAGCGCTCGGGTCCGATGAACGGCTCCGTGAGCACCGTGACGTAGTCGCTCCGGCAGGCCCAGTAGGGCGAGACGTTCGCGGCGACGCCGAGCGCGGGAAAGCGGACGAGGTCGCCGGGGTCGACGAGCTGGACGTGCGCGAGGTGGAAGCGGCGGTCGCGCGCGCCGTTCGCCCGGCGCGCCGCCTCGGTCGCGTCCAGCGCCTCGCGCACGGCGCGGTCGCCGATCGTGTGCATGTGCACCTGGAAGCCGTGCGCGTCGAGGGCCGTGACGATCCGCGCCAGCTCCTCGGGCTCGTGCATGGACAGTCCCGTGTTGTCCGTGCCGGCGTACGGCTCGAGCAGCGCGCCCGTGAAGTTCTCGAGGACGCCGTCGACGAAGATCTTCGCGCCGCGTAGGCGGAGCCGGCCCGCGGAGCCAGCGTCGCGCCGTGCGACGAGCTCCTCGATCTGCCCGTCGTCGGCGCCGCGCTCCCAGAGGAGGTTCCCCTCCATCCGCATCGTCAGCGCGCCTCGCCCGGCGAGCGCGACGTAGGCGGGGTACGTCTCGGCCGTGACGGCCGCGTCCTGCCAGGCGGTGATTCCGAGCGCGTGCAGCTCCTCCTGGGCCCGCAGGATCGCCGCCTCCCACTCTTCCTGCGAGATGGGCGGCAGGAGCCGCCTGACGAGGTCCATCGCGCCCTCGTGGAGGGTGCCCTGCGGCTCGCCGGACGGCTCACGCTCGATGCGCCCGTCGGGCGGGTCGGGGGTCGCCGCGGTGACGCCGGCGAGCTCGAGCGCGTGCGAGTTCACCCAGCCGCCGTGGCCGTCGCGGTTGTCGAGGAAGACGGGCCGGTCGGAGACGACGGCATCGAGGTCGGCGCGGCTGGGCGTCCCGCCGGCGAAGGAGTCGATCGACCAGCCGCCGCCTTCGATCCACTCGAGCTCCGGGTGCTCTGCCGCGTAGCGCGCGACAGCGTCGAGGCACGCCTCCCGCGAGTCGGCGTCGAAGAGATAGCACTGCGCTGCGGCGAGGCCTCCGTGCGCCGGGTGCAGGTGCGCGTCCTGGAAGCCCGGCAGGACCGTGCGGCCCTCCAGCTCGAGCACCCGAGTCCCCGTTCCCGCCCAGCCGTGGGAGTCGCTCGCCGATCCGACCGCCGCGATGCGCCCTCCGCGCACGGCGACCGCCTCCGCCCCGCCGGACGCGAAGAGCGACCCGCCCGTGAGGACGAGGTCGGCGTTCACGTCCGGATGCAGGCCGCGAGATGCCCGGCCCGGGCGTCGGACGGCTGGCGCAGCTCCGGGTCGACGTCGCGGCACTCCGGGATCGCGATCGGACAGCGCGGGTGGAACCGGCAGCCGGGCGGGACGTCCACGGGGTTCGGCGTCTCGCCGCGCAGGATCTCCGGGCGCTGCCGCTGCCTCGGGTCGCGCTTCGGGACGACGGAGAGAAGGGCCTGGGTATAGGGATGCTGCGGATTCGTGACGACATCCCGGGCGGCGCCCTCCTCCACGATCCGCCCCAGGTACATGACCGCGATCCGGTCGGCGAAGCGCGCCGCGGTCGAGAGGTCGTGTGTGATCATGAGGATGCCGAGCCCCCGGCTGCGCAGGTCGTCGAGGATCTCGAGGATCCCGGCGCGCACGGAGACGTCCAGCATCGAGACCGGCTCGTCGGCGATCAGCAGGTCGGGGTGGAGCACGAGGCTGGCGGCGATCGCGACCCGCTGCCGCTGGCCGCCCGAGAGCTCGTGCGGGTAGCGGTCGAGGAAGAGCTCGGGAGGGTCGAGGCCCGTGAGCCGCAGGGCCTCCTCGGCCTCCCGCCGGCGCTCGGCCCTCGAGCCGATCCCGTGCACCTCGAGCGGCTCCTCGAGCGTCCTCCGCACCCGGAAGCGAGGGTCGAGCGACTCGTAGGGATCCTGGTAGATGATCTGCATCCGTCGCCGCAGGCCGCGCAGGTCCCCGCTTCCGAGCGCGGTGATGTCGGCTCCGTCGAAGCGGATCGAGCCGGCGTCGGAGTCGACGAGCCGCAGGACGCTCTGGGCGGTCGTCGTCTTCCCGCATCCCGACTCGCCTACGAGGGCGAGCATCTCGCCCCGCCGCAGGCGGAAGGAGACCCCGGCGACCGCCTGCACCCAGCGCTGCGGCCGCCGCGCCGCCGCGCCGACGAGCCCCCGCGGCACTGGATAGCGCGTCACGAGGCCCTCGACCTCGAGGAGCGGCGGCCCGCCGTTCGCAGCCGTCGCGTCCGTCACGCCGGCACCTCCTGAGGAACGTCGTTCAGGTGGCAGGCCGCGGCCTGGGCGGCGGCGACCGGCTTCAGCGCCGGCCGGTCGTCGACGCAGCGGCCGAAGGCGGAGTCGCAGCGCGGGCGGAACGGGCAACCGACGATGGCACGGTCGAGTCGAGGCGGCGCGCCGGGGATGGAGGCGACCTCCTCGGTGCCGTAGAGATCCGGCGTCGCGGCGAAGA
Source organism: Gaiellaceae bacterium (assembly GCA_035711645.1). Classification (GTDB taxonomy): domain Bacteria; phylum Actinomycetota; class Thermoleophilia; order Gaiellales; family Gaiellaceae; genus JAIBJN01. Next base: position 4,258 of record DASTBX010000080.1, read on the forward strand.
GCAACCGCGTGTACGGATGGCGCGGGGAGTGGAAGAGGGCGTCGGTCGGCCCCGACTCGACGATCTCCCCGGCGTACATGACAGCGGCCCGCTCGCACACCTGGGCGACGATCGGCAGGTCGTGGGTGACGAGCACGAGCGTCAGCCCGAAGTCGTCGGCGAGCGCGACGAGGAGCTCGAGGATCTGCGCCTGCACCATCACGTCGAGCGCCGTCGTCGGCTCGTCCGCGAGCAGCACCTTCGGCTTGCAGGCGAGCGCCATCGCGATCGCAGCCCGCTGGCGCATCCCCCCGGAGAACTCGTGCGGGAAGCGCTGCGCCCGCTCCGCCGGGATCCCGACGCGCTCGAGCAACTCGCCGACCTGGCGCCGGGCATCGCGCCCTTCGGCGATCCCGTGCAGCTCCATCGGCTCCGCGATCTGCTCGCCCACCCGCTTCACCGGGTTGAAGGCGTTCATGGCGCCCTGGAAGACCATGGCCACGTCCCGCCAGCGGTGCGGCGCGACGCTTCGCTCCCCGCGCGCGAGGACGTTCTCGCCGTCGAGGAGCACGCGCCCCGACACGGAGGCGCTCGGGGGCAGGAGGCCCATCAGCGCGAGGATCGTCGTCGTCTTCCCGCAGCCCGACTCGCCCACGAGGCCGAACCGCTCGCCGGCGTCGAGCCCGAGGTCGACGCCCTGGACGGCATGCAGCTCGCCGCCGCGCGCCAGGTCGAACCAGACGTGGAGGTCGTGCACCTCGAGGAGGCTCACGACGCCCTCTCCTCGCGCTCGCGGAGGCGGAAGCGGCGCACCGAGAGGTGCCCGACGCGCAGGCGCGGGTTGAGCGCGTCCTCGAGGGAGCGGCCGACCATCGTGCACGCGAGGACCACGGTCACGACCGCGAGCCCGGGCGGCACGATCGCCCACCAGGCGTCGACGGAGATGGCGCTTCGCGAGAAGGCGTTCTCGATCAGCTTCCCCCAGGAGATGAGCGTCGGGTCGCCCAGCCCCAGGAAGGCGATCGCCGTCTCGGCGAAGATCGCCACGGCGACGCTGAGGACGGTGATCGCGACGAGCAGCGGCGCCACCTGGGGCAGGACGTGACGGAAGAGGATGCGCCCGTTCCTGGCGCCGAGCGCCCGGGTCCGCTGCACGTAGACGCGCTCGCGCACGGAGAGCACCTGCGAGCGGACCACCCGCGCCGTCGTCGTCCAGTAGATCAGCCCGATGATGAGGATGATGTTCGTCAGGCTCCGGCCCCAGATGGCGGCGACGACCAGCATGAGCGGGATGTCCGGGATGACGATGAAGTAGTCGGTCAGCCGCATGAGCACGGTGTCCGTCCTGCCGCCGAAGTAGCCGGAGAGGAGGCCGACGGTGCCTCCGATCAGCATCGCGACGAGCGCCGCCGCGAAGCCGACGATGAGCGAGACCCTGGCGCCGTGGATGAGGAGGCTGAGCATGTCGAAGCCGCCGTCGTCGAGGCCGAGCCAGTGCTCGCTCGAGGGCGGCTCGAAGACGGCGCCGACCTTCTCGCGCGGGTCGTAGGGGGCGATGACGGGTGCCAGCACGGCGACGAGGACGAAGGCGAGCAGGACGAGCGCCCCGATCGTCGCCTGCGGCTGCCCGCGGACCACCGACCAGACGAACGAGCGGCGGCGCGGCGGCGGCGCCTCGAGGTCGTGCTCGTCGGCGAGAATCGGCGCCGTGCTCGTCATCCGCTGATCCTCGGATCGAGCTTGAAGTAGAGGAGGTCGGCGACGAAGTTCGCAAGGATGACCGAGAGCGTCAGGAGCAGGAACGCTCCCTGGAGCACGGGGTAGTCGCGGTCGAAGACCGCCTCGTAGGTCGCGAGGCCGATCCCGGGATACGAGAAGACGGCCTCGACGAGGATGTCGCCGCCGATGATGTAGCCGAACGTGAGCGCGACGAGCGTCGCGATCGGGAGGAGCGAGGTGCGGAGTGCGTGCTTGCGCACGATCGCCCAGCTCGAGAGGCCCTTGGCGCGCGCGGTCATGATGTAGTCCTCGCCGAGCGCCTCGAGCATCGACGAGCGGACGATCAGCGCGTACTGGCCGTAGAGGACGAGGCCGAGCGTCAGCGAGGGGAGGATCATGTGCTCGAGGCGGTCGAGGACGACCTCCCACCACGACGGGTCGAGGAACGAGATGAACGGGTCGCTGACGCCGGAGGAGGGCAGCACGCCGCCGAGCAGGATCAGGAGCATGAGCCCGAACCACTGCTGCGGCATCGAGTAGAAGAAGAGCGCCGTCGAGACGCCGCCCCAGTCGAGGAACGTGCCGCGCCTCCAGGCGGCGACCACCCCCACGAGCACGCCGAGGACGATCGAGATCAGGTAGCCGAGCCCGACCATCGGAAGCGTGTTGAGGATCGGCTGCTTCAGCTCCTCCCAGACCGGCTGGCGCGTCACGAACGAATCGCCGAGGTCGCCGTGGGCCAGGTCCTTGATGTAGATCCAGTACTGCTCGAGCTTCGGCTTGTCGAGGCCCAGCTCCTCGCGCAACGCCGCCCGGAACTCAGGCGTGCAGTTCCGGCACTTGGCGAGCGACGACGCGGCGTCGCCGGGCGC
>DASTBX010000081.1:0-18162 GCA_035711645.1 Gaiellaceae bacterium
GGCGAGATTCACTCGAACGGGGGAACAGGGGCTCGCCCATAGACTGCCTCTGTGCGCCTGGGGCTCGAGATCGCGGTCGCGCGGGCCGCCGGCCGTCTCTCCCGCCTCGCCGGGCGGGGCGGCGGAACCACGTTGCCCGGGAAGATCCTCGCCACTGTCGATCCGGACGCGGTCGGAACCCTCGCCGGCCGCCTGCCGCTCGGATCGGCGCTCCTCTCGGCCACGAACGGAAAGACGACCACGGCGGCGATCGTGGCCGAGATCCTCGACGGCCGGGTCCGCCTCGCGCACAACCGGGCGGGCGCGAACCTCGTCTCCGGCGTCGCGTCGGCTCTCCTCGCCAGCCCAGATGCCGAGCTAGGCCTCTTCGAGGTCGACGAGGGGGCGTTCCCCGACGTCGCGCGGCGCGTGCGGCCGCACGCCGTCTGCCTCGCCAACCTCTTCCGCGACCAGCTCGACCGCTACGGGGAGCTCGAGCTGATCGCCGAGCGCTGGCGCGCGGTGGTGGCCGAGCTCCCGGAGGACGCGTGGGTCGTGGCGAACGCCGACGACCCCCTCGTCGGGGACCTCGTGCGCGGTCGCGAGGCGGCGGTGCGCTTCGGGCTCGACGACCCGCGGGTGGCGCGCGAGCGTCTCCCCCACGCCGCCGACTCGAAGTACTGCGTCGCATGCGGTACGCCCTACGACTACGTCGCCGCCTACGTCGGCCACCTGGGCGACTGGCGCTGCCCCGGCTGCGGGCTCGCCCGCCCGCCGCTCGACGTGTGGGCGGGTGCAATCGAGCTCGACGGACTCGAAGGGGCTGCCTTCGACCTGCACATGCCCGGTGGGATGCAGCGGGCGGAGCTCCGGCTCCCGGGTCTGTACAACGTCTACAACGCGGTCGCGGCGGCCTCGCTGGCGCTCGTCCTGGGCGCATCCCCGGCGGAGATCCGCGCGGGAATCGGCCGCTTCCGCGCCGCCTTCGGGCGCTTCGAGCGGATCCGGGCGGGCGACCGCGACGTGCTCCTCCTCCTCGTCAAGAACCCCGCGGGCGCCAACGAGGTAATCCGGACGCTCGTCGCCGGCGGCGCGCCACGCCTGGCGGTCGTCGGCCTCAACGACGACATCGCGGACGGTCGTGACGTGTCGTGGATCTGGGACGTGGACTTCGAGCCTCTGCTCGCCGGGCTCGAGCGGGTCGTGGCGACGGGCGCGCGCGCCCAGGAGCTCGCCCTCCGGTGCAAGTACGGCGGTCTCGACGCCGAGGCGATCGAGGTCGTGCCCGACCTGGAGGAGGCACTCGACCGCGGGCTCGCCCTCACCCCGCCCGGCGGCGAGCTGGTCGTCCTGCCGACGTATACGGCCATGCTCGCGCTCCGCCGCATCGTCGCGGGCCGCGGCTTCGTCCGGAACTACTGGGAGGCGGCGGCATGAGGAGGAGCACGGTCGTCGTCGGTCACCTCTATCCGGACTACTTGAACATCTACGCCGACCGGGGGAACATGGCCGTGCTCGAGCGAAGGGCCGGGTGGCGCGGCATCGGCTTCGACTACCGGGCGATCGGCATGGGCGACCGGGTCGTGCCGGGAGAGCACGACCTCCTCTACGTGGGCGGAGGCCAGGACCGCGAGCAGGCGCTCGTCGCGTTCGACCTGGTCGAGAAGGGCGAGGCGATCCGGGAGGCGGCGGCCGCCGGGGCGGCGGTACTCGCCGTGTGCGGCGGCTACCAGCTGCTCGGACGCTTCTACCGCGACCGCGCCGGGGTCGAGCTCCCCGGCGTCGGCGTGCTCCCGCTCCACACGATCGCGGGGGAGAGGCGCATGATCGGCGACGTCCTGCTCGAGTGCGAGCTCGTCCACGGAGAGCGCCGGCCACTCGCCGGCTTCGAGAACCACGCCGGCCGGACGATCCTCGACGACGGCGCCGAGCCGCTCGGGCGTGTCGTGGCCGGCTTCGGGAACGACGGTCGCAGCGGCCTCGAGGGCTGCCGGGTCGGCCGCGCCGTGGGCACGTACCTCCACGGGCCGCTGCTGCCGCGGAACGCATGGTTCGCGGACTGGATCCTCGCGCAGGCGCTCGCGCACCGCCTCGGCGAGCCCCCCGAGCTCGAGCCGCTCCCCGACGGCCTCGAGGAGTCGGCGCAGCGAGTCTCGGCGGCGCGGGCCCGGGCGCGCGGCGGCCGGCGCTGATCGGTGGAGGTCGTCCCGTCGGCGGATTCGAGATCGACGGCGAGGATCCGCGGCGCGACGACGTCTCCCAGCTCCTCGAGCAGCACCGCCTGTTTGCCGGCGGCGTCATGCCGCCCGACGGCGTCCACGTGCTCGATCCGGAGGACCTCGGCCCCGACGTCACGTTCTTCGGCCTGCGGGTCGACGGCGAGCTGCTAGGGATCGGGGCGCTCAAGCAACTCGACGCGGATCATGCCGAGCTCAAGTCGATGCACACGGCGGCCGCTGCCAGGGGGCGCGGCGTCGGACGTGCACTGGTGGACCACCTCGTCGCCGTGGCCGCTGCCCCGGCGTTCGCCGCGTCAGCCTGGAGTGCGGAGCCGGCGAGGCGTTCGTGCCCGCCCGATCGCTGTACGCGGCGTCGGGGTTCGTCCCGTGCGGGCCCTTCGGCGAGTACAGGGCCACCCCGGACAACGTGTTCATGACGCGCCTCCTCGCCTAGGGCGACCGCCTCGCTACGGCGCCCAGAGCGAGCCGAGGTAGACGGTCGGGTCGCCGGGCTGCCAGCGTGCCAGGAAGCGCTGGATGGGCGGGTGCAGCGCGATCCCGGCCAGCTCGTCGACGTCGAAGAGCCGGTGGTTCCACACGGCGGCGTCCGAAGACGTCGCGCGCTCGAGCGAGCGGTTGCCGAGGTGGCCGGCGAAGACGATGTGGACGACGTGCTTCGCCGGGGAGCCCGTCGGGGCGATCGAGTCTGCGAGTGCGACCGGGCCCTCGAGCGGCAGGTCCGGGTCGAGGCCCACTTCCTCGGCGAGCTCGCGTCTCAGCGCCTGGACGAGGCTCTCCCCCGGTCCGACGCCGCCGCCCGGCAGGAGCCAGTACTCGCGCCCGTGCTTCTCGTGCCGGACGAGCAGCACCCGGCTCTCGCGCCGCAGGATCGCGGAGACCCGGATGCGCGGCTCCATCTCAGCGCGTCACGTCGCCCGCGAGGACCCGAAGCCGCGCGCGCCGCGCTCCGTGGCGGGAAGCTCGGAGACCTCGACGAGCTCGAGCTCGGGCACCGGGAGGACGACGAGCTGGGCGATCCGCTCGCCGGCCTCGGCGACGAAGGGGCGCTCCCGGTCGGTGTTGAGGAGGACGACGCGCACCTCGCCGCGGTAGCCCGAGTCGATCAGCCCCGGCGAGTTGACGACCGCGATCCCGTGCCGTGCCGCGAGGCCGGAGCGCGGCTGCACGAAGCCGGCGAAGCCTTCCGGCACGGCGACCGCGAGCCCGGTCGGCACGACCGCCCGCTCCCCGGGGCCGAGCTCGACGCGCTCGCACGTCGCGAGGTCGAGGCCGGCGTCGCCCGCGTAGGCGCGCTCGGGGAGGACGGCGTCCTCGCGCAGGCGCACGACCGGGAGCTCGATCACGCGCCGCGTGCCTCGGCCGCTGAGGCCTCGGCGATCAGGTAGGGCGCGAAGCGGGGGATCTCCCGCTCCGGCAGGCGGGCCTGGACGAGCACGCCGTCCGAGCGGTCGAGCCGCTCCTCGATTGGCGCCCCGAGCTCGTAGAGCTCGGTGAGGATGCGGCCGTCCTCGTACGGCACGAGCAGCCGCACGGGACGGAAGCGGTCGGCGAACCGCGCGGCGATGCGGGCCCGCAGATCGGCGAGGCCCTCGCCGCGCCGGGCCGAGATCTGGAGGGCGTCGGGAAAGCGCGCGGCCAGCCGGCGCCTGCGGAGCGGGTCGACGAGGTCGACCTTGTTGAGCACGAGCTCGATGGGGAGCTCGCTGGCGCCGATCTCCGAGAGGACCGCCTCGACGGCCGCGATCGTCTCGTCCAGGCGCTCGTCGTCCTCCGACGCGTCGGCGACGTGGAGGACGAGCTCGGCGGAGAGCGTCTCCTCGAGCGTCGCCGCGAAGCCCTCGACCAGCTGGTGCGGCAGGCGGCGGATGAAGCCGACCGTGTCGGTTACGAGGTAGCGCCGCCCGTCGTGCTCGAAGCCCCGGGTCGTCGGGTCGAGCGTCTCGAAGAGGCGGTCGTCCACCGACGCGTCGGCCTCGGTGAGCGCGTTCAGGAGCGTCGACTTGCCCGCGTTCGTGTAGCCGGCGAGGGCGACGGCGGGAGCGGCGCTCCGCTCGCGTGCCTTGCGCTGCACGGAGCGGCGCTTCTCGAGGTCGCGGAGCTTGCGCTTCAAGAGGCCGATCCGGCGCCGGGCGAGGCGGCGGTCGGTCTCGAGCTGCGACTCGCCGGGGCCGCGCGTCCCGATGCCGCCGCCCAGGCGCTCGAGGTGCTGCCACATGCCCCGCATCCGCGGGAGGTTGTACTCGAGCTGGGCGAGCTCGACCTGGAGCTTGCCCTCGGCGCTGCGCGCGTGCTGGGCGAAGATGTCCAGGATCAGCTGCGTGCGGTCGATCACGCGCGTCTTGAACGCGTCCTCGAGCCGGCGCTGCTGGCCGGGGTCGAGGTCGTCGTCGACGATGAGCGACTCCGCGCCGGCCTCCGCGAACGAGCGCTTCAGCTCCTCGAGCTTCCCCTTGCCGACGTAGGTCCGGGCGTCGGGAGCCGGCCGGCGCTGGACGAGCTCGCCCGCGGGCACGACGCCCGCCGTCCGCAGGAGCTCGCGCAGCTCGCCGAGCTCTGCGGTCTCGTCCACTCCGGGGGCCAGCACTGCGACAACGAATCCGCGCTCCGGCTCAGCCCCGGGCGCGGGGTCCGGCTGGTGGTGGCTCACGGGACGATTATGCCCGCGATTCGACGCGAAGCGAGGCCGCGATCCGGCCGGCGGCCTCCTCGAGGCGGTCGTCCGGGACGGTGAGCGAGATGCGCACGAAGCCCTCTCCCGAGGGGCCGAACGACGGCCCCGGCGAGACGATCACGGCCGCCTGGTCGAGCACGAGCGCCGTGAAGCTTGCGGAGTCGTGTCCCTCGGGGACGCGCAGCCAGACGTACGGGGTCGCTCGCGGCGGCTCGGCATGCAGCCCCGCGCGGCCGAGAGCGTCGACCACGAGGTCGCGGCGCCTCCGGTAGACCTCCGACATCTCCACGGGAAACCCGCGGGCGTCGGTGAGCGCCGCGACGCCCGCGAGCTGGAGCGCGTCGAACATGCCCGAGTCGAGGTTCGTCTTCAGCCGCCGGTAGTGCTCCACGACCTCCGCGTTTCCCGCGATCCAGCCGATCCGCCACCCCGTCATGTTCCAGCCCTTCGAGAGCGAGAAGATCTCGGCCCCGACGTCTTTCGCCCCGGGCGTCTCGAGGAAGCTCGGGGGGCGATAGCCGTCGAACGCGATCTCCGTGTACGACGCGTCGTGCACGGCCACGAGATCGTGCTCTCGCGCGAAGGTGACGGCCCGCTCGAAGAAGCCGTCCGCGACGACCGCCCCGGTGGGGTTGTTGGGGTAGTTGCAGAAGAGCAGGTTCGCGCGGGCGGCGACCTCGCCCGAGAGGGCGTCGAGATCCGGCATGAACGCGTTCCTCTCCTCGAGCGGCAGGTAGCGCACCTCCGCGCCGGCGAAGACGGGCCCCGAGCTGTACGGGGGGTAGCCGGGGTCGGGGGCGAAGCAGACGTCGCCGGGATCGAGGCAGGCGAGCGCGATGTGCGCGACGCCCTCCTTCCCGCCCAGCACGGGGACGATCTCGGTCCCGGGATCGAGATCGACACGGAAGCGCTCGACATAGAACGCGGCCACGGCCTCCCGGAAGGCCGCCAGCCCGCGGTTGGACGGGTAGCGGTGCGTCTCCGCCCGGGCCACGGCGCGCTGCATCGCCTCGACGACGCCCGCAGGCGTGGGCAGGTCGGGATCGCCGATGCCGAGCGAGATCACGTCGACCCCTTCTGCCGTCAGGGCTTCGACGCGTCGCTCGATCTCGGCGAAGAGGTAGGGCGGGACTGCATCGAGGCGGCTCGCGAACCTCATCCCGCGCCTACCTCGGCGAGAAGCTCCTCCGCCACCTCCCCGCGGCAGATCTCCTGCGCCGGGCCGGTCAGGCGGGCCTGGAAGCCCTCGTCGAGCTCGACGCGCAGGTCGCCTCCCGCCAGATGGATCGTCACGGGGCTCTCGCACCAGCCGTGCGCCACCGAGGCGCCCGCCACGGCGACCGCGCTCGTTCCCGAGGAGAGCGTCTCCCCCGCCCCGCGCTCCCACACCGCGACCGTGGCCTCGCCCGGCGCATCGACGCGGACGAGCTGGACGTTCGTTCGCTGCGGGAAGCGGCGGTGGTTCTCGACGAGCGGGCCGAGCCGCAAGAGGGTGTCGCGCTCTGGCTCCCGGCGGATGACCGCATGCGGGTTGCCGACCGAGACCGGCGTGAACTCGACGCTCGTGCCGTCCAGATCGAGCGCCTCGGGCGCCCCGACTTCGACGCGGCCCATGTCCGTCTCGACCTCGAGCCCGCCCCGCAGGCGCGCGGTCACCTCGCGGTCGCCGACGGCCACGACGACCTCGTCGGCGCCGCTGCTGCGCGCGAGCCAGCGGGCGGCGATGCGCGTCCCGTTCCCGGAGAGCTCGGCCGTCGAGCCGTCGGGGTTCCAGATCACCACCTCGGCGCGGGAGCCGTCGGCGCGTAGCACCTCGAGGATCCCGTCGGAGCCGATCCCGAAGTGGTAGTCGCAGAGACGGCGGACGAGCCCGGCCGAGAGGGGCCTGCCGACGTCAGCCCGCTCGAGGAGCAAGTAGTCGTTGCCGAGCCCGTGCCACTTCGAGAATCGCATCCGCAACCGCGTCCGGGGGACGATCGGCCGCAACGCTAACAGCGTCCGGGATGCGCCGAAGCCACTTGCGCTGGTAGGCCGCATACCGCCTCGTCCGCAGGGTGACGGCCGCGATCGCCTGCTCCTCAGGGAGCCGCGCGAACTCCTCGACGCCGATCACCTTCGCGGCACTCGCGGAGATGCGGCCCGCGAGGGCGGCCCGGGCCTCCTCCGCGGCCCCGCGCTCTGCCATCGCCCGCGTGCGGACCTCGATGCGCCGCTCGAGCTCGGCAGGCGGGACGTCGAGTCCGACGATCAGGGTCGGAGCGCGCGTCTCCTTCGACCAGAGCCGGTCGCTCGGCGAGTGGAGCGAGCTGCCTGCGTCGGCGAGCTCCAGCGCACGGACGACACGGCGGCGGTCGTTCGGGTGCACCGCGGCGGCGGCCGCCGCGTCCCGCTCGGCGAGGACGGCGTGCGCGCGCTCCGCCCCCTCGGTGTCGTAGAGCCTCTCCCAGGACTCTCGCGCGCCGGGCGGGGGCGCCGGCGGGAGGTCGAGGTCGCCGAGGGCGGCTCGCAGATAGAGGCCGGTGCCACCGGCGACGATCGGCGCGCGACCCGCGGCGAGGATCTCGTCGACGGCCTGGTGGGCGAGCCGCTGGTACTCCCCGACCGAGCCCTCGTGCTCGAGCGGCCAGATCCCGACGAGGCGCGTCGGGCGGCCGGGCTGGTTCGTCAGGATCGGCAGGCCGCGGTAGGCTTGCATCGCGTCGGCGGAGACGACGTCCCCGGGCAAGCGCTCGGCGAGCGCCTCGGCGACGGCCGTCTTACCGGACGCGGTCGGCCCGAAGATCGCGAGCACGAGCCCGCTCATCCCGGCGCCTCCCCTCCCCGCGGGCCGCCGCGCGCGCGGGCGTGCCTGGCGCCGGGGGGCACCCCCAGGTTCAACGCTAGTCCGCGAGAGCGCACGGGTGGCTCGCGAGTCGTGCCGGAAGAGCGCCGTCAGGCGGCGACGACCGCTGCCTCGGTGCCTCGCAACGTCGTCGACGTGGCGGCCTCGATGCGAACGGGCACGAGCTCGCCCCGCTTCGCGGCGCCGCGAAAGTTGACGGTCGTGTTGCGGCGCGTCCGGCCACGCAGGAGCGTGGAGTCCGTGCGGCTGGGGCCTTCGACGAGCACCTCCTCGACCCGGCCGACGCGCTCCTCGTTCCGCTCCCGGGCGATCCTCTGGACGACGTCGATCAGCCGCTCGATGCGCTCCCGCTTCACCTCCTCGGGCACCTGCTGGGGCATCGTCGACGCCTCGGTGCCCCGCCGAGGGCTGAACACGAACGTGAACGCGCCCTCGTAGCGCACTTCCTCCACGACCTCCAGTGTCTCGCGGAAGTCGTCCTCCGTCTCGCCGGGGAAGCCGACGATGATGTCGGTGGTCAGGGCGAGGTCGGGAATCGCGGCGCGCAGGCGCTCGGCGAGCGCGACGTAACGCTCGCGCCCGTACGTGCGCCGCATCCGCTTGAGCACGCGCGACGAGCCGGACTGGAGCGGCAGGTGCGTGTGCTCGCAGACTGCCGGGCTCTCCGCCATCGCCCGGATGACCGGCTCGCGGAAGTCCTTCGGGTGCGGGCTCGTGAAGCGGATGCGCTCGATGCCCGGCACGGCGTCCACGGCGCTGAGGAGCTCCCCGAACTCGGTCCGGAGGTCGGGAAGGAGGTCGCGGCCCCACGAATTGACGTTCTGCCCGAGCAGCGTCACCTCGCAGACGCCGTCCGCGGCAAGGCGCTCCACCTCGGCCACGATGTCGCCGGGGCGGCGGCTCTGCTCGCGGCCGCGCACGGACGGGACGATGCAGTACGAGCAGACGGAGTTGCAGCCCATGGAGACCTGCACCCACGCCTGAAAGGGGCGCTCGCGGTGCGACGGCAGCTCGCCCGCGAAGTGGTTCCACTCCGCGAAGCGGCCGCGCGGGACGCCGAGGCCGCCGGCGCCGAGCCAGTCGGCCAGGTGCGGGATCGAGCCGGGCCCGAAGGCCACGTCGACGTAGGGATAGAGCTCGAAGACCCGGTCGCGCTGCGCCTCGGCGTAGCAGCCGCCCACGGCGATGACGCGCTCTGGATCCTCCCGCTTCAGGGCCGCCGCCTGTGCGAGGTGGGCCGCGAACCGCTGGTCCGGCTTTTCCCTCACCGTGCACGTGTTGAACACGATCACGTCCGCCTCCTCGGGGGAACGAGCCTCCCCCAGGCCGACCGACTCGAGCATGCCCTTGATGCGCTCGGAGTCGTGCGCGTTCATCTGGCAGCCGAAGGTCGTGACGTGGTAGCGCCTCACGAAGCCACACTGTACCCGGCGTCTGGAGCGGCCTTGTCCGCCGCATACATGCGGTTTACCATCGGGCGTTCCATCGACCCTGGGGGTTTCACGATGTCGTCGAGCACGTCCGCGAGGCGGAGGCGCCTTCTCCCGGCCCTTCTCGCCGTCGCAGCGATCGTCCCGCTCGTCTTCGCGCTTCCGAGCGCGAACGCGCAGCCAACCGAGCTCTTCATCTCCGAGTACATCGAGGGGTCGAGCAACAACAAGGCGCTCGAGATCTTCAACGGCACCGGGGCGGCCGTCGACCTGGGAGCGAACTCGTACAACGTCCAGATGTACTTCAACGGAAGCTCCTCCGCCGGGCTCACGATCAACTTGGTGGGCACGGTCGCCTCGGGCGACGTGTTCGTGCTGGCCCAGTCGGCCGCGGATCCGGTCATCCTGGCTCAGGCCGACCAGACGAACGGCGCCGGCTGGTTCAACGGGGACGACGCCGTCGTGCTGCGCCGCGGGACGACCTTCATCGACGTCATCGGACAGATCGGCTTCGACCCGGGCACCGAGTGGGGCGCCGGCGACCTGAGCACCGCCGACAACACGCTACGGCGCCAGGGGACGGTGCACGCGGGCGACCCGATCGCCTCCGACGCCTTCGATCCCGCCGCCGAGTGGGACGGCTTCCCCACCAACACGTTCGCCGGCCTCGGCAGCCACACCATCGTCGACGGCGACCAGCCGCCGACCGTGACCGACACGGCGCCGGCGAACGACGCGACCGAGGTTGCCCTCGACTCGAACGTCACGGTGACGTTCAGCGAGAGCGTCGCCGTCATCGGCTCGTGGTTCGAGATCGAGTGCACGACCAGCGGGATGCACACGGCGGCCGCGAGCGGCGGTCCGACGACGTTCACGCTCGACCCGGACGCCGACTTCGCCGACGGCGAGGCGTGCACCGTCACGATCGCACGCTCCCAGGTCTCCGACCTCGACACGGACGATCCGCCGGACACGATGGCGGCCGATTTCAGCTTCGGCTTCACGACGCCCGTCGAGATCAGCGACGTCCAGGGGGCGTCGCACCTGTCGCCTCTCGCCGGGCGGCGGGTGTCCGGGCTCGCCGGCATCGTGACCGCGCGGCTCGGCAACGGCTTCTACTTCCAGGATCCGACGCCAGACGCGAGCGAGGCCACGTCGGAAGCATTGTTCGTCTTCACGGGGTCGTCGCCGACCGTCGCCGTAGGGGACGACGTCCGCGTGGGCGGCCGCGTCGCCGAGTTCCGTCCCGGCGGGGCCACGAACGCGAACCTGACGACGTCGGAGATCACCTCGCCGACGATCGCCGTGCTCTCGGGCGGCAACGCCCTGCCGGCGGCGACCGTCCTCGGGGCGGGCGGCCGGATCCCGCCGAACATGGTGATCGAAGACGACGCCGCGGGCAGTGTCGAGACGAGCGGCGTCTTCGACCCCGCTCAGGACGGGATCGACTTCTACGAGAGCCTCGAGGCCATGCGCGTGCAGGTGAACGACGCCGTCGCGGTCGGCCCGCGGAACGCGTTCGGCGAGATCCCGGTCGTCGGCGACGGCAGCGCCCACGCCGGCATCGACACCGTCCGGGGAGGCTTGGTGATCTCGCCGGACGACTTCAATCCGGAGCGGATCATCCTCGACGACACGATCCTCCCCACGCCGGTCGTGAACGTCGCCGACGGCTTCACGACGCCGGCCGTGGGCGTCATGGACTACAGCTTCGGCAACTTCAAGCTCTTCGTCACGCAGCCGCTGACGCGCGTGGACGGCGGCCTCCAGCGTGAGGTGACCCGGCTGCCGACCGACCATGAGATCGTGGTCGGGACCTACAACGTCGAGAACCTCGATCCGAGCGACGGCCCCGCGTTCGCGCGGCACGCCGACCTGATCGTGAACCACCTCCGCTCGCCGGATCTCCTGGCGATCGAGGAAGTGCAAGACAACGACGGCGCCACGAACAGCGGCACGACCGACGCCTCGCTCAGCTGGAGCATGCTCGTCGCCGCGATCGAGGCCGCGGGCGGTCCCGTATACGAGTTCCGGCAGATCGACCCGGTCGACAACGAGGACGGCGGCCAGCCGGGCGGCAACATCCGCGTCGGCTTCCTGTTCCGCACCGACCGCGGCCTCGAGTTCATCGACCGGCCGGGCGGAGACGCGACGACGGCCACCACGATCGTCGACCAGCCGTCGGGGCCGCAGCTGTCGTTCAGCCCCGGCCGCGTCGACCCGCAGGATCCGGCCTGGGAGGACACCCGCAAGCCGCTTGCGGGCGAGTTCCGGATGCGGGGACGCAAGGTGTTCGTGGTCGCGAACCACTTCAGCTCCAAGGGCGGCGACGACCCCCTGTTCGGGCGCTTCCAGCCGCCGACCCGCTCGACGGAGGTCGCACGACACGCGCAGGCGCAGGTCGTGAACGACTTCGTCGACGAGCTCCTCGCGGCCGACCCGCACGCGAACGTCATCGTGCTCGGCGATATCAACGACTTCGAGTTCTCGGAGACGGTGGAGATCCTCGAGGGCGACGTCCTCACGACGCTCATGGACACGCTTCCCAAGCCGGAACGCTACTCCTACGTCTTCGAGGGCAACTCCCAGGTGCTCGACCAGATCCTCGTGAGCGACAACCTGCTGCGGGGCTCCCGCGTCGACTACGACCCCGTGCACGTGAACTCGGAGTTCGCCGACCAGGCCTCCGACCACGATCCGCAGGTGGCGAGGCTCGACCTTCGCGGCCGGCCGACGCCGAAGTAGAAACCGCGGTAGCGCGCCGCCGCCGCTCGCGACGGCGGCGCGCTACTTCGCGAACTCGACGGCGCGCGACTCCCGGATCACGGTCACCTTGATCTGACCGGGGTACTCGAGCTGGTCCTCGATCTCCCGAGCGATCTCGTGCGAGAGGAGGACGGCGCTGTCGTCGTCGATCTCCGTCGGCTTCACCAGCACCCTGATCTCGCGGCCCGCCTGGAGGGCGTAGACCCGCTCGACGCCCTTCTTCTCGGCGGCGATCTTCTCGAGGCTCTCGAGCCGCTTGATGTAGCTCTCGAGGCTCTCGCCGCGTGCGCCCGGCCGCGAGGCCGAGATCGCGTCGGCCGCGATCACGAGTACCGCCTCGACCGTCTGGGGCTGCACCTCGTAGTGATGGGCCTCGATCGCATGGACGACGTGCTGCGACTCCCCGTATTTCTTCGCCGTCTGCGCCGAGATGAGCGCGTGCGAGCCCTCGACCTCATGAGTCATCGCCTTGCCGAGGTCGTGGAGGAGCGCGGCCCGCTTCGCCGTCTTCACGCTCGCGCCGAGCTCGGCCGCCATGATCCCCGCCAGGTGCGAGCACTCGAGCGAGTGCTTGAGGATGTTCTGACCGTAGCTCGTGCGGTACCGCAGCCGACCCAGCACCTTCACGAGGTCGTCGTGCATGGCCCCGCAGTTCGCCTCGAAGACCGCCTGCTCGCCGGCCTGCCGGATGTAGTCCTCGATCTCCGACTTCGAGTGGTAGTACATCTCCTCGATCCGGGACGGGTGGATGCGGCCGTCCTCCACGAGCTTGGCGAGTGTCAGCTTCGCCACCTCACGCCGGACCCCGTCGAACGAGGAGAGCACGACCGCCTGGGGCGTGTCGTCGATGATGAAGTCGACGCCGGTCAGGTTCTCGAGGGCGCGGATGTTGCGGCCCTCACGGCCGATGATGCGACCCTTCATGTCGTCCGAGGGCAGCTCCACGATCGAGACGGTCGTCTCGGCCGCGTGGCTCGCGGCGACCCGCTGGAGCGCGTCGGCCACGAGGTTGCGGGCGCGCCGCTTGGCGTCGGCGCGGGCCTCTTCCTCCAGCTGGCGGACCATGCGTGCGAGGTCGTGGCGGACGAGCTCCTCGGAGTGCTCGAGCACCTGCCGCTTCGCCTCGTCCATCGTGAGCCCCGAGAGCCGCTCCAGTTCGCGGACCTGCTCCTCCCTGGCCGCCTTCGTCTCCTCCTGGAGCTGCTTCAGGTGCGTCTCGCGGTCGAGGAGGCCCTGCTCGCGCCGGCCGAGCTCCGTGAGCTTCTGGTCGACGTCCTCCTCCTTCGTGACGACGCGCTCCTCGATCTTGATCGTCTCGGCGCGCTTGTCCTTGAGCTCCTGCTCGACCTCGGCGCGGAGCCTGAGGGCCTGCTCGCGCGCCTCGACCTGGGCTTCCCGGCGAATCGCCTCTGCGGCTCGCTCCGCCTCCGCGGTGAGGCGCACCCGCTCGCGCTCGGCCGCGGCGGCGCGGCGCGACACGAGCAGGCGCGTTCCGGCGAAGAGGCCGACAAGCAAGCCGAGCGCAATCCCGAGAACCAGGAGTCCGATGGGTACTGCCATTGCTCGCTCCTACCAGTCGAGCCCGTAGGAACGGCGCGTTCGTGAATCGGCGGGCGCGCAGCCGCGCCTCGACGGCGGACTAGAGCTCCGCTCGAGGCCTTCCTTGCGTCGAAGGGCTGCGGGCCGGGCTGGATGTCATATCGAGGTCAGAGGTGGTCACGGTCCGATTCGGCGAAGAAGCCGTCCCATGTGCAGGCATTTTTTATGCAGAAGAGTCCATATCGTACCCCGCCTCGGCCTCGTCCGTCCAGCGCGCGAGCGCCTCCTCGATCGCCTCGGCGGCGAAGCCGCGGCGGGCGAGCAGGCGCCAGGCGGAGCGCCGGTCGCGCGCGCGCACCGTCAGGGCGGCCGCGCGCTCGGCCTCGGGCGCGAGATCGGTCAGGGCGGCGGCGGCATGCTCCGCGTCGATGCCCTCGTGCTCGAGCCGCGCGGCCACAGCGGCGTCTCCCCAGCCGCGCTCGGCCAGCGCCCGCGCCCGTGCGTCCGCCAGGCGCGCGTCGTCGACGGCGCCGGCCGACAGGAGCGCGGCCACGGCCCTCTCGGCCGCGGGCGGACTGATGCCGCGCTCGCCGAGGCGCTCCCGCAGGCGGGCGGCGGAGAGGTCTCTCCGCGCGAGCGCGCGCGAGGCGGCGGCGAGCGCCGCGGCGCTCTCGAGCTCGCGCCGCAGGGAGCGCAGCAGCGGGCGGTCGAGCGCGATCCCGGGCGCGAGGCAGCAGCGCACGACGACCTCGTCGGGGACGACCCGCCACGGCAGGCCGTCCACCTCGAGCGCGACGCGCCCACGACGACTGCGGCGGAGGCGGGTCAGCCGCGGGACTGGTGTCCCGTCGCCCACGGCGGCCCGGCTCCTAACCGGCCGGGACGCCGGCCTTCTCGGGGGCGGCTTCGGCCGCCTGGGCAGCGGCGGGAACGGCGTCCTTCCCGCCTTCGGAGAGCGGCAGGAGGCGGGACGAGACGACGGCGTCGGAGCCGACGTCCGCCTGGACGGCGCGGAGGATGCCCTCGGTCACGTCCGGGTGCTCGCGAAGGAACGCGGTGGCGTTCTGGCGCCCCTGCCCGAGCCGCTCGTCGGCGAAGCTGAAGTACGAGCCCGACTTCTGGACGAGCTTGCGCTCCAGGCCGACGTCGAGGACGCTGCCCTCCCAGGAGATCCCCTCGCCGTAGATGACGTCGAACTCGGCCTGCTTGAAGGGGGGCGCGACCTTGTTCTTCACGACCTTGACGCGCACCCGGTTCCCGATCGCCTCGACGCCCTCCTTCAGCGTCTCGATCCGCCGGATGTCGAGGCGCACCGACGAGTAGAACTTGAGCGCCCGGCCGCCTGGGGTCGTCTCGGGGTTGCCGAACATGACGCCGATCTTCTCGCGCAGCTGGTTCGTGAAGAGGGCGACGGTCCCGGTGCGGTTGAGCGTGCCGGCGAGCTTGCGGAGGGCCTGGCTCATGAGGCGCGCCTGCAGGCCGACGTGGCTGTCGCCCATCTCGCCCTCGATCTCGGCCCTGGGCGTCAGCGCCGCCACCGAGTCGACCGCGACGACGTCGAGCGCGCCGCTGCGGATGAGGAGCTCGGCGATCTCGAGCGCCTGCTCGCCGTTGTCGGGCTGCGAGACGAGCAGGTCGTCGATGTCGACACCGATCCGGCGGGCGTAGCTCGGGTCGATAGCGTGCTCGGCGTCGATGAACGCGCAGATGCCGCCTCGGCGCTGCGCCTCCGCGATCACGTGGTAGACGAGCGTCGTCTTGCCCGACGACTCGGGGCCGAAGATCTCGACGATCCGGCCGCGGGGGAGCCCGCCGATGCCGAGCGCGACGTCGAGCGAGAGCGAGCCCGTGGAGATGGACGGGATCGCCACCTGCGCCTGGTCGCTCATCTTCATGACCGAGCCTTTGCCGTAGGCGCGCTCGATCTGGCTCAGGGCAGCGTCGAGAGCCTGTTCGCGATTGGAGTCGGTCACGATTTCCCTCCTAGAACAACCGATTCGACGATCTCGTACTGCGCCCCGGTCGGTCGCAGCACCGAATGATAGAGAGCGACCTCGGACGGACTGACCCGCCCGAGGTCGGGAAGCGACGGCCGGAGCCGCGGCGGCCGGCGGAAGCGGAGGACGGTCACGTGCGGCAGCCACTCCCTCCGCTCGCGCTCGTAGACGCCGATCCGCTCCAGGCCCTCCCCCACGCCGTCCGCGAGGCGCGCGGCGCGCTCCTCCTCGTCGGAGAAGACGACCATCCCGACGCTCCGCGTCTCGCGGTAGCGCACGGGCTCGAGCACCGGTCGCGCGGCCGCGGTCGCGGCGCCGCGCACGACGGCGAGCACCTCGTCGACGTCGGCGGCCGGGCGCGAGCCCAGGAAGGCGAGCGTGACGTGCAGGTTGGGCTCGGCGACGACCCGCGCCTCGGACGCGGCCAGCTCGCTCGCCTGCCAGGAGGCGACACGCCGGACGGTCTCGTCGGGGAGCCGCAGGGCGACGAAGAGGCGCAGCCGGTCATGCCCCGTGACGCTAGCCGGACGATTCACGCGGCTTCCGCGTGTCCTGTGTCAGAAGCTGCCTGAGAGTGTGGAGAGCGACGGCGGTCGCCCGGGTTCGCACCGACTCTCGGTCGCCGGGCAGCTGCATCCTCCGCGCGGCGCCGCCGAGCGGCGATTCCGCGTGCACGAAGACGAGCCCCACGGGCTTCTCGGCCGTGCCGCCGGCGGGCCCCGCGATCCCCGTGACGGCGACGGCCACGTCCGCTCCGAGCTCCCGCCGCGCGCCCTTCGCCATCGCGGCGGCCGTCTCGGCGGAGACGGCGCCGTGCCGGGCGAGAGTCTCCGCCGGGACGCCGAGGCGCGACCGCTTCGCCTCGTCAGAGTACGAGACGACCCCGCCGACGAAGACGTCGCTCGCCCCGGGGACGTCCGTCAGCCGGGCCGCGACGAGGCCTCCCGTGCACGACTCGGCCGTCGCGAGCGTCAGACCCCGGTCGCGGCAGCTGCCGAGCACGAGCTCGCCGACGGTGCGCTCGTCGTCGGCGAAGACCTCCGCGCCGAAGCGCTCCCGCACGGCCGCCGCGACCGCCGCAGCACGGTCGGACCCGCCGGCGCGTGCGAAGACGTCCACCCGGATCTCGAGGTCCTGCGCGCAGACCGTGAGCTCGACGCCGTCGCCCTCTCCGCCCTCCTCCTGGAGCACCCGCGCGACCGCGGACTCGCTCGGGCCGAAGAGCCGCAGGATGGCGTGCCCGGGCCGCTCGGCCTGCGCCGCGACGCGGGCGAAGGGCTCGGCTTCGACGACGCGCGGCCAGAGGCGTCGCAACTCGTTCGGCGGCCCCGGGAGGGCCACCGCGACGCGCCCGTTCGCCTCGACGAGCACGGCCGGCGCCGTCCCCGCCAGGCCAAGCGCGAGGGCGCCCTCCGGGAGCAGCGCCTGCTTGCGGACGCCCGCGGCGAAGTCCGCGTACGGGCGGCGAAGGCGCCGCGCCACGCCTCGGGACACAGTCTCGATCTCGCGCTCGAGCGCCTCGTCCACGACCAGGCGGAGGCCGGCCTCGCGCGCGAGCGTCTCGACCGTGCGGTCGTCGTGGGTGGGCCCCAGACCTCCGGAGAGCACGCAGACGTCGGCCTCGAGCCCTTCCCGCACGGCGCGCGCGAGCTCGGCGGGATCGTCGCCGACGACGAGGATGCGGGCCGGCTCGAGACCGAGGCGCGTCAGCTCGCGGCCGAGGAAGGCACCGTTCGCGTCGGCCTTGTCGCCGCGGACGAGCTCGCTGCCCGTGAGGACGACGACCGCTCGGGGCGACCCCGCCGTGGCCCGTCCGGACAGGCCCCTACCCCGCGGTCGAGACGGTGCGGATGCCCTTGGCGGTCGTGACGACGACCGCGGCCTCGGTCGGGAACCCCTGGACGCGGCGGCCGTTCAGCTTCGCGTTCAGGTTCCCCGGCGCCCCGAGCTCGAGCCAGAGGCGGCGGTGCTTGACGAAGCGCTGCGTCTGGCCCTGCTCGAGGGTCCCCTCCCACAGAAGGCGGCCGCCGACGCCGACGGCGCGCACCTGCATCCAGCAGCCGCCGCGGACGGCCGTCAGCACGAGCCGCGCCCGGCGCGGGCGGGCCTCCCGCTCGCCCGTCTGGCCGCGCGCCGTGGTCGTCGGGGAGGCGGGAGCCTCGCCGGTCTCCGACTCCTGGGGCGTCGCGTCCCCGAGCGGCGACTGCTCAGGGGCGTCGGAGCCGATGCCGGCGAGCCCGACGACGAGCAGGACGGTGACGGCCACGATCGCGGCGAGGGCGACGACGACGAGGTTCGACTCGATCGGGCGTTGCCGCCTTCGCCGCACGGTCGCGGGCGTCGCCAGCTCCTCCTCCGCGGTCGTGAAGCGCGAGTTGAACTCGTCGACGTACAGCTGGCCGTCCAGGCCGAGGTAGTCGGCGTAGGTGCGGAGGAACCCCTTGACGTAGGTGTCCCCGGGCAGCGCTTCGAACTGCTCCTCTTCGAGGGCTCTGAGGTACTTGCCCCGGATCTTCGTCTCCTCCTCGATCCGGGGAAACTCGAGACCCTGCCGCAAACGAGCCTCTCGCAGGCTGTTGCCGATCTCGAACACGAGGCCCGATTGTAGCGGCCTCGCTCTCCGCGTCTATTCGAGGACGAGGACGAGCACCGCGAAGACGGCCAGGGCGAGCGCGGCAGTGATCGCGAGCAGGAGCGC
>DASTBX010000082.1:0-5576 GCA_035711645.1 Gaiellaceae bacterium
CCCGTCGGGCTGATGCTCTACTGGTCGACGACGAACCTGTGGTCGGTCGGGCAGGGCCTCGTGACGCGGAGGATGATGCCGAGGCCCGAGCCGCCGCCGAAACGGACGTCGCGGACGCCGCCGAAGGCGACCACGGCCCGCCCGGACGGGGCGGAGGGCGAGCCGGGCGCCGCGGCGGCGAAGCCGGCCGGAAGCGGCCAGCAGCGCGTGCGGCGGCGCAAGAAGAAGGGGCCAAGAGCGCGGCGGTGAGCGAGCCGGGCGAGAGCGAGGTCGTCCCGGACGGCGTCGTCGAGGCCGAGGGCGAGACGGTCGGCGAGGCCAAGTGGTCGGCCCTCCGCGAGCTCGAGCGCCGCTTCCCCGGCCTCGACAAGGCCTCCGTGCGCTTCACTGTCGTCTCCGAAGGTGAGCGCGGCCTCCTCGGCGTCGGGCAGGTGCCCGCCCGGGTCCTGGCGCGGGTCGCGGAGCCGCCGCCGAGCGCCCCTCCTGCGAGCGAGGAGCCCGGCACGCCCGCGGCGAGGCTCCGCGAGCTCCTCGGGCACGTGTGCGCCGCGCTCGGGGCTCCCTGCCGGATCGAGATCGCCGAGGACGAGACGACGCTCTACGCGTCCCTCTCCGGCGCCGAGCTCGGCCTCGTGATCGGCAAGCGCGGGCACACGATCGACGCGGTCCAGTACCTCGCCAACGCGATCGTATGGCGCGGTCTCGAGGAGCGGAAGGAAGTCGTCGTCGACGCGGCGGGCTACCGCGAACGCCGCCGCGCCTCCCTGGAAGGGCTCGCCGACCGAGCCGCCTCGGACGCCCTTCAGAGCCACCGCCCCGTGCCGCTCGAGCCGATGACGGCGGTCGAGCGGAAGATCGTGCACCTGCACCTGGCCGACCGCCGCGACGTCGTCACGTCGAGCGAGGGCGCCGAGCCGAACCGGCGCGTGGTCGTCGCTCCCGCTCCGGCGGAGTGACGGCGGCCGATCCGCGGCTCGAGCGCTGGCTCGAGGCGCTCGTCGCGGCGCCGGGCGTCACCGCCGTTCGCGATCCGGCCGAGGCCCGGCGGGTCCACGTCGAGGACGCCCTCGTCGCCGCCGACTTCGTCGCGGAGGGGCCCGTCGTCGACGTGGGCTCCGGCGGAGGATCGCCCGGGATTCCGATCGCGGCCGCCCGCCCCGACCTCGCCGTCGACCTGCTCGAGGCCCAGCGCCGCCGCTGCGAGTTCCTCTCGGCCGCCGCGGCGCCGTTTCCGAACGCCCGCGTCGTGTGCGCACGGGCGGAGGAGCACGGGCGCGGCGCCGGCCGCGAGGCGTACGGCACGGCGGTCGCACAGGCGCTCGCGCCGCCGCCCGTCGCGCTGGAGTGGTGCCTGCCGCTCGTCCGTCCCGGCGGCCGCGTCGTCCTGCTCGCCGGCGAGGTCGATCTCGAGCGCGCCGCGGCGGCTGCCGCCGAGGTCGGCGGAGGTCCGCCCGAGACGGTCGCGCTCCCCGGCGCGGAGCGCCGCCGGCTTCTCCTCGTCGCCAAGACGAGCCCGACGCCGGAGCGCTTCCCGCGCCGTCCTGGGCTCGCCAGGAAACGTCCTCTGGCCTGACTACCATCGGCCGCGTGGGGAAGGTCTTCGCCCTCGCGAACCAGAAGGGCGGCGTCGGCAAGACGACGACCGCCGTGAACCTGGCCGCGTGCCTCGCGGAGGCCGGCGCGAGCACGCTCGTCGTCGATCTCGACCCGCAGGCGAACGCGACCTCGGGGCTCGGCGAGCGGGCCAACGGCACCTCGACCTACGACCTGCTCGACGGCGCCCCGCTCGCGGAGGTCGCGCACGCGACGCGGTTCCCCAACCTCGACCTCGTCCCCTCCCGGCCGGAGCTCGCGGGCGCCGTCGTCGAGCTCGCGCGCCGCGACGACGGCGAGACCTTCCTGCCGCGGGCGCTCGGGCCCGCGCGTGCGGGCTACGACTTCGTCTTCGTCGACTGCCCGCCGTCGCTCGGCCCGCTGACCGTCAACGCGCTCGCGGCGACCGACCGGGTCCTCGTCCCCGTCCAGTGTGAGTACTACGCGCTCGAGGGGCTCGCGCAGCTCCTGCACTCGATCGAGCTCGTGCGCACGCGGCTCAACCCGAAGCTCGCGCTCGCGGGGATGATCCTCACGATGGTCGACGGGCGGACACGGCTCGCGGCCGACGTGGCCGCGGAGGTGCGCCGCCACTTCGGCGAGCTCGTCTTCGACGCCGTCGTCCCGCGCAGCGTCCGGCTGGCGGAGGCGCCGAGCCACGGGCTTCCCATCACCGCCTTCGACCGCGGCTCCGCGGGAGCCGACGCCTATTACAGGGTGGCGAGCGAGCTTGTCGACCGCGGGTAGCCCCGCCCCGCGTCGCGGCCTCGGCCGCGGGCTCGAGGTGCTGATCGGCGGTGCGGCGGCGGCCGCCGACCTCGTCCAGCTCCCGGTCGGCTCGGTCAAGCCGAACGCCCGCCAGCCGCGGCGGCGGCTCGACAGCGCGGGAATCGAGGAGCTCGCCGACTCCGTCCGCGCGCAGGGCCTCGTCCAGCCGGTCGTCGTCCGCTCCGCGCCGGACGGGGGTTACGAGCTGATCGCGGGCGAGCGCCGCTGGCGGGCGGCTCGGGTGGCCGGCCTCGCGACGATTCCGGCGCTCGTGCGCGAGACGGACGACCGCGACTCGCTCCTCCTGGCGCTCGTCGAGAACGTCGCTCGCGAGGACCTCTCGCCCGTGGACGAGGCGCGCGCCTACGCGACGCTCATGGACGAGTTCGGCCTCTCGCTCGGCGAGGTCGGCGAGCACGTCGGCCGCTCGAAGCCGACGGTCTCGAATCGCCTGCGGCTGCTCGAGCTCCCGGACGACGTGCTCGGCCTCCTGGAGCGCGGCCAGCTCACGGAGGGTCACGCCCGCGCCGTTCTCGCCGTCCCGGGCAACGAGGAGC
This sequence comes from Gaiellaceae bacterium, assembly GCA_035711645.1. Lineage (GTDB taxonomy): Bacteria > Actinomycetota > Thermoleophilia > Gaiellales > Gaiellaceae > JAIBJN01. The sequence goes on from DASTBX010000082.1 coordinate 2,919, forward strand.
GCCGCCGCCTCGCCCGCCGCATCGTGCGCGGCGGCATGTCCGTGCGCGCCGCCGAGCGGGCCGCGCGCTGGGCAGGCGCCAGGACGAAGCCGCGGCGCCGTCAGCCGGTCAGCCCGGCCCTCGCCGCCCGTGCGCGGGACGCTCTCCGGCGCCTCGCCGGCGCCGAGGCGAAGGTGACCGCGGGGCGGATCGAGCTCTACTTCGAGGACGAGCTCGAGCTGGAGGAGATCGTGGAGGCGCTGGAGCGGGCCTCGCTACAATCTCCCGGCCCGGGCGATTAGCTCAGTCGGTTAGAGCGCCGCTCTGATAAGGCGGAGGTCCCTGGTTCGAATCCAGGATCGCCCACTTCGGCGCGGGCTTGACTGCGAGTCTTCCTGGCACAGGGCTACCGCGACCGAGGCCCCGGCATCGCCTCCGGCCGCCTCGCCCGCGCGCGACCTGCCGCAGGACGTGGCCGCGGCCGTGGCTCACGAGCTGGAAGCTGCCGGCGTCGCACGGCCGGTAGTGCGCGTCGACTGCGTGTCGCGGATCGAGCGCGAGGCCGGCCACGCGGCCAAGCCGAAGCTCGTCACCTCGGCGCGCTGAGGGTGCGGTTCCCCTTCAGGGGGCCACGGCTATCATCAGGCGAGGGTCCCGCGCATGCACGAGATGGTCATCTACGGCGTGAGCTTCGACATGGTCGGCAAGCAGCCGATCGTGCTCCTGAAGACCGCGGACGGGAACAAGTTCCTGCCGATCTGGATCGGCCACCCCGAGGCGGCCGCGATCCTGATGAAGCTCCAGGGCGCCGCCACGCCTCGGCCCATGACCCACGACCTCTTCACCGAGATCCTCGGCCAGCTCGAGGCCCGCGTCGTCCGCATCGCGGTTACGGAGCTGCGCGAGAACACGTTCTACGCGCTCATCACCGTCGCCGTGGACGGGACGGAGCTCGAGATCGACTCCCGTCCGAGCGACGCGATCGCGCTCGCGGTGCGGGCCGGCGCCCCGATCTTCGCGGCGGAGGCCGTCATCGAGGAGAGCGCCATCGAGTTCGAGCACGAGGACGTCAACGAGGAAGAGGTCGTCGAGGAGTTCAAGAAGTTCCTCGACGAGGTCAAGCCGGACGACTTCTCCGACGTCTAGCCCGAGCGCTCGACCTCGCGCTTCGTCAGCGCGAGGACGTCGGCGAAGAGAGCGCGCAGCCCCTCCTCGCTGAGCGGCCCGTCGTTCTCGGCGGCGAGACCGGCGACGAGGCGCTCCTCCCGCTCGCGGTCGACGAAGTCCCAGCCCTGCGCAAGCTTGTGGGCGCGGAGCTCGTGGACGAGCTCGAGGCGCTCGTTCACCGCTCCGAGGATGACGCGGTCGGCCGCCGTGATGCGCCCGCGCAGCTCGCGCACGCGAGGGTCTTGCTCGGGGTCGGCCGGCCGCACAGGCGCTCAGGATACGCGGCTCAGTTCACCGGCGTGTCCGTCGCCCAGGCGAGGACGAGCAGGAGGATCCCGAGCCCGTTGTACGCCGAGTGGGCGATGAAGCTCGGCCAGACGCTCGCCGAGCGGAGGCGCACCCACGCGAGGCCGGCGCCGAAGAGGACGAGCGGCGGCAGAGCTCCGAGGATGCCGTGGACGAGCCCGAAGACGAGCCCGCTCACGACCACCGCCGCGACGCCGCCGAGCGGCACGAGGGCGCGGACCCCGAGGCCGCGGAAGAAGAGCTCCTCCGCGAACGGGCCGAGCAGGACGATGACGGCCGCGTTGACGCCGAACGCGGCGGCGTGCTCCGGCTGCCACTCGTCCGGCGCCAGGCCCTGCTCCTCGCCGCCGTGGAGGACCGGCTCGAGGATGCGGGCGACGACCACGGTGGCGATCACGATCGCGAACGAGATCCAGACCCAGCGGCGGCGGAAGCGGCGAAAGCCGAGCGCGTTGGCCGGCCGCCGGTACTTGAGCGCGATCAGCACGCTCGCGCCGATCATGATCAGGTAGAAGACCGCCCCGTTGATGGCGAGGTCGGCGTCGTAGAGCACGTCCTCGGTGTCCGTGTCCTGCGCCTGCGACCAGAAGGCGAGCAGGATGAGCAGCGCCGAGATCGCGAGCCAGATCGCTAACGGGAGGCGGCTATGCCTGCGCGAGGGCCTGCTCGAGGTCGGCGACGACGTCGTCAACATCCTCACACCCTACGGAGACGCGCAGCAGGCCCGGCGTGATGCCGGCGGCGGCGAGCTGCTCCGGCGAGTACTGGCGGTGGCTCGTCGAGGCGGGATGGTGGAGGACGGTGTCGACGCCGCCCAGGCTGGTGGCGCGGCCGCAGAGCTCTAGGGCGTCCATGAATCGTTCGCCCGCCTCCCTGCCACCGGCGAGCTCGACGGCGAGCATCCCGCCCGAGTCGTCGAGCTGGCGCAGCGCGAGCTCGTGCTGGGGGTAGCTTTCGAGGCCCGCGTAGTAGACGCGCTCCACCTTCGCGTGCGTCTCCAGGAAGCGGGCCACCACGCGGGCGTTGTGGCTGTGTCGCTCCATCCTCAGGGGGAGGGTCTTGAGGCCGCGGCGGACGAGGAAGGCGGGGAACGGGTCGAGCACCGAGCCGATCTGGATCAGGTGCTCGCGCGCGCGGTCGACGAGCTCCCGACCGCCCGCGACGACGCCGGCCGTGACGTCGTGGTGGCCGTTCAGGTACTTCGTC
>DASTBX010000083.1:0-15191 GCA_035711645.1 Gaiellaceae bacterium
TTCGATGCCACCGCGAAGAGGCCCTCGACGACGCGATCCTCGGCCAGCTCGGCGATCGGCACGCCGCGATTCTAGGTCCGGGAACGGATGGTAAGCTGGCCCGCGGTGCCCCTGCTGAAGCCGTTTCGCGCCCTGCGCTACGACGTCGGGGCGGCGGGGCCGCTCGACGATCTGGTCGCACCTCCGTACGACGTCATCACGGCGGAGGCGAACGCGCGGCTCGAGGCCCGGAGCCCCTGGAACGTCGTGCGCCTCGTGCGGCCGGAGCGGCCCGAGCAGGCCGCCCGGGCGCTCGCCGACTGGTCGGAGCGGGGCGTGCTCGTGCGCGAGGAGCGGCCCGCGCTCTGGCTGCTCGAGGAGGAGTTCACGGGGCCGGACGGCCTGCGGCGGACGCGGCGTGGGATCGTGGGTCGCGTCCGGCTCGAGCCGTACCGCTCCGGGCACGTGCTCCCGCACGAGCGCACCTTCGACGACGCGAAGCAGGCTCGCCTCGAGCTCCTGCGCGCGCTGCGGACGAAGCCCTCGCCGATCTTCCTCCTCCACCACGGGACGGCGCCCGCGCCTGCGGGCGAGCCCGAGCTCGTCGCCCAGCTGGACGGAGTCGTCAGCCGGCTCTGGCGCGTCGGCGATCCGGCCGCGATGGAGGCGCTCGCCGCGGCCGTGCGCGAGCCGCTGCTCGTCGCCGACGGCCATCACCGCTACGAGACGGCCCTCCGGTTCCACGCCGAGGAGGGAAGCGAGGAGACGGCGTACGTGCTGGCCGTCCTCGTCGGCAAAGACGACGAGGGGCTGGAGATCTTCCCCACGCACCGGGTGACGGGAGGCGCCGTCCCCGCGCTCGACGGCGAGGTGCGGCAGACGGCTCTCGCGGGCCCGGACGAGGCCCAGGCCGCCCTCGCGGGCGCTTCCCTCGACCGGGCCGCCTTCGTCCTCGTCCGCCCCGGCGGCGCCGCGCTCGTCGAGGCGGCCGAGGCCGGCCTGGACACCGCCTTCGTGGACTCGCTGCCGCTCGAGGACGTGCGCTACACCGCCAGCGCGGCGGAGGCCCGCGCAGCCGTGGCGAGCGGCGAGGCGACGGCCGCCTTCCTCGTCCGTCCCCCGACCGTGGAGCAGGTCGAGGCTTTCGCCCGGGCGGGGGAGCGCATGCCGCCCAAGAGCACGTACTTCTTCCCGAAGCTGACGAGCGGCCTCCTGCTCTCGCCCTTCGACGAGTGACGGGCGGCCTCGACTGGCTCGCGGTCTGCCGCGAGGCGGCCGCCGACGTCGGCCGGGTCCTCGGCGAGCTTCCCACGCGGCTCGAGCGCGAGCCGCGCGTCGGAGACGGGGAGGGCGGGGACGAGACGACGGCGGTCGACGCGGCCGCGGAGGCTGCGGTCGTCCGACGGCTCGAGCAGGTCGCCGCAGCGGGCGTCGGCTTCACGCTGGTCTCCGAGGAGCTGGGGGTGCGCGTCTTCGGCGACGGCGGCGCCGGGCTGCGGATCGTCTGCGACCCGATCGACGGCAGCCTGAACGCGAAACGCGGCATCCCGTTCTTCTCGCTCGCGCTCGCCGTCGCCTCCGGCCCCCGCATGGAGGACGTGCAGCTCGGCTTCGTCCAGGACTACGGGAGCGGCGAGGAGTGGGTCGCGCGTCGCGGCGAGGGCGCATTGCTCGACAGGCGGCCGCTGGAGGGCCCCGGCCCCAAGGAGCGGATCGAGATCCTCTCCTTCGAGGCGACGCGCACCGATCTCGTCGCCGAGCGGGTCGCCGGCATGGTCGGGCTCGCCTACCGGACGCGCATCATGGGCTCGCTCGCCCTCTCGCTCTGCCACCTCGCCGCCGGGCGGGTGGACGCGGTCGTCTCGCTGAAGCCGGCCCGGAGCGTCGACATCGCGGCCGCCCAGCTCCTCGTGCGCGAGCGGGGCCTCGCCATCGACCTCCCCGAGGACCCGCCCTTCCGGGACGCGCCCCTCGACCTCGCCGCACGGTCGCGCGTCGTCGCCGCGGCGACCCCGGCCCTCTGCGCCGAGCTCTACTCGCGGCTCGACTCGGCGTCCTGAGCCGCGGGCGCCGGCTCGAGGGCCTCGCCGGGACGGAGGACGCCCACGATCCGGTGCGGGAGACTGCGCTCCAGCCTGTACGACTCCAGCAGCATCTCGCTGATCCGAGCTCTGGCCGCGTTCGGGTTCGTCCAGTGGGCCCCCGCCTCCGTTGCGACGCGCGCGTCGAGCTCCCACACCTCTTCGGCGAGGCGCTCGAGGGCGCGGAAGGCGCCGGCATCGCGGTGGGCGACCCCCACGAGGCTCTGGATCGTGGACGTGAGGTGTCGGCGCATGTCCGCGTCGTAGTCGAGGATCGTCTGCTCGGTGAACCGCTGCTCTCGCATACCGGCCGCGGCCGTGAACCAGACGATCGTCTGCAGCGCCGAGGCGAGATGCGTCGTCAACTCCACGACCGCTGCCGCTCGCGCGTCGTCGGCCTCCTCTCGCCGCACGCGCAACCAGCGCTCGTGCTCGAGCTTGCGTTCGTGGCGGCCGCTCAGCCAGACGCCCGCGAAGGCGCCGCCTGCGCCGATGAGCGCCGCCACGATGCCAAGGGCGAACTCGATGCCACCACGTTAGTCGCCGTTCTGGACGGTGTCTCCAGCGAGCGCGGCCAGGCGCCGCTCGAGGTTTGCCCTCACTTCGGGCCACTCGTCGTCCGTGATCGCGTAGTACGCCGAGTCGCGCAGCCCGCCGCCGCGGACGAGCATGTGCTTGCGGAAGATGCCCTCGAAGCGGGCAGGCAGCGCTTCGAGCGCGCGCCGGGAGCGCTCGTTGCGCGCGTCGGTCTTGAACTCGACCCGCATGCAGCCGAGCGTCTCGAACGCGTGGGCGAGGAGCAGGAGCTTCGCCTCGACGTTGACGCCCGTTCCCCACGTGTGCGGCGCGTTCCACGTCCAGCCGATCTCGAGACCCCGGTGCTCGGGCCGGAGCGTCAGGAAGCGCGTGCTGCCCACGGGCACGCCGCTCTGCCGCAGCACGACTGCGAACGGCGCCTCGCTGCCTTCCTCTGCCGCCTCCAGGGCGGCGGAGAGCCAGCGCTCGAAGCTCTCGGGCTCGTGCGCCGTCACCGTCATCCAGCGCCAGACGCCCGGGTCGGCCGCGGCGGCCCGGAGCCCGTCGGCGTGGGCCCGCGAGAGGGGCTCGATGACGACGAGCCGGCCCTCGAGCCGCTCGGAGAGGCGCTCCCACACGCCCGCACTCTGCCTGACGGTGTCGTCGCCTCGCCGACTCCGTGCATCATGTTGGCCGAACTCGTCTCGAGCGTCCGCCTGCGACCAACGGTCGTGTCGATTTCGGCCCCGCTCGCTCGACGCAGAGGTAGAAGCGCGAAACCGACCGACAGGAGGAACCAGGAATGCGCGTCATGGTGCTCGTCAAGGCAACCGAGCAGAGCGAGGGCGGCGAGATGCCGAGCCAGGAGCTGCTCGAGCAGATGACAGCCTTCAACGAGGAGCTCGTGAAGGCGGGCGTGATGCTCGCCGGGGAGGGGCTCCACCCCAGCTCGAAGGGCGTGCGCGTCGCGTTCTCGGGGCGCGAACGGAAGGTGATCGACGGCCCGTTCGCCGAGACGAAGGAGCTCCTCGCCGGATACTGGGTCTGGCAGGTGAAGTCCATGGACGAGGCGATCGAGTGGGTGAAGCGGATGCCGAACCCCGACGGCGGCGAGTCCGTGATCGAGATCCGTCCCGTCTTCGAGGCCGAGGACTTCGGTGACGAGCTCACGCCGGAGCTCCGTGAGCGGGAGCGGCGACTGCGCTCGGAGACCGAGGCCGGCGCGTAGCGGATCGTGGTGAGCCGCGACGTCGAGCGCACAGTCGAGGCCGTCTGGCGGATCGAGTCGGCGCGGCTGATCGCGGGCATCGCCCGGCTGGTGCGCGACGTCGGGCTCGCGGAGGACCTCGCCCAGGAGGCGCTCGTCGCCGCCCTCGAGCAGTGGCCGGAGTCGGGCGTCCCGGACAACCCGGGCGCCTGGCTCATGGCCACGGCCAGGCATCGCGGGATCGACCGACTCCGCCGCGCCGAGGTGCACGAGCGCAAGGCCGAGGAGCTCGGCCGCGATGCAGGGCACCGCTTGCGGGAGAGCGGGGACCTCGCGGACGCGCTCGACGACCCCTTCGACGACGACCTCCTGCGGCTCGTCTTCACCGCCTGCCACCCCGTGCTCTCCGCCGACGCGCGCGTCGCGCTCACCCTGCGGCTCCTCTGCGGGCTGACGACGAAGGAGATCGCGCGGGCTTACCTGGTCTCGGAATCGACAGTGGCGCAGCGCATCGTCCGGGCGAGGCGCACGCTCTCGGCGGCACGCGTGCGGTTCGAGGTGCCGGGCCGCGGCGAGCTCCGCGGGCGGCTCGCCTCGGTGCTCGAGGTCGTCTACCTGATCTTCAACGAGGGCTACTCCGCCACCGCAGGCGAGGCGCTGATCCGGCCCGAGCTGATGGAGGAGGCGCTACGCCTCGGGCGCATCCTGGCCGAGCTGCTCCCCGGCGAGGCCGAGGTGCACGGGCTCGTCGCCCTCATGGAACTGCAGGCTTCGCGGACGCGGGCGCGGACCTCGCCCTCGGGCGACCAGGTGCTGCTCCTCGACCAGGACCGCTCGCGCTGGGACTGGATCCTCGTGGGCCGGGGGCTGGCGGCGCTCGAGCGCGCGTACGCAACCGGCGGTCCGCTGGGGCCGTACACGCTGCAGGCGGGCATCGCCGCCTGCCACGCACGCGCCCGTGCGGCCGAGGAGACCGACTGGGACCGTATCGTCGCCCTTTACGACGCGCTCGCCGCCCTGACGCCGTCGCCCGTCGTCGAGCTGAACCGCGCCGTGGCCGTAGGGATGGCGTTCGGCCCGCGGGAGGCGTTCGAGATCGTGGAGTGCCTGCGGGACGAGCCGGCCCTCGACGGCTACCACCTGCTGCCGACGGTGCGCGGCCACCTGCTGGACAAGCTGGGCCGCCCCGACGAGGCCCGGGCCGAGTTCGAGCGGGCCGCCCTCTTGACGGCGAACTCGCGGCAGCGGGCCGCCCTGCTCGAGCGGGCGAGGGGGCATGCGCAGTCGTGAGCTGACGAGCCGCGGCCGCGCGCTGACCTCGCCGGCTCAGGCGTCGAGGACGAAGACGGGCGTGCCCTCCTCGACCCGCTCGAAGAGCCACTCGGCCTCGGGCACGAGCATGCGCACGCAGCCGTGCGAGGCGGAGTAGCCGATCGAAGCGGCGTCGGGCGTTCCGTGGATGCCGATCAGCGGCTCGGAGAGCCCCATCCAGCGCGTGCCGAGCGGGTTGCCCGGTCCCGGCGGGACGGGCTCGGCGCCCGCGGCCCAGTCCGAGTCGGGCGGATACCACCACGGGTCGCGTTGCTTGTCCACGACGGTGAAGCTGCCGAGCGGGGTCGGGTAGGCGGCCATCCCCGTCGCCACGCCGAACCTCCGCTCCACGCGCATGCCGTTCGGCCCGGCGCCGCGGTAGAGGATGAGCCTGTTCGACGCGCGCCGGATGACGATCGCCGGGCCGAGGTCGTCCAGCGTCTCACGCGGGCGGAGGATCTCGACGGGAAGCTGCAGGGGCCCGTGGTCCTTGGAGCGGAGCGCGCTGGTGACCATCGTCCGGAGGGTGGAGCGGTAGACGCTGTGTCCGAAGCGAGCGCGCCTCGCGACCGGCCGGAGGCCCTGCAGCTCGATCCCGGCGTTGCGGGCAGCGCGGTCGAAGTCGCGCGCGAACCCGTTCGCCCACCGCTTCAGCCGCCCCTGGCTCACCGCGACGTCGAGGCGCACCTCCGAGCCCGCCGGAGCGGCGAGCGCGTCGCGGACGGCGCCGTCCACGTCCGCCGTAGCGCCAAGCGTCCGCGGGGTGAAGCGCCAGCTCTCGCCGCGGAATGTGAGGGTGAGGGGCCGGGCGGCGAACCGCTCGAGGCGCTTGCGCGCGCGGGCTTCCGTGAGGCCGGAGAGGTCGACGCCGGCGGCCGTGATGCCGTCCGCGACGACTCTCGGGACGGTCTCGGCGCTCCGCTGTACCCGGGCGGCCGCGCCGGCCGCCACGAAGGCGAGCGTGACGAGCACGAGCGCCGTCGCCAGCAGCCTCCCCGTGCGCCGGACGCGGTAGCGGCGGTAGATCACGCCTTCCCCTCGAGCGACTCGGCGACCCGAAGGAGCTCGGCTCGCGAGACGCCGCCGCCGACGGTGACGACGAGGTCGTCGGTCTGAGCCCACAGATGCGGGACGTTCTGCGGCACGATGAGGACATTCGCTTCGACACCGGACAGCGCGCCCCTGCCTAGGCGGACGGGCTCGGGCTCGTCGACGTAGCCCTCGCCGGTCGCCAGCGGATCGCTCCACGCGTCGGGCCGGCCCGGCACGTGACGGAGGCGCGTCGTCACGAGGAGCTGGTCGAGCCCGCGCCGGAACGAGAGCGACACGACGTCCGTCGAGGGAGGGTTGCCCGCTTCCACGCCGGTGGGGGAGCCGACACCCGGGGCAACCGTGACCTCGGCGAGCTCGAAGCCCTCCGGCACCCAGGCCGGGACGAGCGGGGCGTAGCCGACGGCGGCCGCCGCCTCGTCGAGGGACACCCGCCGGAAGCCCTCGTCGCTTCGCATGACCTCAGCCCCCTCCGGGAAGCTCAGCGCGAACGTCCTGCGCGGCAACGGCTCGTCGACGGCGAGCTTCTCGATCCGCAGCTCGTCGAGCGGCTGCCCGTTCTTCAGCTCCAGCACCCGGACGGGGATCCCCGTCTCCCGGTCGACCCAGATCGCGAAGCGGTCGCCGGAGTGCTCGGGGACGATCTGGTTGACCGCGGCCGGGACGTCGAGCCGCCAGGCCGGCCGCCCCCGGTAGGCGGCCTCGCGGACGCGCGGGTCCTCGGCGGCGAGGAGCGCGCGGACGAAGGCGCCGTAGTCGTTCTCGAGGATGGGGTCGATCGGGGCCGGGTCGGGCGGGCCGGGCGCGAGGCCCCTGCGCTCGGAGGCGAAGAGCGGCCCGTCGCCGCCCAGGCTCGCGCTCGGGTTGAGGGAGCGCTGGACGCCCCGCTCGGCGTCGTAGGCGACGTTCTCCTCCAGCGTCAGCCCCGTGAGGCGGAAGTCGCCGCGCGCCGTCAGCGCGAACCGCCAGCGCTGCGTCCCCTTCCAGCCGTAGGCGCCCTCGAAGCCGGGACCCCGGGCGACCAGCTCGCCCGTGAGCGTCTCGGCGCTCGCCAGTGCCGTGCGCACCCTCGCCTGGATCTCCGCCGCGGTGGCCGGCTCCGGCCGCACGACCTCCGGCGCGTCGTCCGGAAGCCCGGCGGCGAGCCAGATCGCGGCCGCGACCGCCGCCGCGAAGGCGAGGCGGATGCCCCAGCGCACGTCGGCGCGCCGCGCGAGCCGGCGCCTCCGCGCCGCGGCCCGCCCCGCCGTCCGCTCCTCGGCGAGCCGCCGGCGGAGGTCCGCGTAGAACTCGGGACGGTGGTCGGGCGTCTCGAGCGCGCGGAGAGCGGCGCCGAGCCCCTCGTCGCGGTAGCGCGTCACGCCGCCTGGCCTCCGAGGTGGGAGCGCAGGCCCGCCCGGGCCCGGCTGAGGCGGGAGGCGACGGTTCCCTCGGGGACGCCGAGGACGCGGGCCGCCTCGCGGTAGTCGAAGCCCTGCGCGTCGACGAGCAGGACGGCGGCGCGCTCCTCCGGCGCGAGGCGCGCGAGCGCCTCCGCCAGGTCGGCGCGGCGCGCGACGGCCTCGCCCGGATCGGCCCACGCCCCGGGCGACTCTTCCACGTCCTCGTAGGGGACCGACCGCCGCCGGCCCGGTCGCTTCAGCTCGTCGAGGCAGGCGTTGTAGACGATCCGGTAGAGCCAGGTCCCGAGCCGCGAGCGGCCGCGGAAGCGCGGCAGGCCGCGGAACGCCTTCACGTAGGCCTCCTGGAGGGCGTCGTCCATCAGGTCGCGGTCTCCGAGGAGCCGGTAGGCGAGGGCGCGGAGCCCGGGGTCGTAGTGTCGGATCACGGCTGCGAACGCCTCCTGGTCGCCGCGCCGGGCCCGCTCGACCACGCCGGATGGGACGTCGACGGAGGGGCCCAGCGCGGCGGCGGTGGTCATCTCCGGCCTTTTGACGATCCGACGCACGCGTTCCTTCGCGTCAGGGGACGAGGCGGACCGGGATGCGGACCTCGTGCGGGGGCCGGCCCGCGCCCGCCGCGTCGTCGTCGTGGACGACGATCCAGCCGTCCTGGCCGGCGTCGACCTCGAAAGGAACCGCGACGCGGTAGTCGCCGCGGCAGCCGGTGCCGCAGGTCGCCGTCGTGAACGTCTCGGCGATCACCCGCTCGTTCGCGTCGAGGATCTTCACCGTCACGTTCGCCTCGAACACGTTGGCGCTTCCGCGGACGACGGCCGGGCTCTGCACCACGGCGCCGAACGTCGGCGCCGTGACGAGGATCGGCGGCAAGAGGTCGACGTAGTCCCGGCGCGTGAGCGGGTGGTCGATGATGATCCCCTCGCCGCCCAGCACTTCGACGGGCTGGCCGTCGAGGCTGAAGACGACGCCCTTCACGGTCGGGAACTGCGTGATCGTGTAGACGATCTGGGCGAGCCGCATCTGCATGGACGCCGTGCCGCCGCCCGACTCGAACTCGGACGTGAGGTCGACGCGGGCGATGCCGTCGTCGATCGTGAGCCCGAGGAGCTGGGTGCCCTCGGGCACCGCCGTCGAGAGCCCGTGGTCGCGCTCGAAGCTCTCGGGCCCGGCGAGCACGGCCTCGATCGCCGCCGTGCCGACCCGTGGAGTCCGGGCCTGCGTGCGGTAGCTCACGAAGAGGCCGTCGTCATTCGCCCACCAGACCTGGTAGGTGACTGTCCCTCCGTCGCCGTCGTCCTCCACCGTGTCGCCGTCGTCGCTCGCGGTCGTCGGGGGCGGAACCTCTTCGGTCGCCGAGCCGGTCGTGCTCTCGGGAGGCGGGGGAACGGGACCGGCGGGCGTCGCGTCGCCGTTCGAGCCGCAGCTCGCGGTGAGGACGCCGAGCGCCGCCGCGAGGACGAGTGCCGGGATGAGGAGAAGCCTCTTCATGTCTGCCTCCTTGGGGAACGCTGCACGTCCAGCGTGCCGCGCCCGGGCAACGCCGCCCTCACCGGCGCGTAACGGTTACGTAACGGGGAGGCGGAGGGTGAAGCGGGAACCGGTGCCGGGGCCGCTCGCCACGGCGATGTCGCCGCCCAGGAGGCGCGCGTTCTCGAGCGCGATGGCCAGGCCGAGCCCCGTGCCGTGGCCCGCCCGCGCCCGGTCGGCCTTGTAGAAGCGCTCGAAGAGGTGCGGCAGGTCCTCGCGGGCGATCCCGGGCCCGCGGTCCGAGACCTCGACGAAGGCGCCGACGCCGTCCCTGCCGACGCGGACGGCCACCTCTCGCCCGCCGTGCTCGAGCGCGTTCCCGACGAGGTTGGCCACGATGCGCTCGAGGCGGCGCGGATCGGTCGTGAGGACGACCTCGTCGGCGTCGAGGCGGAGGCGCTCGGTCCAGCCGCGCGCCCGAAGCGCCGAGGCGACGAGCGAGCCGACGTCGACCCGCTCCGGCCGCAGCGGCTGGGTGCCGGCGTCGAGCCGCGAGATCTCCATCAGGTCCTCGACGAGGTCGCGCAGGCGCGCCACGTCGGCGACGAGCAGCTCCGCCGGGCGACGCGCCTCGGGCGGCATGCGGTCGACGTGCTCGCCGAGCAGCGACGCCTCGTTGACGATCGCGGTCAGCGGCGTGCGCAGCTCGTGCGCCACGTCCGCCGTGAAGCGGCGCTCGCGCGCCTGCGCCTCCGAGAGCTCCGTGATCTTGGCCTCGAGCGCCTCGGCCATCTCGTTGAACGACGTCGCCCAGGCGCCGAACTCGTCCTCGCGCTCCACGGGCAGGCGCGTGGCCAAGAGCCCCTCCGCCAGGGAGCGGGCCGCCTCGCTCGCCCGTGCCACGGGTGCGAGCGTCCGGCGGGCGAGCACGAAGCCGGCGAGCGCACCGAGGACGACGACGACGCCGAGCCCGGCGAGCAGGATCGTGCGCAGCTCGGCGAGCTCGTCCCAGAGCTCCTCCTCGGAGAAGAAGAAGTACGCCTCGTCCTCCTCCGACCCGGGCACCTGCCCGCCCACGACGAGGTAGCGGGTAGCGGCGACGGTCGTCCGTTCGTAGGCGAGCTGGCCGGTGGCGACGAGCTCTCGGACGCCGGGCGGGATCTGCTCCTCGCCCAGCGAGAGGCTCGACGGGTGCGCCTCGCCGTCGGCGAGGAGGACCGTTTCGAAGCCCCCGCGTAGCTGGAGCGCGGCGAGGAGGCTCTCGGGCCCCTCCACCGGGAGGATCTCGCCCGTGAGGACGAGGTTGAAGCGCGACTGGTCGAGAGCGCGCTCGACGGAGTCGTCGAGGCGGGCGTCGCGCACGAGGAGGAAGGAGCCGCCCGCGAGGGCTGCGGCCGCGAGCCCCGCGGTGAGCGCGACGGCCAGAACGAGACGGCGCCGCAGCCGGCCGGGCTGGATCCTGCGCGGACGCTCGCTCATCGCCCGCGCTCGAAGCGGTAGCCGACGCCCCGCACCGTGCGGATGAGGGTCGGACGGGCCGGGTCGTCCTCGACCTTCGCCCGCAGGCGCTGCACGGCGACGTCCACGAGCCGCGAGTCCCCCAGGTACTCGTAGTTCCAGACGCGCTCGAGCAGGAGCTCGCGCGTGAAGACCTGCCCGGGCCGCCGAGCGAGCTCGAGCAGGAGCCGGAACTCGGTGGCGGTCAGCTCCAGCTCCCGGCCCGCCTTGGTCGCCCTGAACGCGACCGGGTCGATCTCGAGGTCGGCGAGGCTGATCCGCTCGTCGCTCGTGTCCTCCGCCGAGCGGCGGAGCGCCGCGCGCACGCGCGCGACGAGCTCGGCCAGCTCGAACGGCTTCGTCACGTAGTCGTCCGCGCCGAGCTCGAGGCCGACGACGACGTCGACGGTGTCGCTGCGCGCGGAGAGCATCACGATCGGCACCCGGCTCGACTTCCTGATCTCACGGCATACCTCGTAGCCGTCCAGCTCGGGGAGCATGAGGTCGAGGACGACGAGGTCGAACGGCACCTGCCGGAAGCGCAGGAGGGCCTCCCGGCCGTCCGCCGCCGTCGTCACGCGCAGCCCGGCGGCCGCGAGCCCGAGCGCCGTCGTCTCGCGGATGGAGGGGTCGTCCTCGACTAGGAGCACGCGCGCGTCCATCAGCGCAGGAGCAGGAGAACCGTGGGGCTCACGGGCACGCGCCTCACGTTACGCGCGCGGGCGCAGAATCCTCGTTCGCCCGTGACCCCGGGGCGGCGCTCGAACCCGCTGCTAGCCTAGGTCCGTGGCCATCTCGCGAGAACAGATCATGAGCGCGCTCGAGGGCGTCATCGACCCCGAGCTGGGCCGCTCCGTCGTCGAGCTGGACATGGTGCGAGACGTGTCCGTCGAAGGGCAGCGCGTCGGCGTGACGATCGCGCTCACCGTTCCGGGCTGCCCGCTCCGGGCGAGCTTTCAGGAGCAGGTCGACCGCCAGCTCCTGCCGCTGGACGGCGTCGACGAGGTGGAGCTCTCCTTCGACGTCATGACGCCGGAGGAGAAGGCGGCGCTCACGACGCGCCTGCGCGGCGGCGTCGCCGAGCGCACGCCCGGGATCTCGGTGGACGCGTCCACCCGCGTGCTCGCCGTCGCGAGCGGCAAGGGAGGCGTGGGCAAGTCGTCGCTGGCGGCCAACCTCGCCGCCGCGTTCTCCGGCCTCGGACACAGGACCGGCGTCCTCGACGCGGACGTCTACGGCTACTCGATCCCGCACATGCTCGGCATCCGCCAGCGGCCGGTCGCCGTCGGCGACGACGAGCGGAAGATGATCGTGCCGCCCGTGCGCGGCGACCTCAAGGTCATGTCGATCGGCTTCTTCCTGGACGAGAACACGCCGGTCATGTGGCGCGGCCCGATGCTCCACCGCGCCCTCGAGCAGTTCCTCTCCGACGTCCACTGGGGCGACCTCGACACGCTCGTCGTCGACATGCCTCCGGGCACGGGCGACGTCGCCATCTCGCTCGGGCAGCTGCTCCCGCGGGCTGAGGCCCTCGTCGTGACCACGCCGCACCGCGCCTCCCAGCAGGTCGCCGTCCGTGCCGCCCAGATGGCGCGGAAGACGAACATGCGGCTGCTCGGCGTCGTCGAGAACATGTCCTACCTGCGCCGCGATGACGGGTCGGAGGAGGCGCTCTTCGGCTCCGGCGGGGGCGAGGCGCTCGCGGCCGAGGTCGAGGCGCCGCTGCTCGGGCGGATCCCGTTCGACCCGCGGCTCGGCGAGCTCGCCGACGCGGGCGAGCCGATCGTCCTCGTGGAGCCCGAAGCGGAGGTCTCGCGGGCCGTCGTCGAGCTCGCCGAGGCGGTCGTTGCCACGCGCCGCGAGCAGGGCGTCGGCATCGTGAAGCCGCTGCCGCTCCTCCGCACCTGACGCGCCCCGACGTCCTCCACCCGTCCCGGAGCTCGACGGCGGCGGGCGGGCCCGTCAGGCGCCGTACGTGATCCGGCGGAGGTCGAGCTCGCGCAGGTCCCGGCGGTCGGCCGGGACTAGGACGCAGGCGACCTCCGGGCGCGCCAGTGCGCGGGCAACGCCCTCCTCGTCCGCGGCCCGCACGACGACGGGCGTGCCGGCGGCGTGAGCCTCGCGCAGGCTCCGCTCGTCCTCGACGCCCTCGAGAACGAGGGCCTCGCCGAGCGGGATCTCGTCCTCGCCCTCGACGGCGATCTCCGGCACCTGCCGGCCGGTCGCCCCGAACCACCGCTTTCGCGCCGGGGGTCCCATCAGACGGTCACCGTCTCGCCGGGCTCCGGCGCGATCACCTCGACGCCCGGCGCGCGCTCGCGCAGCTCGTCCGGCGTGCCCGCGAGCAGCTCGAAGGTGCCGTAATGACAGGGGATGCAGCGCTTCACCCCCAGCAGCTCCAGCGCGACCCCGGCCTCTTGCGGGTCCATCGTGTAGTGACCCCCGATCGGGAGGACGGCGACGTCCGGCTGGTAGATCCGCCCGATCAGCTGCATGTCGCCGAAGACGCAGGTGTCCCCGGCGACGTAGATCGTCGTGCCGTTCTCGAATTCGACGACGAAGCCGGCCGCCTCGCCGGCGTACGTCCCGTCCGGGCACGCGCTCGAGTGCTTCGCGTCGGTGAGCGTGAAGCGTATGCCCGCCTTCTCGACCGTCCCGCCCTTGTTGAACGCCTCGGTCGTCTCCTCCTCGAGGCCCTGTCGGGCCAGCCACTCGCGCAGCTCCACCTGGGCGACGACGGGGCAGCCGAACCGCTTCGCCAGGTCGACCGTCTCGCCGACGTGGTCGCCGTGACCGTGGGTGACCGCGATCACGTCCACGCGCTCCGGGCTCCGCTCGGGCTCCGGGCACTTCGGGTTGCCGAGCCAGGGGTCGAGATAGATCCGCTTTCCTCCCGGGCTGTCGACCCGGAAGGCCGCGTGACCGAGCCAGGTCACCGCCGTATCCGCCATGCCGCCTCCTTTCCCGCGCTGGCGGCCAGCGTAACGGAGGAGAACGGCGCCGAGCGGCGAACAGGAAGCTCATGCGGGACACGTGCAGCGGCGCCGACGCGATGGCCGTCGAGGTGGCCGGCGCTCTCCTCCTCGCGACTGCCGTCTCCGACGCCCTCGGCCTCGCGGCCGTCTCGTTCTACCTGCTCGTCCTCGGCGTCCCGCTGACCGCGATCGCCGGGCTCGTCCTCTTCGCGCGAGTCGTCGACACGGTGAACGGCGCCGGTGCCGACGCGCTCGGACGGCTCCAGACGGCCCTCGCCTCGCTGCTCGTCGTCACCGTCGTCCTCGGCGCTGCGGCGCGCGCGCCGGCGGTGGCGGAGGACACTGTGCCGCCCGCTGCGACAGCGGCCCTAGCTCTCGCCTTCGCGATCCTCGTCGTCCAGGCGCTGCTCGCGCTCGTCCCCGTCCGGCGCCAGCGCGCGTAGGACGAACGCCCGCACGCGCCGCTCCTTCCCCTTCACGGGCAGCTCGCCGAGGTCCTCGACCTCCGCGCGCCCTCCGAGGGCCGCCCGCGTGCGCTCGGCGATCACCACCTCGCCCGCGCGCGCCTGCCCCTCGAGGCGGGCCCCGGTGTTCACGACGTCGCCCGTCGGGGTGAAGGTGCGCGCGCCGGGCGCCCGCACGAGCCCGACGTGCGCCTCGCCGGAGTTGACGCCGACGCGAAAGCGCGGCCAGCCGGGATGGCGCGCGGCGACCCGGCCGGTGGCGGCCTGGAGCTCGAGCGCGGCGAGGGCGGCCCTCGCCTCGTGCCCGGGGCCCTTGAAGACCGCGAAGACGGCGTCGCCGCTCGTCTGGACGAGCTCGCCGTTCTCGTGCTCGACGGCAGGCGCGGCGGCGGCGAAGTACTCGTTCAGCATCGCACGCACCTCGTCGGCCGGCGTCCGCTCCGAGAACGTGGTGAAGCCCTGGAGGTCGGCGAAGAGCACGCTCAGGTCCTCGGGCCGCCCCAGCGTTCGCTCCTCGTAGAGGTCGGCGAAGATCTCGGCGCCCTCGCGCCGCCATTCGCGCCAGACGCTCCGGGCCACGAGGGCGAACGCGACGAGCATGAGCAGGTGCCACTCCCACCAGCTCGCGTGCCAGTTGCGCGAGATCGCGACGGCGAGCATCGCCTCGGCGAGCAGCACCCATGCGGCGACCACGGCGAGCGCCACCGGCGTGCGCCGGACGGCGTAGAGCCGGGCGAAACGGTAGGCCGCATAGCCGTAGAGCACCGCGCCCGCCACCCAGAGGCCGAGCACCGGGTCGCGCGCCTCCTCGGGAGTGATCGGCTCCTCGAGCGGCGGCAGCGTCCCGAGCGCGATCGCCGCCCACGCGGCCAGCGCCGCCCCGAGCGCTCCGAAGAGCAGCAGCCGGTTGCGCACGAGCCACTGGGCCCGGTCGGGCGAGAGCGGGAGCGCCGAGGCGGCCGCGAACCCGCTCGCGAGCAGCAGCCCGACTGCGGAGGCGATCTGGAAGCCCGCGTTCGACGCGTCCAGCAGGACGCCCGGCGTGGCGAGGGCGTGCAGGGCGAGGAAGCCGGAGCTCGTCAGGAACGCGAGGGCGATCAGGAGCACCCGCGCGTCGCCGCGCCGGCCGGCCGACTCCGCCATCAGGAACCCGAGCCCGAAGCTGAGGACGGCTGCGGCGAGGACGAGCCAGAAGTGGCCCGGGTGGTTCTCCCAGACGACGTCGAGGCGCGGGACGCCGAGCA
>DASTBX010000084.1:0-3106 GCA_035711645.1 Gaiellaceae bacterium
TCTGGGACGGCGCCCACAACCTCGCCGCGGTCGGCTACCTCCTGCCGCGCCTCCCGCGCGCCGACTACGTCGTCCTCGCGTCGATCCTCCGCGGCAAGGACGCGGCCGGGATGCTGGCCGCCCTCTCGGCGCTCGGCTCCAGGCTCGTGGCGACGGCCTCGTCGAACCCGCGCGGCCTGCCCGCTCGGGACCTGGCGGGCCTCGCCGAGCCGTACTTCGAGGCGGTGGAGACCGTCGAGAACCCCGCCGAGGCACTCGCGCGCGCGCGGGAGATCGCGGGCGACGAGCGGGCCGTCCTCGTCACCGGGTCGCTCTACCTGCTCGCGGACCTCGCCTCCGTCCGACCTTCGCGTCTACCATGGCAAGCGTCGGCGAGCGGCTGAGTGTCTTCGTGCTCGCGGCGGTCGTGCTCTTCGCGATCGTGGCGATCTCGTTTGGCGCCGGGTGGTTCGTAGGAAAGATTCTCCTGTGATTCGAGCGCACATACTCTTCGCACAGACGACGACCACCGAGGACGAGGGCGACCCGCTGGAGTTCTTCCGGGACTTCTTCGACTCGGAAGTCTGGCTCGTCATCCGCAACGTCACGCTCTTCTTCCTCGTCGTCTTCTGGCTCGCCTCGGCCTACTGGGTCTACAAGGACGCCCGGCGGCGCATCGAGGACCCGTGGCTCCTCGCGATGGCGGTTGCGCTCGGCATCTTCCCGCCGTTCGTGGGGCCGCTCCTCTACATGTTCTTCCGGCCGCCCGAGTACCTCGAGGACGTGCGCGAGCGCGAGCTCGAGATCAAGGCGATGGAGGAGAGCCTCGACACCGCCGAGCGGTGCCCGGTGTGCCGGGCCGCCATCGAGCCGAGCTTCCTCGCCTGCCCCGTCTGCACGACGAAGCTCAAGGAGGCCTGCCGGCGTTGCAAGCAGCCGCTCGAGCCGCTCTGGCAGATCTGCCCCTTCTGCGAGACGCCGGTCGAGTCGCCGCGAGCCGTCGAGAACCTTTCGGGCTAACCTGGCGGCGTGGAGCTGCTCGGGCAGATGCACGGGCCGGACGACGGCGGCTCGCTCGTGCTGTCGATTGTCGCCCTCGTGGCGATGATCATTCCCGTGGTCGTCCTGGGCTTCGTGAGCTGGATCTTCTGGAAGGCGAAGAAGCGCGAGGAGGCGGAGGAGCGGCGGAGGCGCGAATGGCGGAACGTACACTCGTCCTGATCAAGCCGGACGCGATGCAGCGCCGCCTCGCCGGCGAGATCCTCGGCCGCTTCGAGCAGCGCGGGCTGAGCGTGCGCGCGGCGAAGCTCGTGCAGGTCGACCGCGATCTCGCCGCACGGCACTACGCCGAGCACACGGAGAAGCCGTTCTTCGGCGAGCTCGTCGAGTTCATCACCTCGTCGCCGACCCTCGCGCTCGTGCTCGAGGGCGACTCGGCGGTCGCCGTGGTGCGCACGACGATGGGGGCGACGGACCCCGTGAACGCGGCTCCCGGCACGATCCGCGGCGACCTGGCCCTCGCCATGCCGGACAACCTCGTGCACGGCTCCGACTCGCTCGAGTCGGCCGGGCGCGAGATCGCGCTCTGGTTCTCCGACGGAGAGCTTGTCTGAGCTTCCCGACTACGTAGCGCGGAACCGGAGGAGCTGGGACACCCGTGCCGACTCCTACCAGGCGACGCACCGAGAGCACATCGGCCGGCCCGAGCCCCGCTGGGGGATCTGGCAGCTCCCCGAGGACGAGCTGCGCATCCTCGGAGACGTCGCCGGCAAGGACGTCCTCGAGCTCGGCTGCGGCGCCGCGCAGTGGTCGATCCTCCTTGCCGGCCGCGGTGCCCGGGTCGTGGGCCTCGATCTCTCGGAGCGCCAGCTCGAGTACGCGCGCTCGGCCCTGGCGGCGGCCGGGATCGACTTCCCCCTCGTGTGCGCCAGCGCCGAGTCGGTACCGCTGCCCGACGGGAGCTTCGACGTCGTCTTCGCCGACCACGGCGGGAACCGCTTCGCCGACCCGCACCGCTGGGTCCCGGAGGCGGCTCGCCTGCTCCGGTCGGGAGGACTCCTGGCCTTCAGCGGTGGAACGCCGCTCGAGGCGCTCTGCTGGTCGCCCGCAGACGACCGGCTGACGACGACGCTCCAACGGGATTACTTCGACCTTCACCGGATCGACGACCCGGAGGGCCACACCGAGTTCGAGCTCCCGTACGGCGAGTGGATTCGGCTCTTCCGCGCGAGCGGCCTCGTCGTCGAGGAGCTGCGCGAGATCCGACCGCCGGCGGGCGCCGCGTCGACCTACCGGACGGCCGAGGAGACCGAGTGGGCGCGGAGCTGGCCGATGGAGCAGATCTGGAAGGCGAGGAAGCCGTGACGATCTCGGAGCACGCGCGACGAAACCGTGAGCAATGGACACGGTGGGCGCCGGACTACGCGGACTGGGCGCCGCTGGCGTGGGCGCGAGAGGAGTTCTCCTGGGGCGTCTGGGGCGTGCCGGAGGCCGAGCTTTGCGTATTCCCGGAGTCGCTTGCCGGTCTCGACGTGGTCGAGCTCGGCTGCGGAACGGCGTACGTCTCGGCGTGGCTGGCGCGGCACGGTGCCCGGCCGGTCGGGGTGGACGTGACGCCCGCTCAGCTCGAGACCGCGAGGACGATGCAGACGCGCTTCCGGCTCGAGTTCCCGCTCCTCGAGGCGAGCGCCGAGGCCGTGCCGCTGCCCGATGCGAGCTTCGACCTGGCCGTCTCGGAGTACGGCGCTTCGATCTGGGCGGACCCGTACCGGTGGGTGCCGGAGGCGGCGCGGCTGCTACGGCCGGGCGGCGAGCTCGTCTTCCTGGTGAACGGGACGTTGGCGATCCTGTGCACGAGCGAGGAGGAGGAGGCCATGCCGCCGGGCGCCGACCTGCTCCGGCCGTACTTCGGCATGCACCGCTTCGAGTGGCCCGACGACGACTCCGTCGAGTTTCACCTCGGCTACGGCGACTGGATCCGGCTGCTCACCCGCTCCGGGTTCGAGGTGCTCGACCTCGTCGAGGTGCAGGCGCCCGAGGCCGGTGAGCCGCACCGCTTCCCGGGATTGCCCGAGCGCTGGTGGGCACGTCGCTGGCCCTCCGAGCAGATCTGGAAGGCGCGGACGCT
>DASTBX010000085.1:0-14084 GCA_035711645.1 Gaiellaceae bacterium
GCCGTCGTCCGTGCCGCCGCGGCGGCGGCGCGCCTCGACGGCGAGCTCGCCGAGCTGGAGCAAGTCGTCGGACTCCATGAGCGTGAGGCCGTCCTCGTAGGAGAGGCGCTCGTTGACCTCCACCTTCTCGCGGATCTCGTCGAGGGCGCGCTGCTCGGTGGCGACGGCCACGTCCGTCAGCCTTCCCTGTCGACGACGAGGTGCGTGAGGGCCTCCAGCGAGGCGTGATCGGGCTCGCCGTCGAGCGCGGCGCGGGCGGCTGCCGCGTACTCGAGGGCGAGCCGGCGCGCGGCTCCCAGCGCCTCGGTCCCGGCGACCCGCTCGAGCGCGTCCGGGACGTCCGCGCCGGCGAGCGCGTTCCAGACGTCCCTGTCCTCGCGGGCGGCCAGGAGCAACGGCAAGGTCGGCGTCCCGTCGCGGAGGTCGACGCCGGGCGCCTTCCCCGTCGTGTCGAAGTCGCCGGTGCAGTCCAGGATGTCGTCGGCGATCTGGAAGGCGACCCCCAGGGCGAGCCCGAACGCGCCCAGCTCGGCGCGGCCGCCGCCCAGGAGACAGGCGGCCTCGAAGAGCTTCGCCGTCTTCAGCGAGCAGCGCCGCAGGTAGTCCTCCACGGTCGTGTCGGGGCGATAAGCCTGCTTGCGCTGGAGCGCCTCGCCGCGCGCGAGCGCGAGAGCCGCGTCGGCGAGGACCGCGACGGCGGCCGCGTCCCCCGTCGAGGCCAGCTCCGCGAAGGCGCGCGCGAAGAGGAAGTCGCCCGCCGCCTTGGCGGCGTCTGCCCCGTGCTCCGCCCAGGCGGTGGGCCGGCCGCGCCGGAGGGCGGCGCCGTCGAGCAGGTCGTCATGGACGAGCGTCGCCATGTGCACGAGCTCGACCGCCGCGCCTCCCGCGACCGCAGACTCCCCGCCTCGCCTCCCGCGGGGCGTGCAGAGGAAGACGAGCACCGGCCGCAGGCGCTTCCCTCCCGCCCCGAGCGTCTCGGTGCCGATCGCGCCGACGAGCCCCGGATGCGAGGCGACCGAGTCGAGAAGCCGCTCCTCGAGACGGTCGAGATACTCGTCGAGGCCCGGTGCGGCCCGGACGGTCGCGAGCGCGTTCACGTCGGAATCCTCGCAGTGTGGAGGGCGACGATGCCGCCGCCGAAGAGCCGCCACTCGACGTCGGTGAAGCCGGCACGGCGCATGCTCGCCGCGAGGTCCTCGGGGCCCGGGAAGCGGCGCACGCTGGCGGGAAGGTAGGCGTAGGCGGCCCCGCCCGGAATCAGCTTGCCGGCGAGCGGCACGAGCCCGTCGAACCAGAGGCGGAAGAAAGGCCGGAGCGCGCCGCGGGGTCGCGTGATCTCGAGGCAGCCGAGGCGACCGCCCGGGCGGAGCACGCGCGCCAGCTCGCGTAGGCCGCTCTCGAGGTCGGCGACGTTACGAATTCCGAACCCGACCGTCGCCGCGTCGAAGGTCTGGTCGGCGAAGGGGAGAGCGAGGAGGTCGCCGCGCACCCAGGTGACGGAGGACGACTTCCGCCGGGCACGCTCGAGCATCCGCTCGGCGAAGTCGAGCCCGGTCACCTTGCCGCCGGCCCGCTCGGCGGCGAGCGCGAGGTCGCCGGTGCCGCAGCAGGCGTCGAGGACCTCGTCCCCGGCCGAGACGACGGCCTCGGCCGCGAGCCTGCGCCAGCGCCGGTCGAGGCCCGCGGTCATGAGCCGGTTCATGGCGTCGTAGACCGGCGAGATGCGGTCGAACATCGCCTCGACGGCGGCGGGGGCGAGCGTGCCGGAGGTCACTGCCCCCACCGGCCCACGAGCGTCTGGTCCATTCCCAGCTGGTCGAGACATCGCGCCACGACGAAGTTGACCAGATCGTCGACGGTCTGGGGCGCATGGTAGAAGCCCGGCGCCGCGAACACGACCGTCGCGCCTGCCCGCCGCAGGCGCAGGAGGTTCTCGAGGTGGATGGTCGAGAGCGGTGTCTCACGCGGGACGAGTAGGAGCTTGCGCTCCTCCTTCAGGGCGACCGAGGCCGCGCGGTGGACGAGGTTCGCCATGGCCCCGGCCGCGATGCTGGCCGCGGTCGACATCGAGCACGGGCAGACGACGTAGCCGTCCACGCGGGCCGAGCCGCTCGCGTACGGCGTCGTGTAGTCGCGGAGGCCGACGACCGTGACCCCGTCGAGACCCTCGACGAGACGGGCGGTCACGTCCTCGCGGGAGAGGGAGAGGTCGCCGTAGAGCTCGGCTCCGCAGACCTGGACGCCCGCGTCCGAGAGGCAGACGCCGACCTCGGCGCCGCCGGCGGCGAGCGCCTGGAGGAGCCGGCGCGCGTACGGGGCGCCGGAGGCGCCGGTGATCCCGAGGAAGACGTGCACGGGCCCGGCGGCTATTCGCCGCCGCCCTCGCCCGTCGACTCCGCGAGGAACGTCCCCAGGAGCATCAGGTTCTCCTCGCCGAGCGACGCGTACGCCGGCATCACCTGGTTGCCGAATTCGGCGGGGTTGGCGATGTAGGCGGCGAACTCCTCGGCGCTCTGGCCGGAGGCGCCGATGTCGGAGAGATCCGGAGCGCCGAGGTTGGCCGACCCGGAGCCCAGGTACGTGTGGCAGCTCTGGCAGCCGGACTGCGCGAAGAGCGTCGCCCCCTGCTCACCTTCCTCCGAGAGGCCCTGCTCCTGCACCCACTCGTCCACGAGCTGGACGTTCTCCGAGGCGAGCGACTCCTCGGCCGTCGCGCCCTTGTACGTGAGGATGCCCATCGAGGCGATCACGAGCAGCGCGCCGACGACCGCCACGGGGCGGCGCAGGAGCCGCCGCTCGCGCCGCCGGTCGACGAAGGGGAGCATGAGCAGCAGGATCAGTGCGATCGTCGGGATGCCGACCGTCCCGAGCACGACGGACTCGGGCCACTTGAAGATCCGCAGCAGGTAGAAGAGGAAGAAGAAGTACCAGTCCGGCCGCGGGATGAACGAGGTCGTCCCCGGGTCGGCCTCCTCCGTATAGCGCGGGCCGAGAATGCCGGAGTCGCCGGCCTCCTCGCCGGAGGTGAAGTACCAGACGCAGGCCAGCGCGACGATCACCGACACGACCACGAGCGACATGACCGTGTCGTGGAACATCGCCCACGGGTGGAAGGGCTTCCCGCGGGTCTCGACGTCCTCCTTGTAGCGCTTGAAGTAGGCGCGCTCCTGCTCGTTGCTCACGGCGGCGGGCCTCCGTTCCCGCGCGGCCGGGGCTCGACGAGCCCGCGCTTCGCGGTGACGACCTCGGTGTGCTCCATGCCGGCTGGGTCTTTCGACCACGGCGGGGAGGTGACGCCCAGGCGGATCACGAGGTAGATGTGCAGCGTGATGAGGCCGATGAGGCCGCCGGGTATCAGCAGCATGTGCATGGAGTAGAAGATCGAGAGCGTGTTGGTCCCGATCTCCTGGCCTCCGCGCAGGAAGTCTGAGAGGAACGGCCCGGCGAACGGAGCGGTCGCATTCAGGTTGATGCCGACGACGGTCGCCCAGTATGCCGTCTGGTCCCAGGGCAGCAGGTAGCCCGTGAAGCCCTCGAGCATGGCGAGCACGAGGATGAAGACACCGAGGAGCCAGTTCAGCTCGCGCGGATACTTGTAGGCGCCGAACAGGAACACGCGCCCCATGTGCAGGAAGAGCAGGATGATGAAGACGCTTGCGCCCCAGCGGTGCATCCCGCGCACGAGCCAGCCGAGCGTCAGGTCGTTCGTGATCGTCTGGATGGAGGCGTACGCCTCGTCCGGCGAGGGCTTGTAGTAGAAGGCGAGGATCACTCCGGTGACGAGCTGGACGATGAACGCGGTCAGCGTCGCCGAGCCGAGCGTGTGGAACCAGTTCGTGTCGTGCGGGACCTTCCGGAAGAGGAAGTAGCGGACGGCGCCGACGAAGCCCGAGCGCTCCTCGAGCCAGTCGAGCGGGTAGACGACGATCTGCTCGAGCTGCTGCCGGCGCTTCGACTTCGTCCGCGCCATCAGGGGACGTAGGGGTAGAGGATCTGCTCGGGACCGTCCATGTGGACCCCCGGGTCGGCAGCGTCTTCGTAACGGAAGACCGTCGCCTGTGCCCCCTCACCCTCCACGTGGCTGACGCTGTACGGCTTTCCGAGCCAGAGGCTGCCGTCGACGATCGAGTACTCGTACCGGTCGAGCGCCCGCACCGGCGGCCCCGCGGTCCGGTTGCCCTCGATGTCGTAGGCGCCTCCGTGACAGGGGCAGCCGAACCCGGACGGTTGCGAGGGCTGGAGCGTGACCGGTGCGCTCGAGGTCTCCGTCTCCGTCACGTCGCCCGGGGGCCCCTGCGGCTGCGTCGGGCAACCGAGGTGGACGCAGCGGTTCGAGATGATCGTGTAGCTCGGGACCTGATCCCTGAGCCCGTTGTTGCGCACGAAGGCCGTGCGGCGCGAGACGGTCCCGTCCTCGGGCTCGCTCGTGAAGGTCGCGATCACCCACTCGCCCTCGGGGTAGTTGTCGAGGGGGCCGAGGTCGACGTCGGGATACTCCTGGTCGACGAAGGCGGGCGCGACGGCGAAGCCGAGCACCGGCACGGTGACGATCCCGCCGATGAGAGCCCCGAGGCCGAGCGTGGTGCCCTCGAGGAACTTCGAGCGCGTGTAGCGCTCGCGGCCGAGCTCTTCCTCCTCGTCCGCGACCTCGGCCGGCGCGGAGGGCGCCTCGAGGGGCTCCGGCTCGCGGCGCAGCTCGCGGGTCGCCTGCCGGATCCAGAGGAAGCCGAAGACGACGGCGAGGACGACGCCGACGGCCGCGACCGGGAGGCTGACGATGAGGCCGAGGAGGATGAGCGCGACGGCGGCGGCGAACGCGAACGGCCAGATCGTCGGCGAAGGGAGATGGACCTCGGACTCCGTGTGCTCCGGACGCTCCCCCGGCCGCTCTAGCTCGTCCGCCACCCGGCTCCTTCCCTCAGATCCTCGCTGTTACGAGCGCGCGCATTGTTCCCCTGTTCGCTCGATCCTGTCAACGACGTACCGTTTGCTTCAAGACCCGTGAAATTCGGCCGTTGCCGGACGGCGCCCGGTCGATTCCGTACTCGTCCCAGCGCCGGTCGACGGCGTCACGAACCTCAGGCGTCATCTCGATCCGCTCGGGCCAGTCACGGGCTCCCTCCTCCGGCCACTTGTGCGTGGCGTCGAGACCGAGCTTGCCGCCGTAGCAGGCGAGCAGCGCCGCGTGGTCGAGCTGGTCGAGCGGCCCCTCCGTGAGGACGGCGTCGCGCTTCGGGTCGACGTTGGCACAGACGTGGAAGAAGACCTGCTCGTAGTCGTGGACGTCGACGAAGTCGTCCACGACGACGACCGACTTCGAGAGCGAGAGCATCCCCAGTCCCCAGATCGCGTACATGACCTTGCGCGCGTGGCCGGGGAACGCCTTGCGGATGGAGACGATGACGCAGTTGTGGAAGGCGCCGGCCACAGGCAGGTCGTAGTCGACGATCTCGGGGACCGTCATCCGGATCGCCGGCAGGAAGATGCGCTCGGTCGCCTTCCCCAGCCAGGCGTCCTCGGCCGGTGGGACGCCGACGACGATGGACGGGTAGATCGCGTTGCGGCGCATCGTCATCGCCGTGAGCCGGAAGACGGGGAACGGCTCGGGCGGCGAGTAGTAGCCCGTGTGGTCGCCGAACGGCCCCTCCGTGCCGACCTCGCCGGCCTCGATGCGGCCTTCGAGCACCATCTCCGCGTTGGCCGGCACCTCGAGGTCGACGGTCTTGCACTTGACGAGCTCGACGGCCTCGCCGCGCAGGAAGCCGGCGAGCATGAGCTCGTCGATGTGCTTCGGAAGGGGCGCGCTCGCCGAGTAGGCGGTGACCGGGTCGAGGCCCAGCGCGACCGCGACGGGGATGGAGCCCTCCGAGGCGAGCCAGTCGGCCCGGCCGTCCTTGTGCACCTGCCAGTGCATGTACGTGGAGCGCGCGTCGATCTTCTGCATCCGATACATGCCGACGTTGCGGACGCCTGTGCGCGGGTCCTTCGTGAAGACCGCGGGGAGGGTGATGAAGGGCGCCGGGTCGCCGGGCCAGCAGTGCTGGATGGGCAGCGCGTCGAGGTCGGGCTCGAGCACGATCTCCTGGCAGACGCCGCGCGAGACCGTCTTCGGGAGCGAGTCGGCGAGGCGCTTCAGCTTCCCGAGGCCCTTCACCTTCTCCACGAGCCCCTGCGGCGGCTGCATCTCGACGACTGCCTCGAGCTTGCGCGCGACCGCGTCGAGGCTGGGCTCGCCGAAGGCGAGGCTCATGCGCCGCTCCGTGCCGAACTGGTTGATGAGGAGCGGGTGCGCGGAGCCCTTGACGTTCAGGAAGAGGAGCGCCGGCCCGCTCCGCTTGACGACGCGGTCGGTGATCTCCGTGACCTCGAGGTACGGGTCGACCTCGGCCTCGACCTTGACGAGCTCCCCCTCCCGCTCGAGCAGGTCGATCCAGGAGCGCAGATCGGCGACAGGCACCGCTTCGAGTCTATCCGGCCGGTCGGGGCCCGAGCGCCGGCGCGCTAGTGGCCGCGGCCGCGGCGGTGGCTCAGCCAGCGGCTGAGCTGGCCGAGCGCGATCACGCTCAGGAAGATGAGGCCCACGACGAGCATCGAGAGGATGATGTCGCGGCCCTCCTCGGCGATCGACTTCTCCTCCTGGGCGAGGAGAAGCGCGTTCAGCAAGGCACTCATCGCGTCCCGATCCTACTCGACCCGGTCGGCGTGAAGGGCGAGAGCGCCCGCGACCGTTTCGGGCCCTGCTTCCAGCTCCGCGAGGGCACGGAGCGGGCGTGCGTCGGCGTCGAGCCGCAGGGCCGCACGTGCCGTCTCGAGGCGCGGGTCGCCCGCGCCGAGGAGCGCGACCGTCCCCGCCCAGGCCGCCCCGTCCCCCTCGCGGCCCTCGGCTCGGAGCTGGGCGCAGAGCGAGATCAGCTCGGCGAGGTCGGCGACGACGGCGACCTCGCCGTGAGCCGCGACCCGCACGAGGCCGTGGGCGTAGAGGTAGTCCCCGAGCAGGACGGCCGTGTCGCCGTCCGAGGGCGCGAAGAGCCTGGGGCGCCCGTAGTGCAGGAGGTAGCCCTCGTAGATCGACTCGAGCCCCAACGTGAACCGGCCCGGCCCGAGCGGGGAGAAGACGGGCAACTCCTCGCGCTCGTCCGGCGAGCGGAGAGCCGCCGCCCAGAGCGCGCTCTCGAGCCCGGCCTCCCGGGCGATCACCTCCCAGACCGGGGCGCTAGCCGCGGAAGAACTCACGCGCCGCCTCCAGGGTCGCCTCGATCTCGGCCTCGCCGTGCGCCGTCGAGGGGAAGAGCGCCTCGAACTGCGAGGGCGCGACGTAGACGCCGCGCGCGAGCAGGTGGCGGAACCACGCGCCGTAGCGCGCGGTGTCGCTCGCCGACGCATCGGCGAAGCTCCGCACGGGCCCGCGGTGGAAGAAGAGGGTCGCCATGGCGCCGACGCGCTGCACGCACACGCGCTCGTCGCCCGCCGCCTCGCGAAGGCCGTTCTCGAGGCTCGCTCCGGCCTCCTCGAGCCGTTCGTAGACGGCCGGGTCGCGCCGGCGCCGGAGGACGACGAGCCCGGCGGCCGTCGCGAGCGGGTTCCCTGACAGGGTGCCCGCCTGGTAGACGGGGCCGGCGGGGGCGAGCTCGTCCATGATCCCGGCCCGGCCGCCGAACGCCGCGAGCGGGAGGCCGCCGCCCGCGATCTTGCCGAGGATCGTCAGGTCGGGGCGGACCCCGTAGAGCTCCTGCGCGCCGCCCCGCGCGACGCGGAAGCCCGTGATCACCTCGTCGAAGACGAGCAGCGCGCCGCTCGCGTCGCAGAGGGCGCGGAGCGCCTCCAGGAACCCGGGCGCCGGCGGGACGACCCCCATGTTGCCGGCGACGGGCTCGACGACGACCGCGGCGAGGCCCTCGCCGTAGCGCTCCACCGCGGCGGCGGCCGCGTCGATGTCGTTGAACGCGCTCACGACGGTGTCGCCGGCGGCGCCCGTGGGGACGCCCGGCGTCGAGGGGATGCCGAGCGTCGCGAGCCCCGAGCCCGCGTCGGCAAGGAGCGCGTCGGAGTGCCCGTGGTAGCAGCCCGCGAACTTGAGGGTGCGGTCGCGCCTGGTGACTCCGCGCGCGAGCCGCAGGGCGCTCATCGCCGCCTCGGTCCCGGAGGAGACGAGGCGGACCCGCTCCACGGAGGGAACTGCGTCGGCGATCTCCTCGGCGAGCTCGACCTCGCGCTCGGTAGGGGCGCCGAAGGTCGTGCCGTCCGCGGCCGCCTCCTGCACCGCCTCGACCACCTCCGGGTCGGCGTGCCCGAAGACGAGCGGCCCCCAGGACTGCACCCAGTCGACGTAGCGGTGTCCCTCCGCGTCGACGAGGTAGGCGCCATCGCCCCGCGCGGCGAAGAAGGGGTCCTCGCCGCCGACCGCCTTCCACGCCCGGACGGGCGAGTTGACGCCGCCGGGGATCACCTTTCGCGCCCGCCGGAAGAGTCCGCTGGCTGTCGGAACCCGTGTCAAGACGAAGCCCTGAGCCGTCGGCGAAGCGTCATCTCGACACGGGTTCGGTCAGAGCCACTCGGCGAGCTCCCGCGTCCAGTAGGAGACGACGACGTCGGCGCCGGCACGCTTGATCGCCGTCAGGCTCTCGACCGCCGCCTGGCGCTCGTCGAGCCATCCACGCGCGGCGGCCGCCTTGACCATCCCGTACTCGCCGCTGACGTTGTAGGCGAAGAGCGGCGCTTCGAAGCGCTCGCGCGCGGCGCGAAGCACGTCGAGGTAGGGCAGCGCCGGCTTCACCATGATCGCGTCGGCGCCCTCGGCGAGGTCGAGCTCGCACTCGCGAAGCGCCTCGCGCACGTTCGGCGCGTCGAGCTGGTAGCTCCGCCGGTCGCCGAACGCCGGCGCCGACTCGGCGGCCTCGCGGAAGGGTCCGTAGAACGCAGACGCGTACTTCGCCGAGTAGGCCACGATCGGGAGCTGCTCGAAGCCGTCGCCGTCGAGCGCCGCCCGGATGGCGCCCACGCGCCCGTCCATCATGTCGCTCGGGCACACGGCGTCGGCGCCGGCCTCGGCGTGGCTGACGGCCGTCTTCGCGAGCAGCTCGAGCGAGACGTCGTTCAGCACCTCGTCGCCCCCGACGAGCCCGCAGTGGCCGTGCGACGTGTACTCGCAGAGGCAGACGTCCGTGAGGAGCAGGAGACCCGGCACGCGCTCGCGCAGCGCCCGCAAAGCCTGCTGGACGATGCCGTCCTCGTCGTACGCGCCCGAGCCGGCCTCGTCCTTCTCCTCCGGGATCCCGAAGAGGAGCACGGCGGGGACGCCGAGCCGCCGCGCCGCCTCGGCCTCGTCGCAGAGGCGGTCGACCGAGCGCTGTGCGATGCCGGGCAGCCCTTCGAGCGGCCGCTCGACGCCTTCACCGGGAACGGCGAAGAGGGGGTAGACGAAGTCGTCGAGGGAGAGCCGCGTCTCGCGGACGAGCGAGCGGAGCCCAGCCGTGCGGCGGAAGCGCCGCAGCCGCGTGACGGGGAACGTCGACACTACGCCAGGAATCTTCGCACGCCCAACCTGGCGGCCGCCGCGAACGCCGCCCCGAGCCCGGCCAGCCAGAGCGCCTCGACGCCGAGCGTCCTCCAGGGGTCGAGGTCGAAGAGCGCCGCCTCGAAGAAGTCGACCGCGTGCCCGAACGGGAAGACCGCGGAGATCCAGCCGGCCGCCGCCACCGAGCCCTCCGGGACGACGCCGACGAGGACGAGCGGGAGCGTGACGAGGAAGGCGACGAGCACCGCGGTGCGCGACTCGCGCGCCAGCACGCCGAGGAGCACGCCGAACGCTCCGAAGGCGGCGCCCGTGAGCGCGAGCCCGAGCGCGAGGAGCGGCAGGCGGGTCCACGACCCGCCGCCCTCGACGCCCCCCACCTCGGCGGCGACCCCGAAGACGAGCGCGAGCGCGAGGCCCAGCGCCAGGGCGACGACGACGCCGAGCAGCACCTTGACGGCGACGAGCTCCCACAGCCGGACCAGGCCGCGGACGAGCCGCCCGACGACGTTCTCGTCGCGCTCGGCGGCGATCGCCCCGGCGGCGAGCAGGACGCAGACGAACGCGAGCGTGAGCGCGAGCGCGTACGCCTGGAGCTGGGCGCCAAGCAGCCACGTCCGTCCGGCCCGGCGGTCCGTCTCCAGCTCGATCGGATTCGCCGTCGCGCGAAGCGTCTCGTCCGTCTGCTCGAGGGCGAGCGTCGCCTCGTCGACGAAGTTCGCGAGCTCGTCGATCTCGGCGAGCGCCTCGGGATCGGTGGTGCGCGTCCGCAGGCTCTGGAGCAGCTCGTCGGCCTCCTCGAGGCCGACGACGTCGAACTCCTCGCCGAGGAAGCTCGCCTCGCCGCCCTCGACGAGCAGCTGCACGTACTCGAGGTTGGCCGAGATGTACGCCTCCGAGAGGAGCCGGTTGAGCCGGTAGACGAGCGCCTCCGTCTGGAGCTCGAAGCGGCCGGCGAGGCCCCCGCGCCCGGTGCGGAGCTGGAGCTCGGGGCTCTCGACCATCCCCCGCAGCTTCGAGGCGAAGCCGCGCGGCACGACGATCGCCGCGACGACCTCGCCGGTCTCGAGCTGCCGCTCGGCCTCTTCCTCGTCCATCGGCACGAGCTCCGCCCGGTCGTTCACCTGCTCGATGACGTTCTCCACGTCGAAGCTCTCGCCGGCGATCGACAGCTCGTCCGGCAGCCCGTCGAGGTCGACGAAGGCGACGCGCGGCTGGTCGGACGCGAACCGCACGACGAGGCCGACGAGCCCCGCGAAGAGGAGCGGGTAGAGGACGAGCGCCGCGAGCAGCGCCGGCGAGCGGCGCAGCACGAGCAGGTCCTTCGCCAGCAGCAGCCGGACGCGCCTCATGCGAACACGTCCGCGTCGGGGGAGCGCTCGTACTCGGCGATGGAGCCGTCGAAGACGACCTCCCCGTCGAGGAGGACGACGACGCGGTCGGCGAAGCGCTCCAGCTCCTCGAGGTTCTGCGTCACGAAGACGACGCCGCCGCCGCGGTCGCGGACCCGCTGGCCGACGTCCCAGAAGCGGCGGCGCTGGCGCGGGTCGAGCGACGCCGTCGGCTCGTCGAGCAGGAGCACGTCCGGGTCGGCGAGGAGGGCGATGGCGAGGTTGAGGCGCTGCTGGTTCCCGAGCGAGAGCTCCGAGCCGAGACGGCCGTCGTCGGGGAGGTCGACCAGGCGGAGCAGCCTGGCGGCCGCCTCGGACGGCTGCGCGACGCCCTCGAGGCGGGCGAAGAGCTCCAGGTTCTCGCGCGGGGTCAACCGGCCGTACTGCGCCGGACGCTGGGGCACCCAGCCCACGCGGCGGGCGCCGGGAGCGGCGACGACCGAGCCGCGGTCGGGGCTGAGCGCTCCCGCGAGGACGGAGAGGAGGGTCGACTTCCCCGCGCCGTTGGGGCCCACGAGCGCCAGCACCTCGCCGGCGCGGACGTCGAGATCGGTCGGCGCGAGCGCCGCATGGCGCCCGTAGCTGCGGCAGATCCCACGCGCTTCGAGGAGAGCGCTCACGAGTGCGGGGGCCGTCCGCTCGCCCTGGCAGGGTGATGAGGGACGGCGAGCACGCCGCAAGGCTAGCAATGCCGCTCGGGCACCGCGTCTTCGACCAGGAGCACGAATCCCCTGGAAATCGGGGGAATGTCATCGACCTCTGGGGCCTCGAGGACGACTGGTCGTTCGGGACGGACGGCGCCCTCGCGCTCCAGCCCGAGCCGGCGGAACCCGGCGGCGGCGGAAGCACGACGCCCGTCCCGGCCCTCCAAGGGCGCCGCCGGTTCCGTTTGCCCCCGCAGGGGACCTCCCTTAAGGTGCCGCGGATGGCTACGACCGAAGCCGCCGGCTTCGCAGCCCGAGCACGCCGCAGACAACGGGAGGCAGCACGGACGAAGGCACGCCGAGCGCGCCGCACGGCGGCGCTCGTCGTCGTCGCGAGCGGGTGCCTCGTCGCGTTGCTCCTGACCGCGTTCGGCACCGGCGACCGCCAGGCGATGACCATCACCGGCCCGGCGCCCGCCGAGCGGCTCCTGCCGGCCGGCCCGCCGCGCCCGCAGATCGTCGCCATGCAGGACTCGCTCCGGCTCCAGCTGCCCGTGAACCAGAGCCGCGTCACCGTGATCGGCTACCACGCCGCCGGAACCGACGCGCTCCCGCTCGACCCGGTCGGGACCCAGGCCAACGCGGGCCTCGTCGAGCGGCTCTTCCGCAAGCTCTTCGGGTCGGGCGGATCGGACGTGCGCTACTACGTGCTCGACGGCGGCGTCGGCGCGGGGACGGGCGGCCTCGACGTCGGGGCGCCGGTCGACACGGACGTCTACGCGCCGGTGGACGGAAGCGTCATCGCGGTCACCGACCACGTCGTCAACGGGACGGCGTACGGCGTCCAGATCGACATCCAGCCCTCGGGCAACCCGGGCGTCGTCGTGACGCTCGAGAACCTCCGGGCCGATCCGGCGCTGACGGTCGGCTCCACCGTCTCGGCCGGCCGGACGAAGATCGGCCGCGTCATCGACCTCTCGCACGTCGAGCGGGCCGGGCTCGCCCGCTACACGCAGGACAACGGCCAGCACGTGCACCTCGAGGTGCACACTGCCACCGCGCTCACGGGCCCCTGAGGATCCTTTTCATCGGCGACGTCTTCGGCCCGCCTGGGCGGCGGGCGGTGACGGAGCGGCTGCCGGAGCTCCGGCACGAGCTCGACGTCGACTTCTGCGTCGTCAACGGCGAGAACGCTGCCGACGGCGTCGGCCTGACGGCGAAGCTGGCCGAGAAGCTCCTCGGCGCCGGCGCCGACGTCCTCACGACGGGCAACCACGTGTGGCGCCACCGGGACCTCGTCCCGCTGCTCGAGGCGAGCCCGCGCATCGTGCGCCCGGCAAACTTCGGGGACGCGGGCATCCCGGGCAGGGGGCTCACGGTCGCCGAGGCGCGCGACGGGACGAACGTCGCGGTCGTCAACCTCCAGGGCGCCCTCTTCATGGCGACGCCCGTGCACCCGTTCCGCATGGCGGAGGCGCTCGTCGAGGAGGCGCGCAAGCAGGCGCCCGTCGTGCTCGTCGACTTCCACGCCGAGGCGACGAGCGAGAAGGTCGCCCTCGCGCGGCTGCTCGACGGGCGGGCGACCGCCGTAATCGGCACGCACACGCACGTGCAGACGAACGACGCACGAGTCCAGCCGGGCGGCACGGCGGCGATCACGGACGCGGGGATGACGGGTCCGCACGACTCCGTCATCGGCGTCCGCGCGGAACTCGCCATCCGGCGGATGCAGACGGGGATGCCGGTGCGCTTCCACCCGGCGGACGGCGACGTCCGCATCGAGGGCGTCCTCGTCGAGTGCGGCCCCGACGGCCGCGCTACGGGCTGCGAGGCCCTGCGGATCCCGGTCGAGCGCTGAGAACGACGAGGAGGCCGGCGAGCGCCACCAGCAGGAGGTTGCGGGCGAGCACGAGCCACGCCTCCCAGCCGAGATCCACCATGTCCCAGTACCGCTGCGGGAACCAGAGCTGGGTCGTCACGAGCGCCGCGCCGAGAAGCGCCCACGCCGCGAGCGCCCCTCGCCCGCGGACGACGAGGAGGACGACGGGGACGATCCAGACGAGGAACTGAGGCGAGAGCACCTTGCCGAAGGCGACGAAGACGGCGACGGAGGCCGCCGAGGCGGCGGCGAGCCGGGTCGGCGTCGCGGGCCCGCGCAGCGCGAGGATCCAGACGACCACGAGCACGGCGACCTGGAGCGCGGTCTGGAGCGTCGCCAGCGCGTCGGGCAGGCCGCCGGCGAGGTTCTGCGAGCCGTGCGTCGAGACGACGGTGGGGTCGTAGAGCCCCAGCTGCTTCGCGGCGAGGAGCACGGAGGCGCCGAGGCTCTCGATCTGGAGGGGCCGCTCGAGTTGGCGCTCGAACGACTCCGCGACGCCGTCCGGGGCGACGAGGACGAAGGGTACGACGACCGCCGCGAGGACGAGCGCGAAGACGAGCAGCCCCGCGGCCGCCTCGCGGGCCCCTCGCCGCCGCGCGACGTAGACGAGCGCCGGCGGGAGCAGGACGACCGGGTAGACCTTCGCCGCGGCGGCGAGG
>DASTBX010000086.1:0-9300 GCA_035711645.1 Gaiellaceae bacterium
GTGGGATAGCCCTCGCTCGGGCTGGCCCGCCACGGCCGCCCCACGTACCGGAGGTCGACCTCTGCGGGGAGGCCCTCCTCGAGCCTGTGGCGGATCGCCCGCCACGCGCCCATGTTCTGCGGCTCTTCCTGCGTCCAGACGACCTCTGTGAGCGTCGGGTAGCGCGAGAGGAGCTCGTCGTAGGCGGCGACGGGGAAGGGGTAGAGCTGCTCGAGCCGCGCGACCGCGACGCCCTCCGTCGCGCCGTATGCCTCGTGCCCCACGACGTCGTAGTAGACCTTTCCCGAGCAGAGGACGAGCCTCGACACCTCGCGCTTCTGGTCGGGCTCCAGGCGGGGGTCGTCAATGACGGCGCGGAAGCTCCCCACGGAGAGGTCCTCGAGGCGCGAGGTCGCCTCACTGAGCCGCAGCAAGCCCTTCGGCGTCAGCACGACGAGCGGGCGCGCCTTCGGGTGGAGCGCCTGGCGGCGCAGGAGGTGGAAGTACTGGCCCGCCGTCGAGGGGTTGACGACGCGGATGTTCTCCTGGGCGGCGAGCTGCAGGAAGCGCTCGAGCCGCGCGCTCGAGTGCTCGGGGCCGTTGCCCTCGTAGCCGTGCGGGAGCAGGAGCGTGAGGCGCGAGCTCTGCGCCCACTTCGAGAGCCCCGAGACGATGAACTGGTCGACGATCACCTGCGCCGAGTTGACGAAGTCGCCGAACTGCGCCTCCCAGAGGACGAGCGCCCGCGGGCACGCGACCGAGTAGCCGTACTCGAAGCCCAGCGCCGCCATCTCGGAGAGCGGCGAGTTGTAGACGTACACCGGCGCGGTCGCGGCGGGGAGGTGGCGGATCGGCGCATGCGTCTTCCCAGTCGACGGGTCGTGGAGGACGAGATGGCGGTGCGAGAACGTCCCTCGCTCCGTGTCCTGGCCCGTGAGCCGGATGGGCGTTCCCTCGACCACGAGACTGGCGAACGCCAGCCCCTCGGCCTGCGCCCAGTCGACGCCCCCCTCCTCGCCGAGCGCGTCGCGGCGCCGCTCGAGCGCCTTCACGAGCTTGGGGTGAACCTGGAAGCCCTCGGGAACGTCGAGCAACCGCTGGTTCAGCTCCAAAAGGCGCTCTGCAGGCACGGACGTGTCGAGCTGGACGTCCGCTCCGCGGCCGATGCGCCGCTCGCGCCGGCCGCCGCCGCCCCCGGCGCCGATCGACTCCTTGAGCGCGTCGTGGGCCCGCCGCATCCGCTCCTGGACCTCCTCGAGCAGGCGGGCCGCCTCCTCCTCGGTGACGAGGCCCTCGTCGACGAGCGCGCGCGCGTACTGCTCGCGGACGGGCGGGTGCTCCTCGATCAACCGGTACATGAGCGGCTGCGTGTAGCTCGGCTCGTCGCCCTCGTTGTGGCCGAACCTGCGGTAGCCGACCAGGTCGACGACGACGTCGTGGCGGAAGCGCTCGCGGAAGGCCATCGCGAGCCGGATCGCGGAGACGGCGGCCTCCGGGTCGTCCGCGTTCACGTGCACGATCGGCGTGTCGAAGCCCTTGGCGAGGTCGCTCGAGTAGCGTGTCGAGCGCCCTTCCTCCGGATCGGTCGTGAAGCCGACCTGGTTGTTGGCGATCACGTGCAGCGTGCCGCCCGTCGTGTAGCCCTCGAGGCCCTCGAGGTTGAGCGTCTCGGCGACGACGCCCTGGCCGGGGAAGGCGGCGTCGCCGTGGATGAGGACGGCGAGCGCGGCGGCGGGGTCGTGCTCGCCGTCGGCCGACTCGTGGTCCGTCTGCGCCGCCCGCGTCTCCCCCTCGACGACGGGGTCGACGTATTCGAGGTGGCTGGGATTCGAGGCGAGGCGGACGGCGACGTCGCCGCTCTTCGTCCGGCGGACGCCGTCCGCGCCGAGGTGGTACTTGACGTCGCCGCTCCCGCTCTCGAGGTCGGCGGTGACCGCCTCCAGGACGCGCTCGCCCTCGAACTCGCGCAGGATCGCCTCGACGTCCCGTCCGATCGTGTGCGCGAGGACGTTGAGGCGGCCGCGGTGGGCCATCCCGACGACGACGCGCCGCGCGCCGTCGGCCGCCGCGAGCTCGATCGCCTCGTTGAGCATGGGGACCATCGCGTCGAGGCCCTCGATGGAGAACTGCTTCTGGCCGAGGAAGGCGCGCCGCAGGTAGCGCTCGAAGCCCTCGACGTCGGAGAGGCTGGCGAGCAGCGCCTTCTTCTCGTCAGGCGCGAGCGGCTGCCGGTACTCGCCGGACTCGATCGCCTTGCGAAGCCAGATGCGCTGCTCGTGGCTCGAGATGTGCTCGAGCTCGTAGGCCATCGTCCCGCAGTACGTCTCGCGGAGGTGCGGGAGCGCCTCGGCGAGCGTCTCGCCCGGGACGTGCAGCCGCAGGACCGAAGCAGGGATGCGAGCCTGCAGCTCCGGGGTGAGGCGCGGCTCGAGGCGGTCGGGATCGAGAGCGGGATCGCCGATCGGCTCCGTCCCGAGCGGATCGATCCGCGCGGCGAGGTGGCCGTGCGTGCGGTGGGCCTTGACGAGCGACATCGCAGCGGCGACGCCGCCGAGGAGGACGTCGTCCGGCGGCGCCTCGGCCGCGGCCGGCGGCACGGCGACGGTTCCGTTGCCGGGGCCGCCGTCCGGGTGCGCCTCGCGGAGCTGCCGGACGAGGGGGTGGTTCTCGAGGAGCGCGGCACCGCGCGCCTCGAAGAGCGCTCGCCATTCCGGGTCCACCGCCTCGGGCGAGGCGAGGTACTCGGCGAACAGCTCCTGGACGAAGCCGCTGTTCAGATCGTCGACGTCGGGTGCCACTCCCTGGATTGAGCATAGCGACTGGGCTCGCGCGGGCTCACCCGGCCTCGCGCCGCTGCGCGAGCGCCTCCGGGTTGACGGCGTTGCCCGGCAGGCGTCCGTCGAGGAGCACCGCCCGGAGCGCATCGACGCAGAGCATCCCCATCGCCTCGCGCGCCTCGTGCGTGGCGCTGCCGAGGTGCGGCGCCAGCACCACGTTCTCGAGTCCGAGGAGACCCGGGTCGACCTGGGGCTCGCGCTCGTAGACGTCGAGTGCGGCGCCGGCGATCTCGCCGCTTCGCAGCGCGTCGACGAGCGCGCGCTCGTCGACCACGGGCCCGCGGCTCGTGTTCACGAGCACGGCGTCCATGCGCATCGACCGGAGCTCCGCCGCGCCGATCAGGTGGCGCGTCTCGGGCGTCAGCGGAACGTGGAGGCTGACGGCGTGCGCCCGTGCCAGCAGCTCGGCCAGCGGGACGCGGCCGGAGCCGACCGTGCGGCCGGTCTCGAGCACCTCCATGCCGAAGCCGCGCGCGAGGCGGGCGACCTCGCGCCCGATCCGCCCGGCGCCGACGATCCCGATCGTCCTGCGGCGCAGGCCGGCGCCGAGCATGAACGTCGGCGCGAGCGCCCAGGGGCGGCCCGCCCGCACGAGGCGGTCGCCTTCGGCGACGCGGCGGACGAGCGCGAGCAGCAGCGCGATCGTGAGCTCCGCCGTCGCCTCGGTGAGGACACCGGGGGTGTTCGCGACGACCACGCCGCGCCGGGTCGCCTCCTCGACGTCGACGTTGTCCGTCCCGACCGCGTGGTTGGCGACGACGCGAAGGCCGCCGCCGGCCGCGTCCAGGAGCTCGGCGTCGACGCGGTCGGCGGGCACCGTGACGAGCCCGACGCAGCCCCGGCATGCGGCCAGGATCGCCGCGCGCGAGGGGACGTCGTCGGAGGCGGGGAAGCTCACGTCGAAGCTCTCCGCGAGCGCGGCGTGCACGGGCTTCGGGACCCGGCGAGAGACGTGGACACGCGGGCGCACGGGCGAGAACCTAGTCGGAGCAGTACGCTTTCCGAAATGAAGCGATCGCGCACGGCCGACCCGTACCGCGACCTCGACGTGATCGACGCCCGCGCGCCGCGGTTCAACCAGGCGACGATCGGCACGCTGGCGCTCGTCTCGCTCGCCACGGGCTGGTGGCCGCTCCTGGCCCTCCTCGCCGCCCAGCTGGCCGTCGGGCTGACGCTGGGGCGGCGCTGGTGCCTGCCCTGCCTCGCGTACTTCGAGCTCGTCCAGCCGCGGCTCGGGGAGGGGCCGGTTGAGGACTCGCGGCCGCCGCGGTTCGCGAACGCGATCGGCGTCGTGGTCCTCGGCGCGGCCGCCGCCGCGCACGCCATCGGCCTGCCGGTGCTCGGCTGGGCGCTCGCCGTCCTGGTCGCCGCTCTCGCTCTCCTCGCCGCCGCCACCGGCCTCTGCGCCGGCTGCGAGCTCTACCGGCTCGGAGCCCGCGCGCGCGGCGTTCGCTCACACCGGCTCGACCGGGTCGAGCTGGGCGACTTCCAGCTCGCGCCGGACGGCGAGGTCGTCCTCCAGTTCACGCACCCGCTCTGCAGCGACTGCCGGGCGCTCGAGCGGAGGCTCCGGGACGAGGGCCGGCGCGTGGTGACCGTGGACGTGTCGGAGCGCGCCGACCTCGCCCGCAAGTACGGGGTCGCCCTCGTCCCCACCGCGGTGACGGTCAACGGGACGGGGGCCGTGCTCGCCCGCCTGGCGGGATGATCGGCAGGCCCGACGCGACCGTCCGGCGCCCGCCGACCTCGTACACCACGTCGACCGAGTCGTTCTTGCGATAGGTGCCGGCGACGCCGAGGAACATGCTCGCCCACCGGACGAGGCCGAGGCGGCCCTCGTGGGCGAGCGGCTTCGCGAAGCGGAGCGCGCCCGCGGAGACCTCGTAGTCGGTGCCCGGCTCCTGCCGGACGCCGTTCACGAAGACCTCGAACGGCTCGGTCACCTCTGCCGGGAGGGGAACGGTCCAGGCGTCGTCCATCGCTCGCCAAGCCTAGACACGGCCGCGCCGCCGGGACGGAACATGAAGGGGCGCGTGGGGGCTCAGGGTCGTCCCCCACGCACCCACCCTCGGCGCGCGAAAACCTCTCCCAGCTTTCGGCGATACCGCCTCGAGCCCGCCGGCCGCCGCTGGGCGAAGAGCTCGATTGCACTCACTGAACCACAATTCGGGGGATTTGCAACTCCCCCGACGGAGTGACATCCGTGGCGAAGCCCCTTCTCCGCGGCCCGCATAGAATCGCCGTGTCCCATGGGGAGGAGGACGGTCGTCGTCATCGTCGCCGCGCTCGCGGCCCTCGGGCTGGCCGCCGTGCCCATCCTGCTCGCGCTCGCTGCCCCGGCGGACCTCGGCGGCCTCGCGCCCGCGGGGGACGGGAGCCCCAGCGGCGAGGCGATCAACGAGCTCTACTGGTTCGTCTTCGGCATCTGCGCCGTCGTCTTCGTCCTCGTGGAGGCGACGCTCGTGCTCTTCGTCCTGCGCTTCCGGCGCCGCCCGGAGACGGCCGCCGAGACCGAAGGGCCGCAGATCCACGGGAACACCCGGCTCGAGATCATCTGGACGATCATCCCGGCCGTCATCCTCGTCGTGATCGCGGTGGTCGTCCTCGTGCGCAGCCCCGCGGTCGAGGCGACGGGCGGCGACCGCTCCGACGAGCTCGTCGTCCGCGTCGAGGGGCACCAGTTCTACTGGCGCTACGTCTACCCGGACGGCGAGATCGCCCTCGACACGCTGGTGCTCCCGGTCGGGAGGCCGGTTCGCCTGGAGCTCACCTCCTACGACGTCAACCACAGCTGGTGGGTCCCCGACCTGACCGGGAAGCGGGACGCCATCGCCGGCCAGGTGAACGAGCTGCGGCTGACGCCGCGGCGCGAGGGATCGTTCGAAGGCGGCTGCGCCGAGCTCTGCGGCATCCTCCACGCCGTCATGCCGACCACCGTCGAGGTCGTCTCCGAGGCGGAGTTCGGCGACCGGCTCGAGGCACTGGGCGGCCAGGATCAGAGCGGCGACTCGCAGCTCGCGCTCGGCGAGGCGACCTGGGAGACCTCGTGCGCCAAGTGCCACGGCCCCGAGGGCGCCGGCGACATCGGACCGCCCATCGCCCGCCTCGGCACCCTCGTCAACGAGGAGGCGTTGAGGGAGCTCGTGACGGAGGGCCTGAACAACCCGGACGTCGAGGGCTACATGCCGCCGGTCGGGCGCGGCTGGCCGGACTTCCAGCTGCAGGCGCTGATCGAGTACGTCCGCTCGAACGAGGCGCTGGCGCCGCCCGAGGGCGGCGGAGGGGGCCGCTGATGGCCGTCCGCACCGAGCCCGCCGTCCCGACCTGGCGCGAGGGCCGGGTGACCGGCTGGCTGACGACGGTCGACCACAAGCGGATCGGGATCCTCTACATCGTCAGCGCGTTCTTCTTCTTCTTCGCGGCGGGGCTCATGGCCGTCCTCATGCGGGCCCAGCTGTCGCAGGCCGGTAACGAGATCGTGACGGAGGACAGCTACAACCAGCTCATCACGATCCACGGGACCGCGATGATCTTCCTCTTCGTCGTCCCCATCCTCGCCGGCTTCGGCAACTACCTCGTGCCGCTGATGATCGGCGCACGGGACATGGCCTTCCCGCGCCTCAACGCCGCCTCGTACTGGCTCTTCCTCCTCGGCGGTCTCGTCATCCTCTCGAGCTTCCTGGCCGACGGCGGCGCAGCCAACTCGGGCTGGACGGCGTACACGCCCCTCTCGACCGACGAGTTCAGCCCCGGAACGGGCCAGGACCTCTGGATCCTCGGCCTCCATCTGACGTCGCTCTCCTCGCTCGCCGGGGCGATCAACTTCATCGTCACGATCCACAACATGCGCACGCCGGGCATGACCTGGATGCGCATCCCGCTCTTCGTCTGGGCGATCGAGGCCTTCTCGGTGCTCCTCGTCCTCGTCCTCCCGACGATCTCGGCGGCCGTGACGCTCCTGCTCCTCGACCGACAGGTCGGCACCGACTTCTTCGCGGTCGAGAACGGCGGGCCGGTCCTCTGGCAGCACATGTTCTGGTTCTTCGGCCACCCCGAGGTGTACATCATGGTCCTCCCCGCGATGGGGATGCTCTCCGAGGTGATCCCCGTCTTCTCGCGGAAGCCGATCTTCGGCTACAAGGCGATCGCGTTCTCGACCATCGGGATCGCGTTCGCCAGCATGCTCGTCTGGGCGCACCACATGTTCACGATCGGGCTGCCGGACTACCTCCAGGCCTGGTTCATGATCACCTCGTTCTCGGTCGCCGTCCCGACCGCGATCAAGATCTTCAACTGGCTGGCGACGCTCTGGCGCGGGCACCTCTGGTTCCGCGCGCCGCTTCTCTTCTGCCTCGGCTTCATCGCGCTCTTCACGATGGGCGGCCTCTCCGGGATCATGCTCGCCACCTATCCCGTCGACTACCAGGCGCACGACTCGTACTACGTCGTCGCGCACTTCCACTACGTCCTCTTCGGCGGGACCGTGTTCGGGATCTTCGCGGGGACGTACTACTGGTTCCCGAAGATGACGGGGCGGATGTACGACGAGCGCCTCGCGCTCACGCACTTCTGGCTCATGTTCATCGGCTTCAACGCCGCCTTCCTGCCCCAGCACATGCTCGGGCTGATGGGCATGCAGCGACGCATCTACACGTACGATCGCGGGGGATTGTTCGAGTGGTACAACCTGGTCTCCTCGCTCGGGTCGTTCCTCATGGCCCTGGCGATCCTCGTCTTCGTGTGGAACATGGCGAAGAGCTGGCGGAGCGGCACGCGGGTCGGGAACGACCCCTGGGGCGCGGACACTCTCGAGTGGTACGCGACCTCGCCGCCCGCGCCGCACAACTTCGACCGCGTGCCGTACGTCTCCAGCTCGCGGCCGGTCCGCGACCTGCGCCAGCGGCTCAGGGAGAACGGCTCGTGAGCCCTCGCCCCGGGCCGTGGCTGCGGCTGACCGCCCTCGCGGCGACGGCCGGCGTGGCGGCCGTCGTGGCGACGGGGCAGTGGGGGCTCGCCCACGACGTCGCCGCACACGTGACGCTCGCGCTCCTCGCCGGGACGCTGCTCGGGGCGCGGCTCGCCCACCCCGACCGGCCCGATCTCCTCGCCGCCGGCGTCGCGGCGCTCTGCCTCTTCGGCGCGGCCGGGCTCGCGGCCCTGGCCGGAGCGCCCGACGGCCTCCACGTCGCCACAGGCGCGCTCGCCCTCGCCGCGGCGGCCGTCTCGACCGCGCTCGCCTTCCGGGGCGGGCGCGCCGTCCCGGCAGGCCCGTGGCGCGACTACATGACGCTGACGAAGCCGCGGATCATGGTGCTGCTCCTCATCACCGGGGCGGGTGGACTCGTCGTCGGCGCCGAGGGCCTTCCCTCCGCGGGGCTCGCCCTGGCCACGCTCGGCGGCCTCGCGCTCGCCTGCGGCGGCGCGAGCGCGCTCAACCACGTCCTCGACCGCGACATCGACGCGCACATGAAGCGCACCGCCCGCCGTCCGGTCGCCTCGGGGCGCGTGCCGCCCGAGCGGGCGCTCGAGTTCGGGCTCGCGCTCTCGGCGCTCTCCTACGTCGTGCTCACGAGCTTCGTCAACGTCCTCGCCGCCCTCCTCGCGCTCGCCGGGAACCTCTTCTACGTCCTCGTCTACACCCGCTGGCTGAAGCGCTCGACGCCGCAGAACATCGTCATCGGCGGGGCCGCCGGCGCTGTGCCGCCGCTCGTCGGCTGGGCGGCCGCCACGGGAAACCTCGGGCTCACGGCGCTGGCTCTCTTCCTGATCGTCTTCTTCTGGACGCCGCCGCACTTCTGGGCGCTCGCGCTCCTCATCAAGCGCGACTACGCGGCCGCCGGTATCCCGATGCTCCCGGTCGTCCGCGGCGAGCGCGAGACGGCGCGCTCGATCGTCCTCTACTCGTTCGTGCTCGTCGGCATCACGCTCCTGCCGGTGCTCGGGCGGACGCTCGGTGCGGTCTACCTCGTCTCGGCGCTCGTCCTCGGCCTGCTCTTCGTCGGGCTTGCGCTCGCCCTCCAGCGCCGGACGACGCCCGCCCGCGCCCGGCGCCTCTTCAGCTACTCGCTGGCCTACCTCGCGCTCCTCTTCGTCGCGATGGCGATCGACCCGGTGGTACTCGGGTAGTGGATCCCGAGCTCGCCCGCCGGAACATGCGCCTGGGCCTCCTGCTCCTCGGGGTCGCACTCCTGCTCCTGGCCGGGTCCGTCGTCGTCGCGGTCATCTACAACGCGCTCGAGTCCTGATCACCTGAACGCATTCCTCGCGCGGCCGGGCGAGGCGACGGCCGGGATCGCGCTGGCCGTCAAGGATCTGATCGACACCGCGTCGCTCGAGACGACGTACGGCTCGGCCATCTTCGCCGGGCACCTCCCCGCGCGAACGGCGAGCGCCGTGGCGGCGCTCGAGCAGGCCGGCTACGCCGTCGTCGGCAAGACGAACCTGCACGAGTTCGCCTACGGGATCACCTCCGACAACCCCCACT
>DASTBX010000087.1:0-2947 GCA_035711645.1 Gaiellaceae bacterium
CTACCGCTCGACGAACGCCGTCCTGCGCGCCGCGAACGCCGTCATCGCGAACAACCGCGAGCGGAAGCCGAAGAGCCTCTTCAGCGAGCTGGGCGAGGGCGACCCGGTGCAGGTCGTCGAGGTGGAGGACGAGCATGCCGAAGCGCGCTACGTCGCCGCCGAGATCGCCGGCCTCGTCGATCAGGGCCTCGCGGGCGCGGAGATCGCCGTCTTCTACCGCACGAACGCGCAGTCGCGCGTGCTCGAGGACGTGCTCGTGCGTCAGGAGATCCCATACCAGGTGATCGGGGGCCCTCGCTTCTACGAGCGCGCCGAGATCAAGGACGCGGTCGCCTACCTGCAGGTGATCGACAATCCCTTCGACGGCGTCTCCCTCTCCCGCATCGCCAACCGGCCGCGGCGCGGGATCGGCGACGCGTCCGTCGCG
The DNA here is from genome assembly GCA_035711645.1 of Gaiellaceae bacterium. Lineage (GTDB taxonomy): Bacteria > Actinomycetota > Thermoleophilia > Gaiellales > Gaiellaceae > JAIBJN01. Next base: position 428 of record DASTBX010000087.1, read on the forward strand.
CGCATCCAGGCCTTCGCCGACGCCCAGGGCATCTCGCTCCTCGAGGCCTTCGGCCGCGCGGGCGAAGCAGGCGTCGGCGCCGCGCCGCTCAAGGCCGTGCAGCGCTTCCACACGCTCATGCAGTCGCTCATGGCCGGCGCCCTCGAGAAGCCGGTGCCGGAGCTCCTGGAGGAGGTGCTCGAGCGGAGCGGCTACCTCGAGTCGCTCCGCGCGGAGCGCACGGTCGAGGCGCAGGGCCGCGAGGAGAACCTGATGGAGCTCGTCGGCGTCACGCGCGAGTACCAGGAGTCGGCGCCCGAGCCGAGCCTCTCCGAGTTCCTGCAGCAGATCTCGCTCTTCTCCGACCAGGACGCTCTCGAAGAGGAGTCGAGCCGGGTCACGCTCATGACGCTCCACAACGCGAAGGGGCTCGAGTTCCGCGCCGTCTTCCTCGTCGGCATGGAAGAGGGCGTCTTCCCGCACGCGCGCTCGGTCGAGGAGCAGGGTGTCGAGGAGGAGCGGCGACTCGCCTACGTCGGCCTCACACGCGCGCAGGAGCGGCTCGTCCTCGTGCACGCGGCGTCGCGCTCGCTCTGGGGCGGGCGCGACTACCGCAGCCCGAGCCGCTTCCTCGAGGAGCTGCCCGAGGACGAGATCGAGCGCGAGCGGCTACGGCCCACGTCGTGGTCCGGCTACGGGGCCCCGCGCGCCTCGCTCGCGCCGCGGGGGTCTGCGCCGAGCCTCGCGACCGGCGACAGCGTCCGCCATTCGACGCTCGGCGAGGGCGTCGTCGTCGGGATGGGCGGTGACGGCACCGTCACCGTCCGCTTCGCGCAGGACGGCGCAGAGCGCCGGCTGATGCTCGAGTACGCGCCGCTGGAGAAGGTGTGACCCTCGAGATCCGGGTCGCCGAGGGCGACGACGTCCTCCGCGCCCTCGCTCCCATCGGCCACTACTTCGGCTCGGCGGGACCGCTCGCCGCCGAGCGCTGGGAGAACGTGACGCGCGTGCTGCCGGAGGGGCGGACGCTCGCCGCGCTCGAGGGCGACTCGATCGTGGGCGGCGCGGGCGCGTACGAGTTCGACCTCACGATCCCGGGCGGCCGCGTGCCGGCGGCCGGGGTGACCGTGGTCGGCGTCCTGCCGACCCACCGGCGCCGCGGCGTGATGCGGGAGCTGATGCGGGCGCAGCTCGACGCCGTGCACAAGCGGGGCGAGGCACTCGCCGTGCTCTGGGCGTCGGAGGGCGGCATCTACGGCCGCTTCGGCTACGGGCTGGCGTCGCTCACCGGAGACGTCGACATCCAGCGGGCGCACGGCGCGTACGCGCACCCGCTCGAGTGGAGCGGCGAGGCGCGCCTCGTCCCGCTCGACGAGGCGCTCGGCCCCGTGCAGGGCGTCTACGACCAGGTCGCCGCCGAGACGCCGGGGATGTTCTCCCGTTCGCGCGAGTGGTGGGAGGCGCGCCTGCTCGCGGATCCCGAGTGGCGCCGCTTCGGCGGCGGCGAGAAGGCCTGCACTGTGCTGGAGGTGGACGGCCGGCCGGAGGCCTACGCGCTCTACCGCGTCAACTTCGGCTTCGAGGACGGCGTCTCCGCCGGTGTCACGCAGGTGATCGAGGCCGTCGCGGCGACCCCGGCCGCGACGGCGGCGGTCTGGCGCTTCCTCCTCGACGTCGACTGGATGGACCGCGTCAAGGCGAGCCTCCTGCCCCTCGACCACCCGTTGCTCCTGCTCGTCGCCGACGTCCCCCGGCTCGGCTTCCGCGTCGGCGACGGCGTCTGGGTGCGGCTCGTCGACGTCGGCGCCGCGCTGGCCGCGCGCTCGTACGCCGCCGGCGGCGACCTCGTAGTCGCGGTCGGCGACGCGTTCTGCCCCTGGAACGACGCCCGCTTCACGCTGGACGGCTCCAAGACGACGGCACCCGCCGACCTGCGCCTGGACGTCGACGCGCTCGGCGCCGCCTTCCTGGGCGGGTTCACGGTCGGCCAGCTCGCTCTCGCCGGCCGCGTCGAGGAGCTGACGCCGGGCGCCGTCGAGCGCGCGGATGCGCTCTTCCGGACCGAGCGCGCGCCCTGGACTCCGGAGATCTTCTAGGGGATCTGCTAAGGTTCCGCGCCGTGTCTGCTGTGAAGGCCCTGCTACTGGGCCTTTTTTGTTGCCTGGCGCTCGCTTCCGCAGCGTGGGCCGGCTACCACGAGTCTCCCTCCGACTCCCATCGGGAGCGCACGTGGCGCATCCCGCTGGACGGCCCGTTCGGGTCCCCGTTCGGCTACCGCTGGGGCCGGATGCACCAGGGGATCGACATCGAGGGCTGGTACGAGACGCGGGTCCGTGCCGCCCAGTCGGGCGTCGTGACGAAGGTCGGCTGGATGGCGAACTATTCGGGCTTCGGCCTCGTCGTCAAGATCCGCCACGAGGGCGGGATCGTCTCCATGTACGCCCACCTCGCGCGGGCGCGCGTGAAGCTAGGCGAGCGCGTCACGGCCGGCCAGCGCATCGGCACGGCCGGGTGCACGGGCTCGTGCTCGGGCGTCCACCT
>DASTBX010000088.1:0-9075 GCA_035711645.1 Gaiellaceae bacterium
GACCTGCTGGGCATCCTTCTGGCCGAAGTACGCGCGCGTGGGGCGGACGATCGAGAAGAGCTTCATCACGACGGTCGCCACGCCCCGGAAGTGGCCCGGCCGCGCGGCGCCCTCGAGCGTCCCGCCGAGCCCCTCCACGTCGACCCAGGTCGCGAAGCCCTCGGGGTACATCTCCTCGACGGACGGGGCGAACACGAGGTCGACGCCCCAGCCCTCGGCGAGCAGCAGGTCCTGCTCCAGGTCGCGCGGATAGCGCTCGAGATCCTCGCCCGGCCCGAACTGCGCGGGGTTGACGAAGATGCTCAGGGCGACGACGTCGCACTCCGCGCGCGCCCGCCGGACGAGCGCCTCGTGCCCGCCGTGGAGAGCGCCCATGGTCGGCACGAGCCCGACGTCGGCGCCGGCGCCGAGCGGGTCGAGCGCCTTCCGGAGCTCGTGGATCGTCCGCGTCGTCGTCACCGTCCCGCGACCGTCGCCGCGACGTCGGTGAGCGCGCGGTACATCGGCTCGAGGTCGGGCCGCCGTTCGTGGATGACCTCGAGATGCCGCTCGACGGTCTCCCAGTCGCCGCGGGTGAGGGGGCCCGTGAGCTCGAAGTCGTTGTCCATCGTCTGCCGCATGAGGGGAAGCAGCGCCTCCGGCGGGGCCCCGGCGAGGCGGAAGAGCTCGGCCGCAGCCCAGTGGATGCTGACGAGGAAGCTCGACGCAACGGCCGCGGCTGCGTGGTAAAGCGGCCGCTCGTCGTCCTCGAGCTCGAACGGGCGCACCCCGAGCAGCTCCGCCAGCGAGAAGCCGGCGTCGAGCGCCTCCTCGGTCTCGCCGGTTACCGCCGCCCAGGCACCGTCGAGCTGCTCGGCTCCCCGGCTCGCAACGAACGTCTGCAGCGGGTGGAGGCTGAAGCGGCGGACGTGCGGGTCGAGGGCGTCGAGCCTCCTCGGGCCGCTCGTATGCGCGAGCCAGGGCCCCGGCTCGATTGCCGCGGCGACGTCCTGGACGGCCCGGTCCGGGACGCAGAGCAGGACGAGATCGGCGCCGGCCGTCTCGAGCTCGCGTCCGGTGACGCGCGTCGGGATCCGCTCGGCGAGCCGCTCGGCGACGGCGGCGCCGACGCGTCCCGCGCCGACCACACAGGCTGACGTGAACTCCATCAGGGCTCCAGTTCCGTGGGGATACCGGGCACGACGGAGTCTACCCGCGCGTCGCTAGCCTACGAGGGATGACGGAGAAGGTCGAGAAGAGCGAGCAGGAGTGGCGCGCCGAGCTCAGCCCCGAGCAGTACCGCATCCTTCGTGAGCACGGCACCGAGCGCGCCTTCTCGGGCGCCTACTGGGACGCGAAGGAGCCCGGCGTGTATCGCTGCGCCGGGTGCGGCGCCGAGCTCTTCCGTTCGGAGACGAAGTACGACTCCGGCACCGGGTGGCCGAGCTTCTACGAGCCGTCGGCCGCCGAGGCGGTCGAGACCGATCGCGACTGGAGCCTCCTCGTCCCCCGTACCGAGGTTCACTGCGCCGCTTGCGGCGGTCACCTCGGGCACGTCTTCGACGACGGCCCGCGGCCGACCGGGCTGCGCTACTGCATCAACTCCGCCGCGCTCGAGCTCGATCCCGCCGGCTCGTAGCTAGTCCTCGTCGAGAGAGAGGCTGACGAGCGCCGTCCTGCACGCCCCGGCGCACCGACGGCACGCGCTCGCGAACAGCACGGCCTCGACGTCGTCCCCGCCGACCCTCTCCGCCGTGGCATCGAGCATCCTCGCGGTGAGGCTCAGGAAGAGCGCGGCGTCCTCGTCGGACGTCGCGAGGTGCTCCTCGGTCAGCTGGCAGATCGCCGTCACGAACGCGAACGGCGTCCGCCAGCCGGCGAGCGCGGCGGTCTCCCGGCAGGCGCGTGCCGCGAGCACGACCGCCTCGTCCACCGCCGGCGCCTGCAGCCACGAGGCCGGCACGCAGACGAGCGGCTTCGTCCGGGCTGCGTCCTCCACGACCGCCAAGTACCCGCCGCGCCCGGCCCCGAACCTCCTTATCGCCAGGCCTCCGGACGAGCCCGCGCGCCAGCTAGGCTGAGGCCATGACGGAGAAGGCGACGTTCGGCGCGGGGTGCTTCTGGGGCGTCGAGGTGGCGTTCAGGAACGTTCCGGGGGTGAAGGACGCGGCCGTCGGCTACATGGGCGGCTCCGTTCCCAACCCGACCTACGAGCAGGTCTGCACCGACCGGACCGGCCATGCCGAGGTCGTCCAAGTCGAGTTCGACCCCGCCGAGGTGTCCTACGAGTCGCTGCTGGACACGTTCTGGGCCGAGCACGATCCGACGCAGCTCAACCGGCAGGGGCCCGACGTCGGGCGCCAGTACCGCTCCGCGGTCTTCTTCCACTCTCCCGAGCAGCAGGAGCAGGCGCTCGAGTCCAAGGCCCGCGTGCAGGCTCGCTACGACCGGCCGGTCAGCACGGAGATCGAGCCGGCCTCCGAGTTCTGGCGCGCCGAGGACTACCATCAGCAGTACCTCGTGAAGCGCGGCCGCGCGAGCTGTCTGATCTAGGCGGGCTCGGCAAGGAACCGGAGCAACGCGTCGGCCACCGCGGCCGGCTCGTCCTCCATGGAGAAGTGCCCGGCGCCCGGGATGTCCACGCGGTCGGCGCCCGGGATCGCGGCCGCCAGCCGGTCGGCGACGTCGAGCGGCAGCCAGGCGTCCTCTTCGCCCCAGAGGACGAGCGTCGGCACGGCGATCTCGCCGAGGCGGCCGACGATCTCGGCCATGTCCTCGTCCCGCCACTGCTCGATCTTGCGGAAGTAGGCGGCCTGCCCCTCGGCGCCCTGCCACGGGCGTAGGTAGGCGGCTAGCGCGTCGGGCGCGAGCGGGCGGCTCACGGCGGTGGCCAGGTGCTCGGCTACGACGCGCTCGTAGATGTGCGCCGGCATCGTCCTGTAGGCGGCGAGATGCTCCTTCATGTGCAGCGTCGCGGGTGTGTTCCAGGGGAGGAGGACGGCCGCGTCCACGAGCGCGAGGCTGCCCGCGGTCCTGCCGTGGACGAGGTGGGCCCGAAGCACGGCGGCGGCTCCGACGTCGTGCCCCACGAGCGCGGGCCGCTCGACCCTCCAGAGCTCCAGCAGCTCGGCGAGGCCGCGGCCCTGGGCGGCCACCGACATGTCCTGGCAGTCCCGCCGCTCGGAGTCGCCGTAGCCGAGCAGGTCGACGAGGTAGACGGAGAAGCGTCCGGCGAGGGCCGGGGCGACGTTCCTCCAGACGTACGACCAGCTCGGCGTCCCGTGGACGAGGACGACGGGCGGCCCGTCGCCGAGCCGGTCCCAGGCGGCGCGTCCTCCCGTCAGATCGGCGCGCTCGCGAAGACTCCAGCGGGCTGTTGCGGTGCGTCCGCTCACGTGCCTAGACTGCCACGGCGATGCCGATCTACGAGTTCGTGTGCATGGAGTGCGAGTCTCATTTCGAGGAGCTCGTCGGCGTGCGGGCGGCCGATCCGCCCTGCCCCGACTGCGGCGCCTCGAGGGTCGCACGCCAGCTCTCCGTGTTCGCGGCTCACGGCACCGCCGAGCAGCCGAGCTTCGGCGGACCAGTGTCCGGAGGCGGTTGTTGCGGCGGGAGCTGTGGCTGCTGAGCCCGACGCACTGAGCCGCCGGGAAGCGCTCGCGGCGCACGCCGCCGAGACCTCCGCGTGCACGCGCTGCCGGCTGGCGCAGGGGCGGACGCAGGTCGTCTACGGCGTCGGCGACCCGAACGCCGACCTCATGTTCGTGGGCGAGGCGCCCGGCTTCCACGAGGACAAGCAGGGGTATCCCTTCGTCGGCTCCGCCGGGAAGCTGCTCGACCGGCTGCTCGAGGGAATCGGCTTGTCGCGCCGAGACGTGTACATCGCGAACGTCCTCAAGTGCAGGCCCCCCGGGAACCGGGACCCGCAGCCGGACGAGATCGAGGCGTGCGAGAGCCACCTCTTCAGGCAGCTCGAGCTGATCCAGCCGAAGCTCGTCGCGACGCTCGGGAACTTCGCCACGAAGCTCCTCTCCGGCAAGCCGGCGGGCATCACGCGCGTGCACGGGAGCCCGCAGGAGGCTCTCGTCGGCGGCCGCGGCGTCACGCTCTACCCGATCTACCACCCGGCCGCGGCGCTCTACACCCCGGCGATGCTGAAGACGCTCGAGGAGGACTTCTCCCGCATTCCGGCCCTCCTGGCCGGCCCGGCGGCCGCTCCGGCGCCGGTGGCGGACGCGCAAGTGATCCCGTTCCCGGTGGCCGCGCCCGCCGTCGCCGCCGCGGCGCCGTCCGACGAGCAGCTCGGCCTGTTCTAGGAACGATGCGGGTCACCGTGATCGGCCGCGGCAACGTGGGCGGAGGCCTCGCGAGGCTCTGGCGCGCCGCGGGGCACGAGGTGCAGGAGCTCGGCCGGGACGGCGGTGACGCAACCGGCGCCGGGGCGGTGCTCCTCGCGGTGCCCGGCGACAGGATCGCCGACGCGCTCGGCTCGGTGCGCGGGCTCGAGGGCGTGCCGGTGATCGACGCGACCAACGCCACACGCGGCCGGCCGGCGGGGTTCGACTCCCTCGCTCAGTACGTCGGGTCGCTGACGGGTGGGCCGGTGGCGAAGGCGTTCAACACGAACTTCGCCTCCATCTACGACCGTCTCGGCGAGGCGGCGTCCCGCCCGACCATGGTCTACGCCGCCGACGAGGGAGCTCGCGAGGTCACCGAGCGGCTCATCGCGGACGCTGGGTACGAGCCGGTCGACGCCGGGGACCTCGGCTCGGCCCGCGCCGTCGAGGACTTCCTCGCCGTCATCTTCGCCGTCTCGCGCACCGGCCTGGGCCCTTTCTTCTACCGCTTCGCCCCGCCGGACAGGCTCTAGCGACTACCCTGGGCGGATGGTCGAGCTCGAGTCGTCCTCGCCGGAGGAGACCGAGCGCATCGCGGCCGTCCTCGCACGCGAGCTGGCTCCCGGCGACGTCGTCACCGTCGCAGGCGACCTGGGGGCAGGGAAGACGACGTTCGTGCGAGGCGCCGCGCGGGCGCTCGGGATCGCCGCGCCGGTCACGAGCCCGACGTACACGATCGGGCACCGCTACACGGGGGATCCCGACGTCTCGCACCTCGACCTCTACCGCTTCCGGCGCGTGTCGGAGGCGGAGTGGGGGGACCTGGAGCCGTACTTCGACGACGCCGTCGTCTTCGTCGAGTGGCCCGAGGCCGGAGCCGGCGTCCTGCCTCCCGCGCGGGTCGCGGTGCGGTTGCGGCACCACGACGGCGGGCATAGACTGATCTCTCTCGAAAGCCGCGAAAAAACCCTGGAAATCGGGGTAACCGGTGCTCGTCCTCGCGTTTGACACCGCCACCGAGGTCGCGACGGTCGCGCTCGTGCGGGACGGCGACGTCCTCGGCGAGCGGGCGTCGCGGGCCGTCCGCGTGCTCGGCGACGTCGAGGCGCTGCTCGCCGACGCGGGCCTGGGGTCGGCCGACGTCGACGGCATCGTCGTCGGCACCGGCCCGGGGAGCTACACAGGCCTGCGCATGGGGCTCGTGACAGCGCGCACGCTCGCGATCGCGCTCGGCATCCCGGTGGCGGGAGTCTCCACGCTCGACGCGCTCGCGGCGGGCGCGCCGGGAGCCGTCCCGGTCCTCGACGGAAAGCGCAGCGAGGTGTTCACCCTCGTCGGCGGCGAGCCGCGCTGCCTGGCCGCCGACGCGCTGTCGCCCCAGCCGGGCACGGCGTACGTCGGCGACGGCGCCGTTCGCTACCGGGAGGAGATCGAGGCGGCCGGCGGCACCGTCGCCCCCGACGAGGCGCCGGAGCACGTCCCGTGGGCGCGGCACCACGCCGCCCTCGCCCACGACTTCGGTTCGCCCGACGCGGTCGAGCCCGTCTACCTGCGCGTCCCTGACGCCGAGAGGGCATTGTCGCGGTGATCGACGGCCAGCGAGTCCGCCTGGACATCCGGCGCCTGACGCTCGGCGACCTCTCCGACATCGAGCGCATCGAGCAGCGCGTCTATCCGACGCCCTGGTCGCGCTCCATGTTCGCGGGCGAGCTGGCGAAGCCGTCGTCGGTCTCCCTCGGCGCCTTCGACGAGGACGGAAGGCTCGTCGGCTACCTGATCGTCTCGCGCTACGTGGACGCCTGGCACGTCATGAACATCGCCGTCGACACCGCCACCCGGCGCGCGGGCGTCGCGAGCCGGCTCCTGGAGGAGCTCTTCGAGCTGACCGCGGGCGACACGCGGCGGGGCTACACCCTCGAGGTGCGGGTCTCGAACCGCTCGGCGATCGCGCTCTACGAACGCTACGGCTTCGCGGCGAACGGGGTGCGGCGCGGCTACTACACCGACAATCGGGAAGATGCGCTGATCATGTGGAAGGATCCGATCCGCGCCGAGGAGGAGGCCGGGGCCGCGGACGGATGATCCTCGGGATCGAGACGTCCTGCGACGAGACCGCCGTCGCTCTCGTCACGGGCGACGGTCGCATCCTGTCGAACGTCGTCGCTTCCCAGGCGGAACTGCACGGTCGTTACGGCGGCGTCGTCCCCGAGGTCGCCTCGCGGCGCCACTTGGAGCTGGTCGGCCCCGTGCTGGAGCAAGCGCTGTCGGGCGCCGGCGCCTCGCTCGACGACGTCGAGACCGTCGCCGTCACGCGCGGGCCCGGGCTGATCGGCGCCCTCCTTGTCGGGCTCTCGGCGGCGAAGGCGCTCGCCTGGTCGCGGCGGCTTCCGCTCGTCCCGGTCGACCACCTGCACGGGCACGTCGCCTCGCTCTACCTCCAGCCGGAGCCGCTCGAGCCTCCGTTCCTCTGCCTGCTCGCGAGCGGCGGCCACACGCTCCTTCTCGACGTGCAGGAGCACGGCAGCTACGCGGTGGTCGGGACGACGCTCGACGACGCGGCCGGCGAGGCCTTCGACAAGGGCGCCCGGCTGCTCGGACTCGGATACCCTGGCGGCGCCGAGCTCGACCGGGCGGCCCGGGACGGGAATCCCGAGGAGCACGCGTTTCCCGTCGCCCGCGTGCCCGGGTTCGACTTCTCCTTCTCCGGCCTCAAGACCGCGCTCCTCTACGCCGTCCGCGACCTCACGGCGGACGAGCTGGCCCGCCGCCGCGCCGACCTGGCTGCCTCCTACCAGCGGGCGATCGTGCGCGCGCTCGTGGAGCGGACCGAGGCCGCCGCGGAAGCGCTCGGCGCCGAGCGAATCGCCGTGGTGGGAGGCGTCGCGGCCAACTCGGAGCTCCGGGCGGCGCTCGCTGACGCGGTGCTCGCGCCCCTCGAGCTCTGTACCGATAACGCAGCAATGATCGCGTCGGCAGCCCGCTATGCCCCGCCCATCGCGTTCCCCGGTTATCTTGCCCTGGATGCGTATGCCTCGGCGGCCTGACGCACTGCGGTCCACGACGCTCGCCGTCGTCGCCTTGGTGGCGACGGCCCTCGCTCTCGCGGGGACGGTGCAGGGGGCGGGCGACTCGCTCACGCGGACGGCGGCCCGGGCCTGGAACGCCGTCTTTGGCGACCGGCCGGCGGAGGCCACCGACGCCCGCCGGCGTGTCCTCGTGGTGCTGACGGCCCCCTCGCTGGCCGACCGCCTCGCCGCGGCGGAGAAGGCGCCGTCCGTCCGTGCGCAGAAGCGCTGGACCGCCGAGGCGGAGGGCGCGCAGCAGCTCCTGCTCGCCGGGCTCCGCCGGCGGGGCATTCGCATCGAGCGGGACGAGGTGTTCACCCGCACCTTCAACGGCTTCTCCGCGGTCGTGGGCCCGCGCGCGCTCGCCGAGCTGGAGCGGGCGCCCGGGAGCGCCGGCGTCTACCCGGTCCGAACCGTCTACCCCGCGTCGCCGTCCGGCGAGTCGCTGGTGGGGAACTCCCTGCCGCCCGACGGGACGGGGCGCCCGGAGATCTCCCTCCCCGGCTTCTCCGGCGCGGGCGTCACGGTCGCCCTGCTCGACACCGGCGTCGAGCGGGAGCATCCGTTCGTGCGCGGGCGCGTCCTCCGCGGCTTCGACGTCGTGGACGCCGACCGGGACGTCCTGCCGGAGCCCAAGCCAGGCGAGCCCGGCGTCGTAGAGGCGCACGGCACGCGGCTCGCCGGTCTCGTCGTCGGGAAGGACGGGCCGGGCGGGCTCACGGGCGCCGCTCCGGGGGCCAGCATCCTTCCGATCCGGGTCCTGGGCTGGCGGGAGACGGCCGACGGCAGCTGGGCGGTGCTGGGGAGGGGCGACCACCTGCTCGCCGGCCTCGAGCGCGCCGTCGACCCGAACGGCGACGGCGCCGTGAACGATCGGGCTGCGATCGCCCTCGTCGGCGGCATCCAGCCCTACGCGGCCTTCGCGGACAGCCCCGAGACGCGGGCGGTTGCAGGCGCTGCGAGCATCGGCACGCTCGTCGTCGCGCCGGTCGGAAACGACGGGCGCCCCGGGCCGGGCTTCGGGAGCGTCGCCGCCCCGGCCGCAGCCTCCGAGGCGCTCGCGGTCGGCGTTGTCGACGGCCGCCGCGAGGTACGCCAGGCGAACGCGAGGATCTGGATCGACTCCGATACCGTCCTCGACGAGCCGGTTCGGTTGCTCGCCGCGACCGTGCCGGCCTCGCGGTTGCGCGTGGCGGTTCGGGCCGTCACGGGGCCGACCCTCACCGATCCGGGCCGTGCGGCGGACACTCCGGCCACGGGAGACGTGCTCGGGGACTTCTTCGGGACGGACGGCGTCAGCCTCGTCGCCGGCCACGCGGCCGTCGTCAGCGCGGGAAGCGGCTCGCTCGACCGCCGCGTCCGCAACGCCTCGGCGGCGGGCGCGGCCGCGGTGCTCGTGACCGACTCGCTGCTGCCCTCGGGCGCACTCGACGTCCAGCACGCGATCTCCGTCCCGGTGATCGCCGTCCCCGAGGCCGTCCGCGCCGGCGCGCTCGATGCGGCTGCCGCCGGAGACGAAGTCGTCCTCGAGCTGGGCGGCGCCGAGACACTCGCCAACGGTGCCGTCATGGAGATCGCGCCCTTCTCGTCCGGCGGCGTCGCCTTCGACGGCCGCGTCAAGCCGGACCTCGTGGCGCCGGGCGTCGGTCTCGCCACCGCCGACGCGGGCGGCGAGGGGTACGCGACCGTGACGG
>DASTBX010000089.1:0-5427 GCA_035711645.1 Gaiellaceae bacterium
ATCTCGGAGGGCAAGGTGGGCGGCGTCCTCGTCGCGGCCACCCGCACGCTGCGGCGCGACTTCACGAGCGCGGAGCTCGACGTCGTCCAGGGGCTTGCGAGCGAAGCTGCGCTCGCCCTCAGCCGCACGCGGTCCAACGAGGCTCTACGAGTCGCGCTCGAGCGCGAGCGCCTGATCGCGGCGATCGGCCGGCGCGTCCGGTCGGAGCTCGACGTCGACGCCGTCCTCCAGGTCGCCGTCGAGGAGACCGCGGCCGCCGTGGGCGTCTCGCGCTGCTTCGTCCGCCTCGGCGAGCCCGGCCAGGAGATGCGCGTCGTCGCCGAGTGGGACGCGGCCGGCATCGGGCCGGTCGGCGAGGTGGCGCCGCGCCTTCCGGTTCTCAACCTGGCCGCGCGAGAGCGCCGGACCGTGGCCGTGGGCGACATCGCCACTGCGACCGAGATCGACGATCCGACGCTGGGGAGTCGGACGTCCCATCTCGAGATCGGCACGAACGCGGTGATCGCGACCCCGATTCTCGTCTTCGATCGCTTGATCGGGGTCTTCGCCCTGCACCGCTCCGACGTGAGCCGCTGGGCACCCGGCGAGATCGCGCTCGCCGAGGCGGTCGCCCGCGAGCTCGGTCTCGCGATCCACACGGCGAGCCTGCTCAGGGACAACGAGCGGCGGATCCGCAGGCAGGAGACCCTGATCCAGGCGGCGCAGGTCCTGACGAGCGACCTCCGCTTCGACTCGGTCATCCGACGCCTCGTCGAGGAGGTCGTGAGCCTGACGCGTGCCGAGGCCGCCGACTGCTGGATCCTCGAGCCCGATCGCAAGCTCCTGCGCTGCCGGGCGGTCGTCGGCGTCCCCGAGTGGAACGTCGGGCGACAGATCCCCCCCGAGGGCACGATCGGCCGCGCTCTCGAGACCGGCCGCTCGGTGCTCACGCACGACTTCGCGGCCATGGAGCAGCCGCCGCCGAGCCCGCCCTATGCCGTCTTCAACGACGTCATGTGCGCACCGATCACCTGGCTCGGCGAGGCGCGCGGGATCCTCGGCGTGTGCTCGCGCGAGGCCGGCCGCTTCGACGAGGCCGACGTCGAGGTCCTCGAGGTGTTCGCCCGCTTCGCCTCGCTCGCCCTCCACAACGCGGAGAGCTTCGAGGAGCGCGGGCGCCAGGCGCAGGTGCAGCGCGGCTTCTACCGCATCGCGGAGGTGCTCGGCTCCACGCTCTCCCTCTCCCAGACGCTCGACGCGCTCGCGCAGGCCGCGACGGACGCGTTGGGGGGAGCGGCCGCGGTCGTGCTCGAGCTGCGCGGCGACGAGCTCGTCCTCGCAGGCGCGCACGAGCTTCCGGCGCCGCTGTGGGCGCGCTTCGCCGCGGGCGTCGCCGACTCGCTCTCGCCGTTCGCGCGAACGGCGGGAGAGCAGCGGGTGCTGTCCTCGACCGACCTCGCCGAGGACGACCGGTTCGATCCCACGCTCCGCAGTCTCCTCGTCTCCGAGGGCTACGGCTCGCTCCTCTGCGCCCCGGTCGCCGGGGTGCACGAGCAGACGTTCGTTGCCGTCGTCCTCTTCAGGGGCGAGCGCGCGTTCACCGACGAGGACGTCCTCCTCACCCAGCACCTGAGCGGCGCCGCGCGCGGGGCGCTCGAGCGGAGCGAGCTCTTCGAGACGGAGCGCCGGGCGCGGAACTTCTCGCAGCGGCTGGCCGAGATCGGCGCCCTCTTCTCCACGACGCTCGACCCTGCTGTCGTCCTCGACGAGGTGGCTCGCGAGGCGCCGGCGCTGCTCGAGGCCGACGCGGCGGTCATGCGGCTTCTCGACGGGGACGAGCTCGTCGTCGGCACGGCGCACGGCCCGGGCACGGCGGGCCTCGCCGGCACCTCCTCCAGCTCTGCATTCGGGATCTCGGGGGCGGTGACGCAGTCGCGGGCGCCCGCCTCCGTTCGCGACGTCCGCGAGCAGCCGCGGCTGGCGCGCGGCGACCTCGTACTCGAGCGCGGGGCGGCGGCGTCGGTGGCCGTGCCGATGATCGCGCACGGAGGCGGCTTCTCGGGCGTCCTCGCCGTCTACTCGCAGACTCCGCGCGCCTGGCGCGAGGACGAGGTGCAGTCGCTCTCCGCGCTCGCCGCCGCCGCGTCGGCGTCGGTCGCCAACGCCGAGCTCTACCAGCGGGTCGCCGAGGAGAAGGAGCGGAGCGGCGCCATCCTGGCCAACATCGCGGACGGCATCGTCGCCGTCGACCGCGACGAGCGGATCGTCCTCTGGAACACGATGGCGGAGCAGATCACCGGCGTCCCGGCGTCGGAGGCGCTCGGCCGGCTCGTCCCGGAGGTGCTTCAGCGCGACTTCGCGGGAGACGGCCTTCCGCCGGGGGAGCGCCAGCTCGCCATCCGTCGCGGCTCGAAGGAGGTCTGGGTCGCCCTCACGGAAGCGCAGATGCTCGACCCCGCCGGCGGCGTGGCCGGCCGCATCTTCGCGTTCCGGGACGTCTCGAGCGAACGGGTCGTCGAGCAGATGAAGTCGGACTTCGTGTCGACCGTCTCGCACGAGCTGCGGACGCCGCTGACCTCGATCTACGGCTTCGCCGAGACGCTGATGCGGGCTGACGTCGACTTCTCGGAGCCGGAGCGGGCGACCTTCCTGCGGTACATCGCATCCGAGTCGGAACGCCTCATCCAGATCGTGGACGACCTCCTGAACGTCGCCCGGCTGGAGGCGGGGACGCTCGCGGTCTCGCTCGACGCCGTCGACGTCGTCGAGGTCGCGCGCGAGGCGGCCGCTACGGCGGAGGCGCATGCCGACGGGCTCCACAGCTTCGCCGTCGACGCCGAGCCGGGGCCGCTGGTCGTCCGCGCGGACCGGGAGAAGCTCGGACAGGTCCTCACGAACCTCCTCGACAACGCCGTCAAGTACTCGCCCGAAGGCGGGACGATCACGCTCTCCGCAAGGCGCCGGACGGACGCCGTCGAGGTCGCGGTCGTGGACGAGGGAATCGGGATCGCGCGCAGCGAGCAGCAGCGGATCTTCGCGAAGTTCTTCCGCACGGAGGCCGGCACCGGCGCGGCCGGGACGGGGCTCGGCCTCTTCCTCGTCCGAGGGCTCGTCGCCGCCATGGGCGGGCGCGTCTGGGTCGAGTCCGAGGAGGGGAGGGGCTCGCGCTTCGCGTTCGAGCTGCCGCTGGCCGGTTCCGAGCCCGCCGGAGAGCCGAGGGTCGAGGCGGCGGCGCGCTCGTGATCCGGGTGCTCGTCATCGACGACGAGGCGCCGATCCGCCTGCTCTGCCGCGTGAACCTCGAGGCGGAGGGGATGAGCGTGCTCGAGGCCGGGGACGGGCCGGGCGGCGTCGAGGTCGCCCGCGCCGAGCAGCCCGCCGTCATCCTCCTCGACGTCATGATGCCGGGCCTCGACGGCTGGCGGGTGGCCGAGATGCTGCTCGACGACCCGGTGACGCGGGAGATCCCCATCGTCTTCCTCACGGCCCGCGCCGACCTGCGCGACCGCGCGCGCGGCATCGACCTCGGCGGCCTCGATTACATCACGAAGCCCTTCAACCCGGTCGAGCTCGCCTCGCTCGTCCGCGAAGTCGTCGGAGCCGTCGAGCGGGGCGAGCGCGAGCAGCTCCGCGGCGAGAAGGTGTCCGAGCTGCGGGAGCTGTTCGAGGGCGTCTAGCGGACGCGCGCCGCCGTCAACGGAAGCGGGCGACGGCCATCTCGACGCAGCCGTAACCGCGCCAGCTCCCCCGCGACCAGCCCGCGCCGACGCGACGGAAGCCGCGCCGGAGGACGAGGTCTCGGTGCGAAGGGCTGCGAAGCCAGGCGCGCACGGCCCCGGCGGGGTTGAACCAGGAGCACGTGCCCCAGGCGATTACCTCGCCGGTGCCTGCCGACAGGCGGGCGTGGTGGAAGGCGTCGGCGCGCCTGAGGTGACGCGCCCATCGGTGCGCTCCCACCTGGATTCGGGCGCCGACACGGAGCTTGCGCATGTCCCGCGCGTCCCGGGCGTTGTTGATGTTGGCGATGAGGCGCCGTTCGGCCGAGGACGGCGCCGCCTGGGCAGGCGCCGCGAGCGTCAGGACGCCGGCACACGTGAGCAGGGCGAGTGCTGTCGTAACCGTTTTCTTCATGCGCGGCAGGCTCTCGCACGGATGTCGGCAGATCGTGCGGAAACAGTTAGCGTTATCTGAAGATCGCCGGTTCATGACGGCTCCCGGGCGAAATCGGCCTGCATTCTGGCACGTTTTTCCGTTTCGCGCTCGCCGTCGGGACGCGCCGTCTGCGCGAGCACGACGCCTGCGAGGACAACGAGGCCTCCCAGGATCTGGCTCGCGCCCAGCTCCTCCTCGAGCCAGAGCCACGCGATGACGGCCGCGAGGACGGGCTCGAGCATCGCGACAATCGTCACGCGCGTGGCCGGCACGTGGTGGAGAGCGCTGACGAAGAGGACGAACGGGACCACTGTGCCGAGGACGACGACGTAGGCGAGCAGGAGCCAGACGGGAGCGCTCGTGCCGTCGAACCGCCCGAGGAGCGGCACGCTCCCGTCCACGAGCTCGAGCGGGAACGACCACCACGGCTGGGCGACCGCCCAGAAGAGCGCCGAGAAGGCGAATCCCCAGGCGAGGAGCGAGTACACGTCGCGGCCCGACGCGAGCGAGCGCTCGGCCATGAGGACGTAGCCCGCGTAGGCGAGCGCGGTCACGAGGCAGGCGGCGACTCCGAACCCGTCGAGCGACGACCCGCCCCAGAGGTCGACGACGAGCGTGAGGCCCAGGAGGCTGAGCGCGATCGAGATCCAGAGCCGCCGCCGCACCGGCTCCCGGACGAAGAAGCGGGCCCACAGGGCGACGAAGACGGGGGCGAGGTACTGGATGACGAGCGCGATCCCGATCTCGAGCCGGCGGATTCCCACGAAGTAGAAGAGCTGCACGAAGGCGAGCCCGAAGACGCCGAAGAGGGCCAGGAAGACGAGCTCCCGGCGCCCGGCGCGGAGGGCGGCGGGCCTGAGGATCGCGACCGCCGCGACGAGGATGAGGGCGGAACCCGTCGAGCGCACCTCCGCGAGCCGGAGCGCCGACAGCCCGGCCGAGTCGAGCACGACCTTCGCCACGACAGCGTTCAGCGACCAGAGCAGGACTGCCGACCAGACGAGCGCGTAGCCGAGCCGCGGCCGGCGCTCCGGCGGCCCTCGCTCGAGTGCGGGCGGCGCGAAGGGAGCGTCGGCCACGGCGCGACGATAACGGCGAACGCGGGGTCGGCGGCGCGGACGGCTTCGCGTAGCGTTCGCGCCCGTGCTCGGAACCCGGCCCGTCCTCATGGCGACCGCGGGGGCGGTCTGCATCGCCTTCTCGGCAATCCTCGTCCGCCTCGCCGACGTGCCGCCGTCCACCGCCGCCTTCTACCGCTGCGCCTACGCGCTGCCGCCGCTCGCCCTGCTCGCCGTC
>DASTBX010000090.1:0-5165 GCA_035711645.1 Gaiellaceae bacterium
TCCCCGAGCCGGCGAAGCAGTTCACGCCGACGACGCCGGTCAGTCGCGTGAGCGCCGCGAGGTCCGGCTGGAGGGCGGCTACCTCCTCCTCGCTCGGGAGAGCGACGTAGACGTGGCGGATGCCGAGGTCGTAGAGCTCGACCGGGAGCTCGGACGACTCGACGCCGACGGCGGCGAGGAGCTCGTCCTGCCGTTCGAACGTCTCCACCGTCGGGATCGGCTGCTGCATCCGCCCGAAGACGATCCGACCCTCGTCGCGCTCGAGCCGCACGGGCACCACCCCGACGCCCGTCTCGAGCCGGATCTCCGGAAGCTGGAGCGGGCCGGCGAGGACGAAGGCCGTCCCGAGCACCGGGTGGCCCGCGAACTGGAGCTCGTCCATGGGCGTGAAGATGCGAATGCGCGCGTGCCCGTCCCCCTGGGGGCGATAGACGAACACGGTCTCGGAGAAGTTCATCTCCCGGGCGAGCGGCTGCAGCTGCTCCTCCGGGATCTCACGGGCGTCGGTGAAGACGGCGAGCTGGTTCCCGGCCAGCGGCCGATCGGTGAAGACGTCGGCGACGACGTAGCGATACGTCGGCATCCCGGCCAGTGTCTCAAACGGGGCAACCCGGCGGTGCGGATCCGAATCGGCCCCACTCTCGTTGAGCATCCGTGCTCGCCGACACGCTCGCCACCATCGTCGTCCGCCTCCGCTGGCTCGTCGTCGCCGCCTGGGTCGCGGCCGCGGTCGCCGCCTTGCTCTGGCTTCCGAGCCTTCAGGACGCGGAGAGCGCCTCCATCGCCGACCTCGTCCCGGAAGACTCCGAAGCGGTCAGCACGGCGGAACGCTCCAGCGAGCTCTTCCCGGTCCCGGTGACCGCGCAGACGGTCGTCGTCCAGCGCGATCCGGACGGGCTCGACGAGGAGGCGCAGGCCCGTGTTGCCGAGCGCGCCCTGCAGGCGCGGGAGGAGGAGGGTGACCGCATCAGCTTCGCCCTCCCGCTCGTCAACACCGGCGGGATCGTGCCCGCCTCCCGCGAGGACTCGACGACCGCCCTCACCTACCTCTTCTTCGAGCCGGGGACTTCGATCGGGGAGGAGACGGCCGCCGCGCACGACTGGGCCGAGCGACGGGTCGGCGAGCCGGACGACGCGCTCGTCGGCGTGACCGGAAGCGTGCCGGCGCGACTCGCGCAGTGGCAGGCGATCGAGAACAACCTGCCGTGGGTCACTCTCGCCACGATCCTGATCGTCTTCGCCATCGTCGCGCTCAACTACCGGGCGCTTGGCGCACCGACCGTGACGCTCGTCGGCGCCGGGATCGCCTACTTGGTCGCCGTTCGCCTCGCGGCGTGGGTCGGCGAGGCCGCCGGAGTCGCGGTGCCGAGCGATGTCGAGCCGATCCTCGTCGTCCTCCTGCTCGGGGTCGTCACCGACTACTCGGTCTTCTTCCTCTCCGGCATGCGCCACCACCTCGCCGAGGGAGAGCCGCCCCTCGACGCGGCACGCGGCGCGACGGCACAGAATCTTCCCATCGTCGCGACGGCCGGGCTGATCGTGGCCTGCGGCGCGGCCGCTCTGCTCGCCGGCGAGCTGGAGTTCTTCCGTGCGTTCGGGCCGGGGATGGCGCTCACCGTCCTCGTCGGGGTCGCCGTCTCGCTGACGCTCGTCCCCGCGCTCCTCGCTATCAGCGGTCGCGCCGTCTTCTGGCCGTCCGCGCCCGCGACCGAGCCGACCGGGCCGGGAGAGCCGCGCCGCGTACGCGTCGAGTCCTGGTCCGAGAGCCTGGCCCACTTCGCGTCGTCGAAGCCGGTCGCCCTCCTCGTGCTCGCGCTCACCGTCGCCGTGGGCGTCCTCGCAAGCCGGGGCCTCACGGACCTCGAGCTCGGCTTCACGGCCATCCGCGGCCTTCCCGAGAACGCCGAGGAGCGGCAGGCTGCGCTCGCGGCCGGGCAAGGATTCGCGCCGGGCGTCGTCGCTCCGACCGAGCTCCTCGTCGAGCAACGGCAAGGTCCGCCGGACGAGCGCGCCTTCGCGGCGCTGGAGGAGCGCCTCGAGGCCGAGCCCGGAGTGGCCGCCGTCGTCGGGCCTGCCGACGCCGCCGCCCGCGAGGTCGGGGGCCTCGTCGTCTCCGAGTCGGCGCCGGCCGCCCGCTTCCTGCTCGTCCTCGAGGACGAGCCGCACGGCGGCCCGGCGATCGACACGCTCGACCGCCTCCGGGACGACGTCGAGACGCTCGCGGCCGAGAGCGGGCTCGAGGGCGCCACGATCGGCTTCACGGGCGAGACGGCGCTCGCCGGCGAGACCGTCGACACGCTGACAGGCGACCTCGTCCGGATCGCCGTGGCTGCGTTCGCCGTCAACCTGATCCTGCTGATGCTCTTCCTGCGCGCCGTCGTGGCGCCGCTCTACCTCCTCTTCGCGAGCGCGCTCGCCTTCACGGCGACTCTCGGGCTGACGACGTTCGTCTTCCAGGATCTGCTCGGCAACGAGGAGATCACCTACTACGTGCCGTTCGCCGTGGCCGTGCTCCTGCTCTCTCTAGGGTCCGACTAC
The DNA here is from genome assembly GCA_035711645.1 of Gaiellaceae bacterium. GTDB lineage: Bacteria > Actinomycetota > Thermoleophilia > Gaiellales > Gaiellaceae > JAIBJN01. The sequence goes on from DASTBX010000090.1 coordinate 2,539, forward strand.
AACGTGTTCCTCGTCGGGCGCATCTGGCAGGAGGCCGAGCACGCCACGGTGCGCGAGGCGCTCGCGACCGCGGCGCCGCGAGCCTCGAGGACGATCGCGGTCGCCGGCCTCGCGCTCGCCTTCAGCTTCGCCACGCTGGCGATCATCCCGCTGCGCGAGTTCCGCGAGTTCGCCTTCGCCATGACGGTGGGCGTCCTCCTCGACGCCTTCCTCGTCCGTGCGCTCCTCGTGCCGTCGCTCGTCGCGCTCTTCGGCGACCTCTCGTGGTGGCCTGCGCGGAGGCGGGCGGCATGGCGGCCGACGGAGGAGCCTCCACCCGCCTGACGCGGCTATCCTCGACCAGCTGTGAGCGCTATCGCGGTCTCCGGCCTGCGCAAGTCCTACGGCGGCCGCGAGGTCCTGCACGGCGTCTCGTTCAAGGTCGAGACGGGCGAGGTCTTCGCGCTCCTCGGCCCGAACGGCGCCGGCAAGACGACGACCGTCGAGATCCTCGAGGGCTACCGTGCCCGCGACGGCGGGGACGCCCGCGTCCTCGGCGAGGACCCCGGCCGGGCGGGGAGCGCCTACCGGGCGCGGATCGGCGTCGTCCTCCAGTCCTCGGCCGTCTACCCGCTCCTCACGGTGCTGGAGATCGTGGCGCTGTTCGCGGGCTACTACCCGGCGCCGCGGCGGCCGGAGGAGGTCATCGAGCTCGTGGGCCTCGGCGGGCAGCGCGACGCCCGCGTGCGCACGCTCTCCGGCGGCCAGCTCCGCCGGCTCGACCTCGCGCTCGCCCTGGTCGGCGACCCGGAGCTCGTCTTCCTCGACGAGCCGACGACCGGCTTCGACCCAGCCGCCCGCCGCCAGGCGTGGGAGACGATCCGCGGCCTCCGCTCGCTGGGTAAGAGCATCCTCCTGACGACGCACTACATGGAGGAGGCCCAGCGCCTCGCCGACCGGGTCGCCATCCTGCGGGCCGGCGAGATCGTCGGGACGGGGTCGCCGCAGGAGCTGCTCTCGGGTCACGCCTCCGTCGAGATCCGGTACCGCCGCAACGGCAGCGAGGTCGTCCTCTCGACCGAGGAGCCTACGCGCGTCCTGCACGAGCTCACCTCGCAGGCGCTCGCGGAGGGGGTGGAGCTCGAAGGCCTCGAGGTTCACCGGCGGTCGCTCGAAGACGTCTACCTCGACCTCACCCACCAGGAGGCGCCGTGAGGGTATTCCTCCACGAGCTACGCGCCCAGCAGCGCCTCTTCTGGCGGAACCGAGAGGCTGCCTTTTTCAGCTTCGTCTTCCCCATCCTCCTGCTGGCGCTGGTCGGGTCGGTCTACGGGGACGAGCCGATCGAGGGCGTGAGCGCGGCGACCTTCATCCTCATCGGGCTCCTGGGCTACGGCGTCGCCGCGAACGCCTTCGCCGGGCTGGCGATCACGCTCGTCGTGCGCCGCGAGGCCGGGCTCCTCAAACGTGTCCGCGGCACGCCGCTCGAACCGGGGACGTACCTCGCGGCTGTGATCGCCTCGACCGTGACCGTGATCGCGCTCCAGGTCGTCGCCCAACTCCTGCTCGGCGTCTACCTGCTCGACGCCGACTGGCCGGAGCGGCCCGCCTCCCTCGCCTTCGCCGTCCTCCTCGGCGCCGCGGCCTTCGCCGCCCTCGGCATCGCCGTGACGACGCTCGTCCGCACCGCGGAGGGCTCCTCGGCGGTCGTGAACGCGATCTACCTCCCGATGGCGTTCATCTCCGGAGTCTTCTTTTCCCGGGAGGACATGCCCGCGTTCCTGGAGGCGCTCTCGGACGTCCTGCCGCTCACCTACCTCCTGGCGCTGATTCGCGCCGCGTTCGTGCCCGGCGAGGCCTTCGAGGCCTCCTCGGTCGCGGCGGTCGTCCTCTGGGGCCTGCTCGGGCTGGTCGTCGCCGTGCGCATGTTCCGCTGGGAGCCCCGAGAGGGTATGACCGGCGCATGAGCACGCCCGAGCTCGTCTTCTTCGCACCGGTCACCGACAGCGCCACCGAGCTCGTCGTCAACTTCGGCGTCTACGCGGGCCGCGAGGCCACGCCGGCCGAGATCGAGCGCCTCGCACGCGACTTCCTCCCCGACCTCCGCGCCCTCGAGGTCGTCTGCGAGCAGCGCTACGAGTTCACGGAGGCCGCCGAGGCGACGATCTACCGGGTCCGCGTCCTGGCGCCGAACGCCGTCGAGCGGGCCGGAGAGCTGCGCGACGCCGTGGCCGCGTGGGCGGAGGACTGCATCCAGGAGCGCTACGTCGCTCCCTAGGATCCGGGGCCGGCGCGGCGGCCGGCCCCAAGTCCCGATGCCGAGCGGCTAGAAGCCGCCGGATTCCATCGCGGCGCGGTGCCCGCCCACGACGGGCAGCGCGATGCGGGTCTGCTTCACGTCGACCGTGATCTCGGGCCGCGTCGAGAGCGGGACCGAGAAGCTCGGGTAGCTCCCCACGAGGACGACCCCGATCCGGCTTCCGGCCGAGAACGTGTAGTCGTTCGGGTAGAGCCGGAACGTGAAGTCGTACTCCTCGCCGGGGACGAGCGGCTCGGCGACGGCGAACGAGTTGCGATTCTGACCGTCGAGGATGCCGCGCGCCACCCGCCACTGCGACGAGGTCTGCAGGCGCTTCGACACCTGGAAG
>DASTBX010000091.1:0-3956 GCA_035711645.1 Gaiellaceae bacterium
CTTCTCCTCGGCCTCCGCGCGGGCGCGCTGCTCCGCCTCGCGACGTGCCGCTTCCTCTGCCTCGGCGCGTGTGCGTTCCTCGGCTTCGGCGCGCGCGCGCTCCTCGGCCTCTGCGCGGGCACGCTCTTCGGCATCGCGGCGAGCGGCTTCCGCGGCGGCGGCGGCCGCGGCGGCGGCCACCGCGAGCTCCGCCTCGATCCGCGCCTGCTCCTCCGCCTCCGCGCGGGCGCGCTCCTCGGCTTCGGTGCGGGCGCGCTCTTCCGCCTCGCGGCGCGCGGTCGCTTCGGCCTCGGCCCGCGCCGCTGCCTCGGCCTCCGCGTGCTCCCTGGCGTCGGCCTCCGCGCGTTCCCTGGCCTCGGCCTCGCGGCGCGCGGCCACCTCCGCCTCCTCCCGCGCGCGCACGGCCGCCTCGTCCTCGCGCGAGCGCTCCGGTAGCTGGATGACGGTCGCGCCCGCAGCCGTCGCGCCGGCGGGCCTCGCGCGCAGCTCCGCCCGGCGGACCTTGCCGCTCGCGGTCTTCGGCAGCTCGTCGACGAACTCGATCACGCGCGGGTACTTGTAGGGCGCAGTAATCTGCTTCACGTGGTCCTGGAGCTCCGTCGCGAGCGCCGGCCCCGGCTCGTGACCGGGTCGCAGAACGACGAAGGCCTTTACGACCTGTCCGCGCTCGGGGTGAGGGACGCCGACGACGCCGCTCTCCGCGACGGCCGGGTGCTCGAGAAGCGCGCTCTCGACCTCGAACGGCCCGATCCGGTACGCCGCGGACAGGATCACGTCGTCCGCGCGCCCGACGAACCACAAGTACCCGTCCTCGTCAACGGTCGCGCGGTCTCCCGTCAGGTACCAGCCGTCGCGGAAGACCGCATCCGTCTCCTCCCGCGCGTTCCAGTAGCCCGAGAACAGCGTCGGCGGGCGGCCGATCAGCGCGATCTCGCCCTCGGCGCCCGGTGGACAGACGTGGCCGTTGTCGTCGATCACCGAGACGTCGTGCCCGGGGGTCGGCAGGCCCATCGAGCCGGGCCGAATGGGGGTCCCCGGCGCGTTGGCGACGAGGAGTGAGTTCTCCGTCTGGCCGTAGCCGTCGTGGATCGTGAGCCCGAGCGACTCCTGGAAGCGCTCGATCACCTCCGGATTGAGCGGCTCGCCCGCCGAGACGGCGTGCCGGAGGAACGGCAGGTGCGCGGACGCCAGTCCGTCGAGCTTCGCCATCATCCGGTACTCGGTCGGCGCCTGGCAGAGGACGCTGACGCCGAGCCGCTCGAGCAATGACAGGCGCTCCTCGGGCTCGAAGTCACCCTCGTGGACGACGACCTCGGCGCCGTGCGACCACGGCCCGAGCAGCACGTTCCAGATCGACTTCGCCCACCCGGTACCTGCCGTACACCAGACCACGTCCTGCTCGTGGGCGTCCAGCCAGTGCGTCGCCTGGACGCGCTGCGCCCACGTATACGCGTGCGTGTGGACGACGCCTTTCGGCTCCTTCGTCGTTCCTGACGTGTAGAGGAGCAGCGCCGTCTCGCCCGCCGTTGTCTCCTCCGTGGGCGCGCGCGGGACGTAGCGCTGGAGCTCCGCAATCGCCTCGTCGAGGTACACGACGGCGACCGCGTGGTCGAGCTGGTTCTGCATCTCCCGCACCTCGTCCTCGGACGAGCGGTCGGCGACGACGAGGCGCGCGCCCGAGTCGCGGACGCGATAGGCGAGGTCGCGGGCGCGCAGCATGTCGGAGCAGGGGACGGCGACGACGCCGCCCTTGAGCGCGCCGAGCATCGCCCCGTGCCACGCCGGCACCTTCCCGAGCACGACGAGCACCCGGTCGCCGCGGTCGAGCCGCGTCCGCAGGAGGTGCGCCCAGCGGGCGGCATCCTTCGCGACCTCGGCGAACGTCCGCCGGTCGACGATCCCCTCGCGGTCGACGTACGTGACCGCCTTGCGGAGGCTGTCCTCCGAGCCGAGCGCCTCCACGACGTCGCGGGTGAAGTTGAAGCGGGCGGGCACCTCCCAACCGGGCGGGAACGGCCCGGCGTGCGGAGTCTCGGCCCTGCGCTTGCGGAGAAGCGCCATCTCAGCCTTCCCCCTTCTCCCAGCGGGCCCGGTAGTCCTCCCGCACCGGGCGGAAGACGTCGAGGACGAGCGCTCCGTCGGCCCCGCAGTAGGCGGAGTGCTCGACGCCGCCCGGGAGGACGTACCCCTCCATCGGCCCCAGCTCGTGGGCGACGCCGTCGACGACCAGCGCCTGCATCCCGCGCAGCACAAGCCCCAGCTGCTCGTGTGGGTGGCTGTGCAGCGGCACGGTCGCGCCCGGCTCGAACTCGATGACGTTCAGCATTGCGCCCTCGCCGAACAGCGGCCTGCCGGTGACTCCCTGCGCGAGCTCGAACGGACGGACGTCGTCGAAGCGCACGAAGACCGGACCCATGCCGGAGACTCTACTGCGGCGCTCGGCACAACCTTCCTCGTGCCCCGACTGATCGATCATCGATCGGCGGGCCGCGGCGCGGTATCGTCCGTGGGCGTGGCGACCACAGCACCAGCGCTGCTGCGCGATCGCGCGTACGTCGACGGCCGGTGGGTCGAGGCCGACGACGGCAGGACCTTCGCGGTGGCGAACCCCGCAACGGGCGAGGCGCTCGCCGAGCTTCCGCGCCTGGGCTCCGCGGAGACCCGCCGTGCGATCGAGGCGGCCGACCGGGCACTGCCCGCGTGGCGGGGGAAGACGGCCAAAGAGCGCGCGGCGACGCTGCGGCGGCTCGCCGGGCTGATGGCCGACCACGACGAGGAGCTCGCCTCGCTGATGGTCCTCGAGCAGGGCAAGCCGCTCGCCGAGGCACGTACCGAGATCGCCTACGCACTGTCCTTCTACGAGTGGTTCGCCGAGGAGGCGAAGCGTGTCGACGGCGCCGTCATCCCGAGCCCGTGGGTCGACAAGCGGATCGTGGCGACCCGTCATCCGATCGGCGTGACGGCCGGAATCACGCCCTGGAACTTCCCCGCCGCGATGGTGACGCGCAAGTCCGCGCCGGCGCTGGCAGTCGGCTGCACGATGGTCTTGAAGCCGGCCGAGCAGACGCCGCTCTCCGCGCTCGCCGTCGCCGCGCTCGCGGAGGAGGCCGGAATCCCGCCGGGCGTCTTCTCCGTCGTCACCGGAGACGCCGAGGACGCGCCGGAGATCGGCCGCGAGCTGACCTCGAATCCACGCGTGCGGAAGCTCGGCTTCACGGGATCGACGGAAGTCGGGAAGCTCCTGATGCGGCAGTGCGCGGACCAAGTGAAGAACGTCTCGCTCGAGCTGGGCGGCAATGCCCCATTCATCGTCTTCGACGACGCCGACCTTGAGACTGCCGTTGAGGCGGCGCTCTTCTGCAAGTTCCGGAACTCCGGCCAGACGTGCATCTCCGCGAACCGGATGCTCGTGCAGGAGGGAATCTACGACGCGTTCCTCGAGCGGTTCGTGCCGGCCGTCGAGGCGCTGAAGGTGGCGGACGGCTTTGCCGACGGCGTCCGCGTCGGCCCGCTGATCGACGAGCCGGCGGTCGAGAAGGTGGAGTCCCACGTCGCCGACGCGCTCGACGGCGGCGCGGAGCTCCTCTCCGGCGGCGACCGCATCGAAGGCCAGTTCTACCGTCCGTCGGTTCTCACGGGGGTCACGCCCGAGATGCGGATGAGCCGCGAGGAGACGTTCGGCCCGGTCGCCGCGATCGCCCGCTTCTCGACGGAGGAGGAGGCGATCGCGATCGCCAACGCGACCCCGTACGGCCTCGCCGCCTACTACATGACGACGGACCTCGCGCGAACGTGGCGGGTGGGGGAGGCGCTCGAGTACGGCATCGTCGGCGTCAACACCGGCCTGCTCTCGACCGAGGTCGCGCCGTTCGGCGGCGTCAAGGAGTCCGGCATCGGCCGCGAGGGCTCGAGCGTCGGCGTCGACGACTGGCTCGAGTGGAAGTACTGGTGCATGG